>NZ_REBW01000174.1 GCF_007692535.1 Thioalkalivibrio sp. | reverse complement strand
CGCATGGGTCAGCGCCCGGGGGCCAGGTTCAGGTTTTTCCAGACGGCTTCGGACGGCACCGCCTGGTTCATCGAGTAGAAGTGCAGGCCGGGCGCGCCGTCGTCCAGCAGTTGCTGGCAGAGCCGGGTGACCACTTCCGTCCCGAAGGCCCGGATCGACGCCGTGTCGTCGCCATAGGCCTCGAGGCGCTTGCGGATGAACCGCGGGATCTCGGCGCCGCAGGCGTCCGAAAAGCGCGCCAGCTGTGTGTAGTTGGTGATGGGCATGATCCCCGGAATGATCGGGATGTCCACGCCCATCGCGCTCACGCGTTCGAGGAAGAAGGCATAGGCGTCGGGGTTGTAGAAATACTGCGTGATTGCGGAGTCGGCCCCGGCAGCCACCTTCTGGCAGAAGTGCTCCAGGTCCTTCTCGGCATTCGCGGCCTGCGGGTGGAATTCAGGGTAGGCCGCGACCTCGATCCGGAAATGATCGCCGAACTCTTCCCGGATGAACCGCACCAGCTCCACCGCGTAGCGGAACTCGCCGAGCCCGCCGCCAGCGCCCGAGGGCAGATCGCCGCGCAACGCGACCAGTCGGCGTACCCCGTGATCGCGGTAGGCCCGCAACAGGTCCAGCAGCTCGGAGCGCGAGGATGAGATGCATGAGATATGAGGAGCGGCATCGACGCTGCCCTCGCGCTGGATCTCCAGCACCGTTTCCAGCGTGCGGTCGCGGGTGGAACCGCCGGCCCCGAAGGTCACGGAGAAATACTCGGGCCCCAGGGCTGCGAGGCGAGCGCGGGCCTTGCGCAGGCGCCCGGCGCCCTCCTCGTTCTTGGGCGGGAAAAATTCGAAACTGAACACCGGATCGGTATTCGTGGGTTGGTTCATGCTGTGTCCTCAAAGGATTCGAAAGAGAGACAGGTGCCGTCCGATTCCGTCATCGCAGGTGCCGACGGTACGGGGCGATCCATCCCGACACACGAAAGGGCCCTCCCGGCGCGAGCCGGCAGGGCGGTAGAGCGCAGCGTCTTCCGCCGTTCGGAGGCCTGCAATGTCCCGCCGTCGGGCGCTGGCTCGCGCCGGGAGGCGGATGACGGCCTGCCCTTCGCTTGCACGCACCGTCATTCCGGTCGAAACCAGGCACAGGGTCGGTGTCCACGGGGCTGGCGGATCGTCCCGACGTATCGGGATCCCGCCGGCCTGCACCCAGCCCCCGATCAGAGGGGGCCGATTGTGCGTGTTCGTGGCGGATCCCGGGTGACGGATGCGGTCCGCGACCGAAACAGGCCGCCCCGGGGAAGCAGCGGCACGTGGTGCAGCGGAGGCCACCACGCGCGAATTCCATTTCCCGCTGCCGCGACGGAGACGTCGGGCGTCCGCTCAGTAGCGGTATTGCTCCGGCTTGAACGGACCCTCGACCGGCAGGCCGAGATACGCCGCCTGCTCCGGCGTCAATTGCGTCAGGTTGGCGCCGAGCTTCTGCAGGTGCAGCGCGGCGACCTTCTCGTCCAGGTGTTTCGGCAGCACGTAGACCTTGTTCTCGTAGCGGTCGCCGTGGGCGAACAGCTCGATCTGGGCCATCGTCTGGTTCGTGAAGGAATTGGACATCACGAAGCTCGGGTGCCCGGTGCCGCAGCCCAGGTTCACCAGCCGGCCCTCGGCGAGCATGATGATGCGCTTGCCGTCGGGGAAGATCACGTGATCGACCTGCGGCTTGATGTTTTCCCACTGGTACTGGCGCAGGCTGGCGACATCGATTTCCGAGTCGAAATGCCCGATGTTGCAGACGATGGCCTGGTTCTTCATGGCCGCCATGTGATCGTGGTTGATCACGTTCATGTTGCCGGTGGCGGTGACGAAGATGTCGGCCTGGTCCGCGACGTCTTCCATGGTGACCACGCGGTAGCCTTCCATCGCCGCCTGCAGTGCGCAGATCGGATCGATCTCGGTGATCCACACGATGGCGCCGAGGCCACGCAGCGACTGGGCACTGCCCTTGCCGACATCACCATAACCACAGACCACGGCGATCTTGCCGGCGACCATCACGTCGGTCGCACGCTTGATCGCGTCAACCAGCGACTCGCGGCAGCCGTAGAGGTTGTCGAACTTGGACTTGGTGACCGAGTCGTTCACGTTGATCGCCGGGAAGGGGAGGGTGCCTTCCTTCTGCATCTGGTAGAGACGATGGACGCCGGTGGTGGTTTCCTCGGTCACTCCCTGGATGTTCTTCTTGATCTCCGAGTACCAGTTCGGGGATTCCTTCAGACGCTTCCGGATGGACGCGAACAGTGCGCGTTCCTCGTCGTTGCCGGGGTTATCCAGCACCGACGGATCCTGCTCCGCCTTCGAGCCCAGGATCACCAGCAGCGTGGCGTCGCCGCCATCATCGAGGATCATGTTCGGCGTGCCGCCGTCGTGCCACTCGAAGATCCGGTGGGCGTAGTCCCAGTACTCTTCGAGGGTCTCGCCCTTCACGGCGAACACCGGCGTGCCATTGGCGGCAATCGCGGCGGCCGCGTGATCCTGGGTCGAGTAGATGTTGCAGGAGGCCCAGCGGACCTCGGCGCCCAGCGCCTCCAGCGTCTCGATCAGGACCGCGGTCTGGATGGTCATGTGCAGGGATCCGGCGATCCGCGCGCCCTTCAGCGGCTGAGCCTTGGCGAATTCCTCGCGGGTCTGCATCAGTCCGGGCATCTCGGTCTCGGCGATCGCGATCTCCTTGCGGCCGAAGCCGGCAAGATCGATGTCCTTGACGAGGTAATCCTGGTGCTTGTTGGGGTTCATCACAGCATTCATGGTGTAAGGCTCCGTGAGTCTGGATGAGCGCCGTTGCATGAATGAAAGGGACCCGGCTGAGCCTGACGGGAATGCCGCTGCAGCGCTCCTCAGCCCGGGTAATCTCTTCGCCGAACGCTATCAGAGCCCGGCTGCCGCGCGGAGTTCCTCCGCACGATCGGTATGTTCCCAGGGCAGATCGACGTCTTCACGCCCGAAGTGCCCGTATGCGGCCGTCGGCTGGTACAGGGGCCGCAGCAGATCCAGCGCCTGGATCAGTCCCCAGGGCCGCAGATCGAAGTGCTCCCGGATCAGTGCGACGATCCGGGCTTCGTCGATCCTCCCGGTCCCGAAGGTCTCGACGCTGATCGATGTCGGCTGGGCGACCCCGATCGCGTAGGAGACCTGGATCTCGCACTTGTCGGCGAGACCGGCCGCGACCAGGTTCTTGGCGACATAGCGGCCCGCATAGGCGGCTGAGCGGTCGACCTTCGACGGATCCTTGCCGGAGAAGGCGCCACCGCCATGGCGGGCCATGCCGCCGTAGGTGTCGACGATGATCTTGCGGCCGGTCAGGCCGCAGTCCCCGACCGGGCCGCCAATCACGAACTGGCCGGTGGGATTGATGTGGATCTGATCCCCGCCGCAGCGTGTGAACCACGCCGCCGGAAGAACCGGCCGGAGGATCTCTTCCATCACCGCTTCGCGAAGATCCTTCTGTGCGATCTCGGGGTCGTGCTGCGTGGATAGTACCACGGCATCGATCCCTGACGGGACCCCGTCCTCGTACCGCAGCGTGACCTGACTCTTCGCGTCGGGCCGCAGCCAGGGCAGAATGCCATTCTTGCGCAGCTCGGCCTGACGGCGCACCAGTCGATGCGCGTAGTAGATGGGCGCCGGCATCAGGCTGTCCGTTTCGCGTGCGGCGTACCCGAACATCAGCCCCTGGTCTCCGGCGCCCTGGTTGGTGCGGTCCGAGAGGTCGCGGTCGACGCCCATTGCGATGTCGGGCGACTGCTGTCCGAGGGCATTCAGTACCGCACACGAATGCCCGTCGAAACCGACCGCGGCATTGTCGTACCCGATGCCGCAGACCGTTTCGCGCACCACCTTCTCGTAATCGATGACCGCGCTGGTCGTGATCTCGCCGGCCAGCAGGACCATGCCGGTCTTGGTGAGCGTTTCGCAGGCGATGCGCGCATGCGGATCCTTGGCCAGGATCGCATCGACCACGGCGTCCGAGATCTGGTCGGCCATCTTGTCGGGATGACCCTCGGAAACCGATTCGGACGTGAACAGATAACTCTTGGCCATGCGAATGATCCTCGGACCGGGGCGTGGGGGATGAAAGAAAACCGATAGAGTTTAACGCCGGTTGTCGCATATTTCTAAACCGTGGCGCGGTGGCATGGGCAGGCACGCGGCGGCGTCCTGGATCCCGGACTTGCTCCGAACCCCGAAAGTCGCCAGAATACACCGCCTTTAAATGGGGCTGTATTCGGCCGATCATCGCCGACCGACCCGCTTCCTCGCGTCGCTAGAAAAAAGAAAACAAGCGGCCGGCGCCAGCGCACCGTCGGGCATCCAGTCCCGATCCGTTCACCGCTACTTCAGTTTAGGAGATCCGCATGCCTTCCCGCAGAGAGCTTGCCAACGCCATACGTGCCCTGTCGATGGACGCGGTCCAGAAAGCCAATTCCGGTCATCCCGGCGCGCCGATGGGCATGGCGGATATCGCCGAGGTCCTCTGGAACGATTACATGAGGCACAATCCGGCCAATCCGGGCTGGCTCGATCGCGATCGCTTCGTGATGTCCAACGGCCACGGCTCGATGCTGGTCTACTCGCTGCTGCACCTGACCGGCTATGAACTGCCGATCGACGAACTCAAGCAGTTCCGCCAACTGCACTCGAAGACACCGGGGCACCCGGAATACGGGTACACGCCCGGCGTCGAGACCACCACCGGTCCGCTGGGCCAGGGCCTGACCAACGCGGTCGGGATGGCGCTGGCCGAGAAAATCCTCGCCGCGAACTTCAACCGCGACGGCCACCACGTGGTCGACCACAATACCTATGCCTTCCTCGGCGATGGCTGCCTGATGGAGGGCATCTCGCACGAGGCCAGTGCACTCGCGGGAACCCTGGGCCTGGGCAAGCTGATTGCCTTCTACGACGACAACGGCATCTCCATCGACGGCGAGGTCGAGGGCTGGTTCACCGACGACACCCCCAAGCGCTTCGAGGCCTACGGCTGGCAGGTGGTGCGCGGGGTGGACGGCCACAGCGCCGACGCGGTCAAGGCGGCCATCGAGCAGGCCCGTGCCGAGACCGGCAAGCCCACGCTGATCTGCTGCAAGACCATCATCGGCTTCGGTTCCCCGAACAAGCAGGGCAAGGAAGAGTGCCACGGCGCGCCGCTGGGCAACGACGAGATCGCGCTGGCGCGCAAGGAACTGGGTTGGAGCCACGCGGCCTTCGAGATCCCGGCCGACATCTACGCGGCCTGGGACGCGAAGGACCGTGGCGCGAAGGCCGAGGCGGAGTGGAACGAGCGCTTCGCGGCTTACCGGAAGGCGCATCCCGATCTGGCGGCGGAATACGAGCGCCGCATGAGCGGGGACCTGCCCTCGGACTGGGCGGAGAAGGCCAACGCCTTCGTGCAGCAGACCATCGAGAAGGCCGAGAAGGTCGCCAGCCGCAAGGCCTCGCAGAACGCGATCGGCGGCTACGCCCCGGCGCTGCCCGAACTGCTTGGCGGCTCCGCCGACCTGGCCGGCTCCAACCTGACCATGCACCCCGGCTCCAGGGGCATCAGCCACGACGATGCTTCCGGCAACTACGTGTTCTACGGCGTGCGCGAGTTCGGGATGGCCGCGATCATGAACGGGATCGCGCTCCATGGCGGTTTCATTCCCTATGGCGGCACCTTCCTGATCTTCTCCGACTACGCCCGCAACGGCATCCGGATGTCGGCCCTGATGGGGCAGCGCGTGCTCTACGTGCTGACCCACGACTCCATCGGCCTCGGCGAAGACGGCCCGACCCACCAGCCGATCGAGCAGACCTCGAGCCTGCGCCTGATCCCGAACCTGAACGTCTGGCGCCCCTGCGACGGCGTCGAGACCGCAGTCGGGTGGAAGGCGGGGATCGAACGCAGCGACGGCCCCTCGGCATTCATCCTGTCGCGGCAGGGGCTGGCTCCGCAGACGCGCGACGCCGAGCAGGTGGCGAACATCGCCCGCGGCGGCTACGTGCTGCGCGACTGTGACGGCAGCCCCGACCTGATCCTGATCGCGACGGGTTCCGAGGTCGGCGTCTCGCTGCAGGCCGCGGACACGCTGGCCGGCAGCGGCCACAAGGTGCGCCTGGTGTCGATGCCCTGCGTCGAGCTCTTCGAGCAGCAGGACCCGGAGTACCGCGAGGCGGTGCTGCCCGCCTCCGTGCGTGCCCGGGTTGCGGTGGAGGCCGGCGCGACGGTGGGCTGGTACAGGTACGTCGGTCTGGATGGCGCCGTCGTGGGTCTGGACCGCTTTGGCGAGTCGGCTCCGGGAGACGCCCTGATGAACTACTTCGGCTTCACCGCCGAGAACATCGTCAGCGTCGCGAAATCGGTGCTGGCCTGACCCCGCGTCCGCCACGGGCGGATGGCAGATTTCTTTGCAAACCAAGCAAGTTGGAGAGTGAATCATGACGATCAAAGTCGGTATCAATGGATTCGGCCGCATTGGCCGCATGGCGTTCCGTGCCATCGCGAAGGAGTTTCCCGAGCTTGAAGTGGTCGCGATCAACGACCTGCTGGACCCCGAGTACCTGGCGTACATGCTGCGCTATGACTCCGTGCATGGCCGTTTCGACGGCGATATCGCCGTCGAAGGCAGCAATATGGTCGTCAACGGCAAGACGATCCGCCTGACCGCGGAGCGCGACCCGTCCGACCTGAAGTGGGACGAGGTCGGTGCCGAGGTGGTGATCGAGTCGACCGGTTTCTTCCTGACCGAGGAAACCTGCCAGAAGCACATCGACGCGGGTGCGAAGAAGGTGGTGCAGAGTGCGCCCTCCAAGGACGCGACGCCGATGTTCGTCTACGGCGTGAACCACAAGGACTACGCCGGTCAGGCGATCCTCTCCGCCGCTTCCTGCACCACCAACGCGCTGGCCCCGGTGGCCAAGGTGCTGCACGACAACTACGGCATCAAGCGTGGCCTGATGAGCACCGTGCATGCCGCCACCGCGACCCAGAAGACCGTCGACGGGCCGTCGCAGAAGGACTGGCGCGGCGGCCGTGGCATTCTCGAGAACATCATCCCGTCGTCCACCGGTGCCGCCAAGGCCGTGGGCAAGGTCCTTCCGGAACTGAACGGCAAGCTGACCGGCATGGCCTTCCGCGTGCCGACCTCCGATGTTTCCGTGGTCGACCTGACCGTGGAACTCGACAAGGGCGCCAGCTACGACGACATCTGCAAGGCCATGAAGGCGGCGTCCGAGGGCGAGCTGAAGGGTGTGCTCGCGTACACCGAGGACAAGGTCGTTTCCACCGACTTCCGCGGCGTGAGTGCGCCGTCGATCTTCGATGCCGGCGCCGGCATCCAGCTCGACGACACCTTCGTCAAGGTCGTCGCCTGGTATGACAACGAGTACGGCTACACCTGCAACATGCTGCGCGTGGTGCAGCACGTCGGCAAGTAGTCGCTGCGGCTCCCCGCCGTGTGGCTGCGGATGACTCCGGTCTCCGCAGCCACACGACGGGCCCGTCATCCGGGAGAGCGGTTCGGCAAGCGCGACCCCGTCCTTGCCCAACCTCTTTCATTCTGTTCCGAGTCCTGCATAGGAGTGCTGTGATGTCCGTCATCAAGATGACCGATCTCGACCTGAAGGGTAAGCGCGTATTGATCCGCCAGGATCTGAACGTTCCCGTGAAGGAAGGCAAAGTCACCTCCGACGCCCGTATCCGCGCCAGCCTGCCTACGGTGCAGCAGGCACTGGAAAAGGGCGCCCGCGTGATGCTGATGTCGCACCTCGGACGCCCCACCGAAGGCGAATTTTCCGAGGCCGATTCGCTGGCCCCGGTGGCGGCCCACATGGGCTCCCTGTTGGGCCGCGAGGTGCGCCTCGTGCGCGACTACCTGGACGGCGTCGATCTGGCCGACGGCGAGGTCGTGCTGCTGGAGAACGTGCGCTTCAACAAGGGCGAGAAGAAGGACGCCGAGGACCTGGCGAAGAAGTACGCCGCGCTGTGCGACGTCTTCGTGATGGACGCCTTCGGCACCGCCCACCGCGCCCAGGCGTCCACGCACGGTGCCGGCAAGTTCGCCCCGACCGCTTGCGCGGGTCCGCTGCTGGCGGCGGAGCTGGATGCGCTGGGCAAGGCCCTGGACAACCCGAGACGGCCGCTGGTTGCGATCGTCGGCGGCTCGAAGGTGTCGACCAAGCTGACGGTGCTGGAATCGCTGTCGACGGTCGTCGATCAATTGATCGTCGGCGGCGGCATCGCCAACACCTTCATCGCCGCCCAGGGGCACCCGGTCGGCAAGTCGCTGTGCGAGCACGATCTGCTCGACGAGGCGAAGCGGCTGATGGCCGCGGCCAAGGCCAAGGGCGGTGAGATCCCGGTGCCCACCGACGTGACCGTCGGCCGGGAATTCGCGGAGTCGACCCCGGCCGAGGTCAAGCAGGTGGCCGATGTAACCGAGGGCGACATGATCTTCGACGTCGGTCCGGACACCGCATCGTCCTATGCCGAGCTGCTGCGCAAGGCCGGCACCATCGTCTGGAACGGCCCGGTCGGCGTGTTCGAGTTCGACCAGTTCGCGCACGGCACGAAGGCGCTCGGTGAGGCCATCGCCGAAAGCGACGCCTTTTCCATTGCCGGCGGCGGCGATACCCTCGCGGCGATCGACAAGTACGGGCTGTCCGAGCGCATCAGCTACATCTCCACCGGTGGCGGCGCCTTCCTCGAGTTCCTCGAGGGCAAGACGCTGCCGGCGGTCGCGATGCTCGAAGAGCGGGCCAAGGGCTGAGCCCCGCCCGGCGACCAGCCATGGAAATCTGCCGCGCATGAGACGCACCAAGATCGTAGCCACGCTGGGACCGGCGACCGACAGCGACAAGGCGCTGGAGAAGCTGGTCCGCGCGGGTGTCGACGTGATCCGCGTCAATTTTTCCCACGGGGATCCCGACAGCCACCGGCAGCGGGTGCGGCGTCTGCGCGAGATCGCGGATCGTGTCGGCCGCTGCGTCGGCGTGCTTGGCGACCTGCAGGGTCCCAAGATCCGCATTGCCCGCTTTCGTGACGTGAAGGTCGAATTGAACGAGGGCGACACGTTCGCGCTCGACGCGGGCCTGGCGCCGGATGCGGGCGACCAGACCCAGGTCGGATTGACCTACACCGACCTGCCCGGCGACGTGCAGGCGGGCGACGTGCTGTTGCTTGACGACGGACGTCTCGTCCTGAAGGTGGATTCGGTCGAGGGGCTGCGCATCGAGACGACGGTGGTGGTGGGCGGCACGCTGTCCGACAACAAGGGAATCAACCGGCAGGGCGGCGGTCTGTCCGCGCCCGCGATCACCGAAAAGGACCGCGACGACATCCGCCTGGCGGCCGAACTCGAGGTCGACTTCCTGGCCGTCTCCTTTCCACGCTCGGCACAGGACATCCATCTCGCCCGGACCCTGCTGCGCGAGGCCGGCGGCGATGCCGCGATCTGCGCCAAGATCGAGCGCGCCGAGGCGCTGGAGCTGATCGACGAGATCATCTCCGCCTCCGACGTGATCATGATCGCGCGCGGCGATCTCGGGGTGGAGATCGGTGACGCCGAGTTGCCGGCGGTACAGAAAAACCTGATCACCCGCGCGCGCAAGCTGAACCGCGTGGTGATCACCGCGACCCAGATGATGGAGTCGATGATCCAGAACCAGATCCCGACGCGGGCCGAGGTCTTCGACGTGGCCAACGCGGTACTCGATGGTACCGATGCGGTGATGCTCTCGGGCGAGACGGCCACCGGCCGTTACCCGGACAAGGTGGTCGACAGCATGAGCCGGATCTGCGAGGCGGCCGAACGCCAGCGTGCGGCCAGGCAGTCGACCCATCGCATGGACAGCTATTTCGGTCGCGTCGACGAGGCCATTGCGATGGCCGCGATGTACACGGCGAACCATCTCGACGTCGCTGCGATCGCAGCGCTGACCGAGTCCGGTTCCACGCCGCTGTGGATGTCGCGCATCAGTTCGGGAATTCCGATTTTTGCGCTGACCCAGCACCACAAGACCAGCCGCCGTCTGACCCTGTACCGGGGGGTCTATCCCGTGCGCCTCCCGACCGTGCCCGATACCCATGCAGAGACCAACCGGGAGGCCATTCGCCTGCTCCTGGACAAGGGCGTCGTGAAGGAAGGCGAACTCGTCATCATCACCAAGGGCGACCTCAACGGCGTGCAGGGCGGCACCAACGCCATGAAGATCGTGCGCGTGGGCGAGACCGTCCCGCTGAACTGATACCATTCGTGCGAAGAGCACTGATCCATCCCCACCCGAATCCTGTAAGGAGGAACACCCATGGCACTGATTTCACTTCGCCAGTTGCTGGACCACGCTGCCGAGCACGGCTACGGCATGCCGGCCTACAACGCCAACAACATGGAGCAGGTCCACTCGATCATGGAGGCAGCGGCCGCGGTCGATTCCCCCGTGATCATCCAGGCCTCGGCTGGCGCACGGAAATACGCCGGTGAGCCCTTTCTGCGCCACATCATCATCGCCGCGGTCGAGCAGTACCCCGATATCCCGGTCGTGCTGCACCAGGACCACGGCGCCGAGCCGGCGGTCTGCTTCCGCTCCATCCAGTCCGGGTTCACCTCGGTGATGATGGACGGCTCCCTGATGCCCGATATGAAGACCCCGGCCACCTACGAGTACAACGTCGAGACCACCCGCAAGGTGTCCGAACTCGCGCACGCGGTCGGTGTTTCGGTGGAAGGCGAGTTGGGTTGCCTGGGTTCGCTCGAGACCGGCATGGCGGGTGAAGAGGACGGCTCCGGCGCCGAGGGCGTGTTGTCGCACGACCAGCTGCTCACCGACCCGAACGAAGCCGCCGACTTCGTCAAGCAGACCGGCGTCGATGCGCTGGCGATCGCGATCGGCACCTCGCACGGGGCGTACAAGTTCACCCGTCCGCCGACCGGGGACATTCTGGCCATCGAGCGGATCAAGGAGATCCACGCGCGCATCCCGAACACCCACCTGGTCATGCACGGCTCCTCGTCGGTGCCGCAGGAGTGGCTGGCAATCATCAACAAGTACGGCGGTGACATGGGCGAGACCTACGGCGTACCGGTCGAGGAAATCCAGGAAGGCATCAAGCACGGCGTGCGCAAGGTCAACATCGACACCGATCTGCGCATGGCCTCCACCGGCGCGATCCGCAAGTTCCTCGCGGAGAACCCGAAGG
>NZ_REBW01000068.1 GCF_007692535.1 Thioalkalivibrio sp. | reverse complement strand
ACGAGCGCATGCACGCCAGGAAAGCGCCCTTCGAAAGACTCAGGGCGAACCCTGTGGCGGTTTTGGGTGAAGATGCGGAATGACTGAACCGTCCGAATCCACGGCCGCCACCGGCCAGCGCGACTGGCGTGCCGCCTTCGCGGTGTACCGCCACCCGCGCGTGATCGGCATGCTGTTCCTGGGTTTCTCCGCCGGCCTGCCGCTGCTGCTGGTCGGCGGCACCTTCACCGCCTGGCTGCGCGACCTTGGCGTGGAGCTGGCGGCGATCGGCTTCCTGAGCTGGGTCGGCATGGCGCACAGCATCAAGGTGTTCTGGGCACCGGTCGTCGACCGGATGGCGCTGCCGCTACTGACCCGCTGGTTCGGCCGTCGGCGCGCCTGGATGCTGCTAGCGCAGGCGGTGATCGCGCTGGCGCTGACCGGGATCGCGCTCACCGATCCGCGCGAGCAGCTTTGGCTGGTCGCGGTCTGGGCGGTATTGGCGGCGTTCGGCTCCGCAACCCAGGATATCGCGATCGATGCCTACCGGATCGAGGCCGTTTCGCGTGACCGCCAAGGTGCGATGGCAGCGACCTACGTGTTCGGGTACCGGGTGGCGCTGCTGGCCGCGGGCGCGGGTGCGCTGCACATCGCCTCGGCGGGAGACTGGAGCCTGGCCTACGGCGCGATGGCGGTGCTGATGGGCGTCGGCATGCTGACCACGCTGATCATCCGCGAGCCCGAGGTCGCGGTGGACGCGCACACCTGGCAGATGGAGCAGCGCGTGGTCGACTACCTGGACGGCACCCGGCACCGGGGCTGGCGGCGTGACCTGACCGCCTGGTTCATCGGTGCCGTGGTCGGTCCGTTCGCCGATTTCTGGCAACGCTTCGGGGTGTCGGCGCTTGCGATCCTGGTCTTCATCGGGGTATTCCGCATCAGCGACATCTTCATGGGCGTGATGGCCAACCCCTTCTATCTCGATCTCGGCTTCACCAAGGCCGAGATCGCGAACATCGCCGCCGCGTTCGGGCTGGCGATGACGCTGACCGGCGCCGCGGTCGGCGGGCTTCTGGTGATGCGCTTCGGCATCCTGCGCATGCTGATCGCAACCGCGATCCTGGCACCGCTGACCAACCTGACCTTCTCCTGGCTGGCACTGCTGGGGCCGCAGACCTACGGGCTGGTGTTCGCGATCATGGCCGACAACATCAGCGGCGGGCTGGCGATCTCGGTCTTCATCGCCTACCTCTCCAGCCTGACCAACACCGCCTACACCGCGACGCAATACGCGCTGTTCAGTTCCATCATGACGTTGCCCGGGCAGTTCCTGGCCGGTTTCACCGGCCTGCTCGCGGAGCACGTCGGCTGGTTCTGGTTCTTCATTTCGTCGGCGCTCATCGGCCTGCCGGCGATCGTGCTGGCCGTGCTGCTCGCCCGCATCGCCCACCCCGACCGTATCCGCCGCCCGGGGCGCGAACCTTCCCAGCCCGCCTGAAACGCGATCCGCTGCCAGCCCCTGCGCCGGGCAGGGAAACGGGGTGGCCGGCGTGCGCGGGGATGTCACCGAACGCGGTCATCCGCCGTACAGCAAAACGCCCAGGGCGAAAAACCGCCCCAGGCGTCTTGCGTCGATTCCGGTTCGACCCGGAATGGATGGCGACCTCCTCAGAAGTCGTAGCGGGCACCAACCATGAACGCCGTGTTGCTGCCAGCCGGGTTACCGTCGGCATCCGTCGGCCCGAAGCCCACGGGATCGGAACGGCTGTCCCGGGCCTTCACGACCGGCACCGCGCCCGTGCCCTTCTCCTCGTAATAGTACTCGGCGAAGAACATCAGATTGCGCTTGTACTGGTAGTCGTACCCGAGGTGGAAGACATCCTCGCCGTAGTTGTCCACGTTGGCGTACATGCCCTTGAAGGTGTGCTGGCCCATGCTGTAGCTCGCGAACAGGTTGAAAGCGATATCGCCATCATCGCCGAATGCATTGGCGTCCTGATCGCTATCGACATATTCGATCTTGCCACCGATGTACCACGGCCCCATGTTGTGCATCACGGAAAGCCCGTAGAAGCGAGTGTCCGCATCACCATCCGGACTGTCGATACCCAGGGCAATCGTGGTATCGGCAAACGTATAAGCACCCGTCAACTGATAGCGATCGTCTCCGCCAAAACCTGCGTTTGCGCTATAGGACCCGGCAAACGAGAAGCCGTTGAAGTCCGGCGAGTAGTACATCAGGCTGTTGCTTTCGCGGAACGTGGTGAAGGTCGCGAAGCCGCTCTGGAAGCTGCTGAACATGTCCACCGGGAAGGCGATCGCGTTGTAGTACGGCAGCCAGTCGCGGCCGTAGGCAAACGTACCGAAGTCGGTGTTCAGGCCGATCTTGCCGATGCGCACGTCCTCATTTTCGCCATTGAAAGGATCCTGGACCTTGCCGTTCGCCAGATCCAGCGGGATTTCGAGCTGCGCGAAGGCATCGATGCCATCGGCTACCGGAGCATTCGCGGTGAAGCCAATACGCGAATAGGCATCACGGAAACCGTTGTAGCTGCTGACTCCTTTGGGGTCGGCAGCCTCGTACTGGAGGCGCAGCGAACCATAGAAATCGAAGTCGATCGGGTCGGCGGCCACCATGGTCGGGGCGATGAACGATCCAGCGATCGCTGCGGCGAGAATCTTTCTGGACAGCATGGTCTTTCTCCGGTGAGGTTGGTGAGGTGCCGGCGGCGCTGTCGCGGCGCGGCGGGTCGCGCATCTGTCTGCACTGCCTCTGGCGGGAGAACGCGGGCCTGGCCCTGGGTCGCACCCCCATGAACACGCCACCGTATTGTATCAGATTCGAGACACTTCTCCAACGAGTCCTGATATCCTGGATAAAAGTTCGCTTAATCAGCTAGATATGAAACCTCTTTTTGTTTCTTTTTAACAACACCCGCGTCGCGGAAGCAGGGTTCACAGCCGCTCGACGATCCTCTTCCGAACAACCTCCCGGCCAGCGCTGCGACAACAGGAAATCTTCGGGGCCCGCGCCCGGCTGTTCCCCTTGGCAGGCTGACCCCTGACGTGCACCCTGTGTGGTGCACGCCTTTACGCCCCCCGGATGAAGGCCACCGGCACAAAGCGATTTGCGCTGAAAGTACTTTTGCACAAAAATAAACGGCTCTTGGTTCCCGGAGGCTCGTTGGCGATGTCGACACAGCTTGTCGAAGAATCCCAGGCCATGGCGGAGCACGACCCGATCCGTTCGGTGATCCGCCAGCTGCGCGTGATCATCCGCGCCCTGCAGGGGCATTCCCGCAGCGTCGAGCGCGCCTGCGGGATCAGCGCCGCGCAGCTGTGGGCACTGTGGGAGCTGCAACGTTCCCCCGGCCTGAACGTCAGCGACCTGTCGCGGCAGCTATCGGTACACCCCTCGACAGCGTCCAACCTGCTCGACAAGCTGGAGCAGGGCGGGCTGGTCGAGCGTCGGCGCCGCGAGCGCGACCAGCGCGTGGTCCGGCTGTTCGTCACCGACGCCGGCCGGGAACTGCTGACCCGGGCACCGGCGGCGCCGCAGGGTGAACTGAACCGGGCGCTGCAGGATCTCGATCCAGCAAAACTGGCCGCGCTGGAAAAGGGCCTGGAGGCTTTGGTCGAAACGATGGCCTCGACGGAACCGAGAGCCGGCCTGCACCCCTACGAGGGACACCCATGACCGGCGGTCACCGCACCGCTTCAGCGACCCGGGAGGCCATCGCACGATGACGACCGAAAGGATGCCCAACCCGGCGCTGCTCTGGGCGCTGCTGCTCCTGTTCTGGCTCGTTCCCGGCGGAAGCAGTCTTGCCGAACCGGCGTTCGACTCGCCCCCGGAGCGCGACAGCGCCGGCTTCTTCTCACTCGACTGGAGCGGGGCCGAGCGATTCGAACTGGAACAGGCGACGGGGCCCGACCACGCTGACGCGCGCATCATCTACCGCGGCAGCGACACCAGTACGACGATCAGCGGCCTCTCGGACAACACGTACCGGTTCCGCATTCGCGCCGAAGGCGCGGAGACGTGGAGCGACGAGGCGGTCGTGGTCGTGGAGCACCATGCGCTGAGCCGCGCCTTCCTGTTCTTCGCACTGGGCGCCGCGGTCTTCGTCGTCCTGCTGCTGGCCATTGTCCGTGGACGGAAGCTCGCATGACCTACGAACCCACCCCAGTCAGCACCCCTACAGGAGGCAACATGGCGGAAACGATGCAGGCACAACCGGAAGCCCACGTGGGGGACGTGAAGATCGACATGGGTCGCCTGCGCCAGGACGTGCTCGACCTGGGCCAGGTCGGGCGGGATGCCGAACTCGGACTGAACCGGCGCGCCTTCACCGAGGGCGACCGCCAGGGCCGGGACTGGTTCCGGCAGCGGCTAAGGGTCGCGGGTCTCGAACTCTTCCAGGACGGCGCGGCGAACCTCCACGGCCGCCTGGAGTACGACGGCACGCGGCCGGCCGTCGTCATGGGCTCGCATCTGGATACCGTTCCCGGCGGCGGGCCTCTGGACGGCGCACTCGGGGTGCTGGTCGGCCTGGAGGTGCTGCGTACCGTGAAGGAGGCCGGCATCGAGCTCCGCTACCCGCTGGAGGTCATCGACTTCAGCGACGAGGAAGGCCGCTTCGGCGGCATGTTCGGCTCCCAGGCGCTGGCGGGGCATCTGACGCCGGAGCGCATCCAGGGTGCCCGCGACCTCGAGGGCGTCACGCTGGTCGACGCGATGGCGGCCTGGGGCCTCGACGCGAACGAGGCACTGGCCGCGCGCCGCGACCCGTCCACGATCCACGCCTTCCTCGAACTGCACATCGAGCAGGGCCCGGTCCTCGACCGCAAGCGAATCAGCATCGGCGTGGTGGAGGCCATCACCGGTCTGTTCAAGTGGGAGGTGCGCCTGAAGGGGCAGCCCAACCACGCCGGCACGACGCCGATGGACATGCGCATCGACGCCTTTCAGGGCCTCGCCGAGTTCGGCGGCGAGGTGAACCGGATCCTCGAGGAGCACGGGGGTCCGAACAGCCGCGCCACCATCGGGCGGGTGGAACTGAAGCCCGGCGCGGCCAACACCATCCCCGGAGAGGCCATCTTCTCCGTCGAAGTCAGGGATACCGATGAGCGCGTGCTGAAGGCCCTGTCCGACGCCTGCCGGCGCACCCTGTCGAGCATCGCGCGCCGGCGCGATCTGATGTTCGAATTCGACGTGCTCTCCGAGATCCGGCCGACCCGCTGCGACCCGGGCCTGCTGGACCTGATCGCTTCGGAGGCCGAAACCATGGGACTGGAGTACCTGCGCATGCCCAGCGGGGCCGCCCACGACACGCAGAGCATGAGTGCGGTGGCGCGCACCGGCATGATCTTCGTTCCCAGCATCGAGGGCCGCAGCCACTCCGCCGGCGAGTGGACCAACTGGGAGGACATCGAGGTCGGGGCGAACCTGATGCTGCGCAGCGTGCTGGCGCTGGCCGCCAAACACTGAAAGGAGCCCTCCGCATGAACGACAAGATCACCCCGCTGACCGACTTCGACGCGCTGGACCCGCTCCGCGAACAGTACCAGGGCAGCCTCATTTCCACGCGGCAACTGCGCCAGGAACTGGCCAAGCATCACGTCGCGCTCCTGTGCATCGACCTGCAGTACCTCGACGCCGCGCGCGGCCATGGCGTATTCGCCGACGCCGCCGCCTCGGGCGTGCCGCTGAAGGCCCAGGAGTACTACTTTCAGTATCTGGAAAAGGTGGTGCTGCCGAACGTGCGCCGGCTGCAGGATGCCTTCCGCGCACAGGGGCTGGAGGTGATCCACTCCCGGATCCAGTCGCTGACCCGCGACGGGCGCGACCGCAGCCCGGGGCACAAGCGCCTGAATCTCCATGCGCCGCCGGGATCGAAGGAGGCGGAGTTCGTCGAGTCGGTAGCCCCGGTCGGCGACGAGATCGTGCTGAACAAGACGGCCAGCGGCGTGTTCAACTCGACCAACCTCCAGTACATCCTGCGCAACCTGGACATCACCTCGCTGTTCATCGTCGGCGTGTACTCCAATGAGTGCGTCTCCACCGCCGTGCGCGACGCCTGCGATCTCGGCTTCTACGTGACCCTGATCGAGGACGGCTGCACCACGGTGACGCCGGAACTGCAGGAGGCCACGATCACGACCATCAAGGACCGCTACGCGCGTGTGATGACCACCGAGGAGGCCGTCACCGAGATTGCGCGGGTGCGGGAGGCGTCGTGACCATCACGGAGGACGTGGCGATCCTGCCCGAAGGCATCGCCTGGGGCCTGCTGATCGCTTTCAGCATCCTCTGGGTGTTCCTGGGCTGGTTCCTGGGCCGCAAGAACAAGACCGCCGAGGACCACATGCTGGCCGGCCGCAACGTCGGGCTGGCACTGGCCACGGCCACGGCGATGGCCACCTGGGTCACCGCGAACACCACCATGACCGCGCCGCAGCTCGCGCTGCAACTGGGGGTCTGGGGCATGTTCGGCTATTCGCTGGGGGCGCTGGGCCTGATCCTGTTCGCGCCGCTGGCCAAGCGCATCCGCGAACTGATGCCGCACGGGTTCACGTCGGGCGACTTCATCCGGCTGCGATTCGGCAAGTTCACCTGGCGCGTGTTCCTGGTCGTCTCGCTGATCTACGCCTTCGGCTGGCTGGTCAGCCTGGCGATGGCCGGCGGCGTGCTGATCAACGCCCTGTCCGGCATCGATTACCGGGTCGGCATGACCATCATCCTGGCCGTCTGCGTGCTGTATACCCTGCTCGGCGGCCTGCGCGCGGTCATCGGGACGGACTTCGTGCAGACGATCATCATCATTCTCGGCGTCGCCTTCATCGCCTGGCTGACCATCGACAAGGTCGGCTTCGAGGCCATCCACTTCAACCTGATGGAAGAGCGCCCGGAGCTGCTGAACCTGCTCTTCCCCGCGGCGATCATGTTCCTGTTCAACAACCTTCTGTTCGGGGTCGGGGAGATCTTCCACTCCAACGTCTGGTGGTCGCGGGCCTTCGCCTTTGGCCGCAGCGTCGGATTCCGCGCCTACCTGCTCGCCGGGCTGCTGTGGCTGCCGATCCCGATCGTCGCGGGCTTCATCGCGCTGGCGACGCCGGCGCTGGGGATCAACGTCCCGGTCGCGGACATGGTCGGACCGCTGGTCGCGGCCGAGGTCCTCGGCCTCACCGGCGCGATCGTCGTGTTCATCGTCGTCTTTGCGGCACTGGCATCGAGCCTCGACTCGCTGCTCGCCGCAACGTCGGACCTGGTGACCCGCGACATCTACCGCGGACATATCCGCAAGAGCGCGTCGCAGCACGAGCAGTTCCGTGCCACCAAGGTCATCGTGGTCCTGCTGGGCCTGCTGACCTGGGCCGCGGCCAGCTACCGCGGCGAACTGCCGATCATCGGCTCGCTCGCTGCGGTGCTGTACTTCACCGGTGCCTTCGTCGCCAGCGCGATCTGGCCGGTGGTCGCCGGCCTGTACTGGCGCCGTGCCAACCCGACCGGAGCGGCACTGAGCATGATCGCCGGCACCACGCTCGGCCTGGTCAGCTATTTCGTGATCGGCTTCTACGTCGCCGCGCTGGTCGGAGCCGCGGTGTCGCTGGCGGTGCTGGTGCTGTTCACCTGGATCGCGCCCCGGGACTTCGACTGGCGCAGCCTCGCTGAGGCCGAACCCCGCGGCACCGCGGGCGCAACTGGAGGTGTACGATGACGATATCCGTCGGGGCACTGGGCACGATCGTGGTCATCGCCACGAGCGTCGCGACCCTGGCCCCCATCCTGTTGATCACGCTGTTCGTCCATGACTGGAAAAGGGGCCGCCTGTGGTGACATCCCAGCAGAAACAGTTGCGGCGTCCGCTGCAGCCGAAGGACGGCACCGCCGGCATCGAGCGGCCGAAGGCCCTGGCCGATGCCCTGCCGGAGAACCCGGAACCGCTGCTCACGTTGGCCGCTGGACACGTGGTGTCGGCCCGGCAGTTCGACCGGGAAACGCTGGTCCAGCTGTTCCGGCTCGCGGCGCAATTCGAGTCCACGCCGGCGCTGATGCACCTGCCGCTCACGGGCAAGATCCTGATCAGCGCCTTCTATGAGCCCTCGACGCGCACCCGCCTCTCTTTCGAGAGCGCCTGGCACCGCCTCGGCGGCGCAATCATGTCGATCACCGATGCGAAGAGCACCGGCATGGCCAAGGGCGAGTCACTGGCCGACATTGCCGAGATGTTCAACAATTACGGCGACGTGATCGTTCTGCGCAGCTCCGAGGGGCACGCCGTCTACGACATGCTCGACGGCCTGCGCATCCCGATCGTCAATGCGGGCAACGGGATCGACGAGCACCCGACGCAGGCGATGGCGGATCTCTACACGCTGGCCAAGTGGCGGCCGGAACTGTTCCAGGGTGAGGTTGCGCCGGAGCAGCGGATCCGGATCGGGATCATCGGCGTGCCCTCGCGCATGCGCACCGTGCGCAGCCTGCTGCTGCTGCTCGGCTGCTTCCCCGAGGCCATCCGGGAGGTGGTCATCATCTCCAACGAGAACGAGAACGAGAATTTCGATGCGGGGCAGCGCGAGGAACTGGAACGCGCCGGGCTCACCCTCAGGGTGGTGCACGAGCTGGATCCGGTGCTGCCGGATCTGGACGTGGTGTACATCAACGCGATCGCGTGGGTCGGCGACAGCTTCGAGTCGCTGGGCGCCGGCCTGCATCTGACCCGGAATTCGCCGTTGAAGGAGGGCGCGATCATCCTGCACCCACTGGCTCGCGGCGTCGAACTGGCCACCGATCTCGACGACACCCCGCACAACTGGTACTTCGCGCAGGCCCGGGGCGCGGTGTTCATCCGCATGGCCCTGCTGACCTCGATCGTGCGCCGGATCAGCGCGGTGATGGACACCCCCGAACAGTGATGGACCTCCGTGCCTGCGCGGATGCCCGGAGGAACGGCATCGACCCGGTAGCGGGTGTCGGCAGCAGGGATGCTGCCGTCAAGCCTACAGGGACGTATTCACGGCGTCCCGCTACCGGGTCGACGCCGTTCCTCCCCCGACACCTCGTTCGCCCTGAACGCCTGAAGGGCGCTGCGCCGACATCGCGCGAAGGCGTCCGACACCCCATTGAGAGTACGAAAGGAGACATGCCATGTGTGGCATTGCAGGAATCTTTCACGCCCACCCGGACCGCCCGGTCGATCCCGAAACGCTGGTGGCGATGGCGGCCATCCAGTACCACCGCGGGCCCGACGGCTTCGGCTACCTGACCCAGGACGACCGCGGCGTCGGCTTTTCGCATGCCCGGCTGTCGATCATCGACCTGGACGAGAACCGGGGCCGGCAACCGTTCTGCATGACCGGCGGCAGGATCATGACCGCGGTCAACGGCGAACTCTACGACTACAAGCGCATCCGCACCGACCTGACGCTGCGCGGCGTGAAGTTCCGCACCAAGAGTGACTCGGAGATGGTGATGCACCTCTACGAGCGGCTCGGGCTGGAGGATGCGCTGCCGCACTTTCGCGGCGAATTCGCGATCTCGCTCTACGACCGCGAGCACGATCGGCTGGTGCTGATCCGCGACCGTTTCGGGGTCAAGCCGCTGTATTTCACCGAGGCCGACGGCGCCTTCGTGTTCGGGTCCGAACTGAAGGTCCTGTTCGCGCACCCCGAAGTCCCGCGCCGGTTCTCGGACACCGGGCTGTTCCACCAGCTGATGCAGACGATGGTGCCGGGCACCACCGCCTTCGAGGGCATCCACCAGGTCAAGCCGGGCCACGTGGTCATCGTCGAACGCGCGCACGGCAAGCTGAAGATCCGCCAGGAGAAGTACTGGGACATGGACTTCCCGCTGGCCGCGGAGCGCGCCGAACACAACGAGGAGGACGAGGAATACTGGATCGAGGGCGTGCGCGAACAGTTGATGGAAGCGGTGCAGCTACGCCTCGAGGCCGATGTCCCGGTCGCCTGCTACCTGTCCGGCGGCATCGATTCGTGCATCACGCTGGGCCTTGCCGCCGCGACCCAGCAAAGCCCGGTGAAGGCCTTCACCATCGGCTTCGACGACGTCGCCTACGACGAGACCGCGATCGCGCGCGAAATGGCCGAGAGCGTCGGCGCCGACCAGGACATCATGACCCTGCAGGCCGACCACCTCTACGACAACCTGGTCGAGACGCTCTGGCATTCCGAACGCACCATCTACAACACGCTCGGCGTCGCCAAGCTGCTGATGAGCCGTCACGTGAACGAGGCCGGCTACAAGGTGGTGGTGACCGGCGAGGGCTCGGACGAGCTCTTCGGCGGCTACCCGGCTTTCCGGCGCGACCTGTTCCTGCACGGGCTCGACACCATGGACGCCGCCGAACGTGCGGTGTGGCAGCAGATGCTCTCCGAGAGCAACAAGCTGTTCAGCGGCGCGATGCTGGCCGAAAACGAACTGGATGACCCGGCGCTCACCGGTCTGATCGGCTTCACGCCCTCCTGCCTGCAGCCCTGGCTGGCGGCGGCTGAACACGTGCCGGCGCTGCTGACGCCGGAACGCCGGGCCGCACTCGAAGGCTATGCGCCCGGGGCCGCCATCGCGGAGGCGCTGGACGGCGAAATGCTGGAGGGCCGGCATCCGCTGGACAAGGCCCAGTACGTCTGGATCAAGACCATGCTCGAGGGCCAGATCCTGACCTGGGGCGGCGACCGCGTCGACATGGCGAACTCGATGGAGGCACGCCCGCCGTTCCTGGACCACCACCTGGCCGAGTTCGCCGCGCAGTTGCCGCCCTCGATGCGCATCAAGGGTCGCGTCGAGAAATACGTGCTGCGCGAGGCGATGAAGGGCCTGCTGCCCAAGGTGCTCTACGAGCGCGAGAAGTTCGCGTTCATGGCCCCGCCGGCGCACACCGACCCGAAGAAATGGGCGGCGATGAAGGCCCTGGCGGACCAGTACCTCTCCGAGGACGCGATCCGCGAGGCCGGCCTGCTGGATCCCGACGGCGTGCGGCGCCTGTTCGAGCTGCACGAGGCCGAGGAAACCTCGGTCTCGACCCAGGTGCAGCTCGACGCGGTGATCAACCACATGATCGGCGTGCAGGTGCTGCACGCGCACTTCGTCGCCGCCGACATCCCGCGCATCGCCCGCCGCAAGGCCGAGGCGCTGGGCTGGAAGCCTTAGGCCCTCGCGCCCCGGCGCCGGGCCGTGGGTCTGGAGCGGTCGTGCCGTCGCGGGGTGTTGGCAGCAGGGATGCTGCCGTCAAGCCTACAGGGACGTATTCACGGCGTCCCCGCGACGGCACGACCGCTCCAGACCTGACAGTGCCAAGGTGTTCCCAGCGTG
>NZ_REBW01000061.1 GCF_007692535.1 Thioalkalivibrio sp. | reverse complement strand
TGAAGTAGCGGTCGTACAGGGTCTGCAGGCCGAGGTAGGTGAACTGCAGGTCGCGCTCGGGCTTCATTGCCTTGCCCAAGGCGTCGAGATCGTAGCGGGTGAGTTCGGAGTCGACCAGCTCGAGCTGGGCCGCGCGCTTGATGTAGGCGTGGAAGTACTCGGGGTAGCGTGCGCCCATCTCGGCCTGGGTGGCCTCCTGCGGCAGACCGGCCAGGAAGCTCAGCGCTTCGCGGCGCAGGTTGTCCATCAGCAGGCGCGCGGTGACCTGCGAGTAATTCGGCTCCTGCTCGATCTGTACGCGGGCCGCCATCACCAGGGCGGTGCCGACGTCCTTCTCGGCGACGCCGTCGAACAGGTTGCGCCGGGCCTCGGCCAGCACCCTGGCCGCGTCCACCTGCTCCAGGTCTCGACAGGCCTCGTCGACGACCGCAGCCATACGCGCCTCGTCGAGCGGCACGCGGGTGCCGTCGGCGCGGGTGACGTGCAGCACATCCGCCGCAGCGGGCGCCGGCTTCTTCTTCGCGGCCTCGGCGGCGCGCTTCTCTGCCTGTTTCTCGCGGTACAGCACATAGGCCCGGGCGACCTTGTGGTGGCCGCCGCGCATCAGCACCAGTTCGACCTGGTCCTGGATGTCCTCGATGTGCACCTGGACGCCACTACCGCCCGCGCGGCGGAACAGGTTGTCCGTGACCTGCCCGGTCAGGTCCTCGACGATCTCGTGAATGCGGCGGCTGGCCGCGGCGCCACCCCCCTCCACGGCCAGAAAGGCCTTGGTGATTGCGACACCGATCTTCGCGCCGTCGAAATGGGTGACCTTGCCATTGCGGCGGATCACCTGGTGCCGTCCCGGCGAGGTCGCGAGGATCTCGGCACTCGGGCCTGCGTCGACGGCGTGGGAGACTTCGGCGGGAACCGACGGAGAGAGGGGCTGGGCTTCGCTGTGCATAAGGACCTCGCGCTGAACCGGGGGTTACGGCGAGATACTATAGGGCGTGTGTCCGGGCATTCCTAGACACAATATGTTGTGTCATTGCTGTGCAAAGAGGCTGAGCAACCTGTGGAAAAGCTGGGCGAGAAGTGACCCAGCCCTTGCCCGCACTGGACTCCCGCAACAGAGCCGCGGGAACAATGTCCCAGCGCTCTAGTAGCTTATTTTTTTTTGATGACCCGCGATGAAAATCTTTTATATCGCCATATTCGGAATATGCCGAAAAACCGGTTTATGGCCAAAAGGCGCGTCAAGCCAGCCGTTCATGGCGGGGAGGATGTCAAGACGAACAGGGCTCCAAGCGCCCGCGGTGCAACCCTTCCCCCCGTGATGCCCTGGCCCGTAAGACTCTCGCAGGGTGCCCTGAAGCGCAGCCGAACCGCACCGCTTCCAGAGCGGGGACAGCCCGCAGGCGCGAGGCCTCCAGCGATGCAATGCGCGCCGCTCATTGCACCCTCGGGTTGCCTGGCTGCTCCCTACGGCTAGGACAAGTCGCGCAGGTCGACGAAGCGTCCGCTGGGGGCGTCGCGGAGTCGTGCCAGACTGCCGAGGATCTGTTGCGCGGCGGATTCGTTGTCGGGCATCGCGTCGGTGCCGCGCGCCTCCTTCAGGCGCTTCAGGGCCGGAAAGCGCTCGAGGTCGACTGCATCGGAGATGAATTCCTGCATCGCGGTGTCGACCAGACCGGGCGCAAGGGCGTGCATGTGCGTGTCCGGAAACTCGTGCGCGTACAGCTGCACGAACATGTTCAGGGCCGCCTTCGAGATCGAGTAGCCGCTCCAGCCAAAATTGCCGGATACCGAGGCCCCGGAGGAGATGGCGATGATCTGGCCCACCTCGATGCCATGCGCCAAGAGATGGTCGAGAATCGGCTTGTTCGCCCAAACGTTCACGTCCATCAACTGCCGGAGCTCGGCGATGTCCGCCTCCTGCATGCTCTGGATCTGCCCGAGCAGGCCCGCGTTCAGGACCACCAGGTCCAGGCTTTCGACCCCGTCCAGCAGCTGCGCCATGGCAGGTGCAATGGCTTCGTACTGGGCCAGGTCGACGCGCACGTCGCCCGCCGTCTCTTCGGGGCAGCCGCGGCGGCTGAGGCCATACACTGCGGCACCCTCGCGCATCAGCACGCGGGTCAGGCCGAGGCCCAGTCCGCTGGAATTGCCGGTCACCAGGGCGGTACGAATTGGCTTGCCAGGCATGGTGGTTCCTCCTGTACGGTCATTTGTGGATTGGGTTGGGATCGCGAAAACCCGCTGGGGGCGAATCCAGACAAGCCATGATCTGCGCAACCGCGCTAACTGTCACGGCCTGGCTCAGTCCAGCACCATATCGATGGTGAGCATCACGATGAAGCCCAGCAGAACCCCGAAGGTGGCTTTCCCTTCGTGCCCCTTGCGATGGGACTCGGGGATGATCTCGTGACTGATCACGAACAGCATCGCCCCGGCGGCAAAGGCCAGCCCCCACGGCAGCAGCATCTCCATCAGGGTCACCGCCCCGGCCCCGATCAGGCCGCCGACAGGCTGCACCAGGCCGGTCAGCAGCGTGACGCCGAAGGCCGCCAGCCGGCTGTATCCGAGGGTCATCAGCGCCACCGCGACCACCAGGCCCTCGGGGATGTTCTGCAGGCCGATCCCGATCGCGAGCGCGACCCCGTCGCTCAGATCCTCGCCGCCGAAGCCAACGCCCACGGCCAGTCCCTCGGGCAGGTTGTGCAGGGCGATCGCGAACACGAACAGCCAGACCCGCCGGATCTTCTTCGGGTCCGCGCCGCTCTGTGGCCCGGTCACGAAATGCTCGTGCGGCACCAGCCGGTGCAGCGCCAGCAGGAAGCCGCCGCCGAGCGCGATACCGGTACCGACCAGCAGCGCCGCCAGCCAGGAGTTGCCGAGGTCTGCCTCGGCAATCGCGGCCGCCGGCAACACCAACTCAAAGGCGGTCGCCGCGAGCATCACCCCGGCGCCGAATCCCATCAGGGTGTCCTCCACCTCGCGCGATATGCGCCGCAGGAAGAAGATGGGGATCGCCCCGACTGCAGTGAACATGCCGGCGACGAAACTCGCGAGGACGCCCAACTGCAGCGTACTCAGATCGGCCAGCCAAACCTGCAGGGCAGGCCAGATCGCCCCCGTCGCCGCCACGAATACCGCCAATGCCAGTAACGCCAGGAGCATGCCGGCATTCAGCATGCCCCTGCGGGACAGATGATCGTCGCTCACGGCAAGCCCTCCACAACCGCTGGATCACGCGTTGGAGTGTAACGCGCCAGGACCGGGCGGCGCGCCCCTCGCTCCTGTGGCAAAGCGGCCGGCGCGATCTTCGATCGTTCGGGGCTTCTCACCACCTGCCGAATCCGCTATACAAGGAACCGTGAACAGCACCGAGACATTTTCGCTCCGCAAAACCAGCCGGATATGGTGCGGCCACGCATCCGGCCGGTCCGCAGCCCGTCACCGGGGGCAGCGATGAATCAGGCCCGCACAGGCCGTTTGCTCGATCCCTTCGCCGAACCGGCCGAGCCGCCGGATCCCGGAGAGATCCAGACACTGGTCCAGGCGGTATTGCGGGAGGACCTCGGCTCCGGAGACCTCTCCGCGACACTCGTTCCCGCGGAGCAGCAGGCCCGCGCGGAGCTGCACCTGCGCGAACCCGCGGTGATCTGCGGGCAGGCATGGTTCAACGCCTGTTTCCGGGCCCTCGCGCCGGGGGTACGCGTGCTGTGGACGGTCGACGAGGCGACGACCGTGGAGACGCCCGGTATCGTCGCCGAGATCAGCGGGCCTGCCCGGGCCATCCTCTCTGCCGAACGCTGCGCCCTGAACCTGCTCCAGACGCTGTCGGGAACGGCCACCGAGACCGCGCGGCTGGTCAAGCTCCTCGCCGGGGGCCGCACGCGTCTTCTGGACACCCGCAAGACGCTTCCCGGTCTGCGCGTCGCGCAGAAGTACGCGGTGCGCTGCGGCGGCGGATACAGCCACCGGATGGGGCTCTGGGACGCGGTGCTGATCAAGGAGAACCACATCCTGGCCTGCGGCTCCATCCAGGTCGCGGTGGAACGGGCCCGCGCGATGGGCAAGGGTCGCTGGATCGAGGTGGAGACCGAGACCCTGGATGAGGTCAGTCAGGCGCTGGACGCCGGCGCCGACATCGTGATGCTGGACAACTTCGAACTGGAACCGCTGCGCGAAGCCGTGGAAAGGATCCGGGGGCGCGCCGTCTCCGAGGCGTCCGGGAACGTGAGCGAGCAGACCCTGCCCAGCATCGCCGCCACCGGCGTGGACTACATCTCGATGGGCAGCCTCACCAAGCATCTGCGCGCAACCGACTTCTCGCTACGGCTCATCTGAGCCCTGGGTCGCCTACGTGGATCGCAGGCTCCGAGGCACCTCGGGCTACCACCACTTCTCGTACTTGAGTTGTTGCTCCGGGATGCCCCACTCGCCGAGCAGATCGGTCATGTCCTCGATGAATTCGCGCGAGCCGCAGAAGTAGTACAGCGCCTCCCGAGACAGGTTCAGGGACTCGAGCAGCGGATGACTGATGCGGCCCGTGTGTCCGAGCCAGTCCTCGGCATCGCGGGTCACCGTGAGCGTCACGTCGATGTTGGGCGAGCGGGAGATTTGGGCGAGTTCCTCGGCGAACAGCACCTCGCGCCGCGATGCCACGCTGTAGACGAGGTGCACGTGAACGTCGGGCGCCTCGGCGTGGATGAAACGCAGGATGCTCATCAAGGGCGTGACGCCGATACCGGCGCCCAGCAGCACCACTTCCCGACTCATCCCGTGCTCGAAATAGAACGGGCCCTGGCCGGCGGTAACGAAGACTTCATCGCCGACCCGGCTCACGGTGTGCAGGTGATGCGTGGCGTCGTGGTGATCGGCATATTTGATCGCGAGCTGCAGGCGACCGTCGGCGCTGGGCGCGGAGACCACCGAATACCCTCCGACCAGGGGCTCGCCGGCGGTGGGGATCGCAAGATCCACCCACTGGCCCGCCCGCGCGCGGAAGCGCAGTGGATCTGCTGCGAGGGTGAAGACCTTGATCAACGGCGTAACCTGCTCGATCCGCTCGATCCGGGCCGGCATGAAGTGCTCGGGTACTTCCAGTACGTGCGACATGGGGAATCCTTGCGTCAAAGGTGGTCCAGGGGACCCTTTCCTTCCGAGCGCTTCGCCTCGGCCCAGAGGGCTTCGAGTTCGTCCAGGCTCAGATCGTTCATCCCTGGACCATCGGCTTCGGCCAGGGTTTCCATTGCGCGAAAGCGGCGTTCGAACTTGCGGTTGCTGCCGCGCAGCGCGGTCTCTGCGTCGACGCCCAGGTGCCGAGCCCAGTTCACCACGGTGAACAGCACGTCACCCACCTCGTCCGTGAGGCGTTCGGGCACGGCACCCTGCTCGAACTCGGCCTGCACCTCGCCGATCTCCTCGCGGATCTTGTCGATGACCGCAGCCGCTTCGTCCCAGTCGAAGCCGACCCGCCGCGCCCGGCGCTGCAGTTTCTGGGCACGCGCCAGCGCCGGCATCGCCAGCGGGATGTCATCCAGCGCGCTGTGCCGGTCGCGATCGCGGCGCTCGTCGGCCTTGGCCGATTCCCACGCCGCTTCCCGCTCGTGGTCCTGCGCGAACTCGGCATCGCCGAACACGTGCGGGTGCCGGCGCAGCAGCTTGTCGCCAATCGCGCGCGCGATGTCGTCGAAGTCGAAATCCCCGGCCTCCTCGCCCAGACGCGCCTGGAAAACCACCTGGAAGAGCAGGTCTCCGAGCTCGCCCTGGATGGCTTCGGGCTCTGCGCTGGCGATGGCCTCGCCGACCTCGTAGGCCTCCTCCAGGGTATAGGGGACGATCGATCCGGGCGTTTGCGCACGATCCCAGGGGCAGCCGCCGTCCGGGTCGCGCAGCCGCGCCATGATGGCGCGAAGGCGCCGCAGCGGATCGGAGTCGTGAATATCCATGGTGAAGAGTGTAATGGTCCGTAAGCCGCAGGGGAATTCTTGACTATTCTACTAGGTCATTTATATTAGCAGTCAATCAAGTACTGAAACGCCCCGCATGGGGCTTGTTGCCGAAAAGGAGGCAGTCATGAGTCAGCTCATCAGCAACTTCCCGCCCGATGGTGTCGTGACCCTCAATCGCGTGATCATCAAGCCGGAATACACGGTGGACGATCTTCAGGAGCGCGTCGCGATGCTCTGCGAGAACGTGAAGACCTACCACTCCGACACCGGCTTTGTCGGCGGGTTCGTGGCCATGAATTCCGGTGCCGTTTCGAACGAGGGCTCGACCATCGGCCAGCCCGTGGACAGCCCCTTGAAGGACAAGGAGGCCCTGATCATCACCTTCTGGAAGTCGTTCGAGGAACACGAGGCATCGCACCGCAGCGAGACCTTCCAGCCGCTGTTCCGCGAGGTGCTCGACCTCTGCGAGAATGGCAACGAGGAGATCGCCTACGAAATGCTGTGGTCGGGCAAGGCCTACTCCGAGGCCGAGGCTAAGGCGGCCCGCGAAGCCAAGGCCCGGTACGCGGCCTGAGCCAAGCGTGATGTCGGGTTACGCCCTTCGGGCTAACCCGACCTACGGTGATGCGGTGTGGCCACGTGGTCGCGTAGGTCGGGTTAGCGCAGCGTAACCCGACAGGGGTTGGCCCTGCGGCCTGACTGCCAACGGCCTCGTCGTCCGTACACGCCCCCGTCGCCAGCCGCGGGTCCGGTCCGGCTTCCTGCCTCCGCCAGTCGCGTAGGTCGGGTTAGCGCAGCGTAACCCGACAGGGGTTGGCCCTGCGGCCTGACTGCCAACGGCCTCGTCGTCCGTACACGCCCCCGTCGCCAGCCGCGGGTCCGGTCCGGCTTCCTGCCTCCGCCAGTGGTTCGTCCGGGAGTTTCTATTCCAGAACGCGAACCGAAGCTGCCGGCCTTCGGCACGCGGGTCACGTCCGCCCTTCTTCCAGCGCCTTTTCCAGCTTGTTCAGACGCTTCGCGATGCCATCGAGCTGACGGAAGCGCAACGCATTGCGCTGCCATTCCCCGCGCTTCGCGGCCGGCAGGCCTCCGGCATAGACACCCGGCTCGGGCGGCGAACTGCTCACCAGCGACATCCCCATGACCGTGGTACCGGGAGGAAGACTCAGGTGGCCGGCAACGCCGACGCCACCGCCCAGCGCACAGTCCTCGCCGATATCCACGCTCCCGGCGATCCCCACGCAGCCCGCCATCACCGTGCGGGCGCCCACTTTTACGTTGTGCGCCAACTGGATCAGGTTGTCGAGCTTGGCACCATCGCCGATCAGCGTATCTTCGATGGCGCCCCGGTCGACACAGGTGTTGGCCCCGATCTCCACGTCATTGCCGATCACCACCCGGCCCAACTGGTGGATCTTGACCCACTCCTTGCCATCCGGGGCGAACCCGAAGCCGTCGCTGCCGATCACCGCACCACTGTGGATCAGGGCCCGTTCACCAATCACGCAGTCATGATAAACGGTGACATTCGGCATCAGACGGCTGGAGGCGCCGATACGGCTGCCCTGCAACACCACAGACCCGGCGCCGATCTCAACCCCCTCGCCCAGTATCACCCCGTCGGCGACCACCGCATTGGCACCGATCCGAACCCCCGCGCCCAGGCTGGCGCCGGGATCGACCACGGCGCTTGGATGAATGGGCTCGGCGGCGGGAAACCGCGGGGCAAACAGTGCGGTGAGGCGGGCATAACAGAGATACGGGGTGGCACTGATCAGCGCATCGACAGGACAGTGCTGACGTTCCTCCTGCGTCAGGATGACCGCAGCGGCACGGGTCCCGCGCAGATGGTGACGATAGCGGGAATGCGCCAGAAAGCTGATGGTACCGGGCTTGCTGGAGCCCAGGCCACTGATCCCGTGGATCGGACGCCGGGGGTCACCACTCAGTTCGACGCCCAGTCTCTCGGCCAAATCACCCAAGCTGAATTCCACGTTGCCCCCTGTGTGCCGTTTGTTGTTGATCATGAAGCTGCGACCACCGTCCGGCGCTTGACGGCCGGGCGTACGGCTGCCGTTCGAGGGCAACCACGACCATCCTCACCGGTGGAAAGTGTATCCCTGCCCCTGCGGACAAACCAATCGACCTGGCGGACCCTGTGTCGTCGGGTCGGGGCGGCGTTGGCGCAGATGCGCCGGGGACCCTGCAGCGTTACGTCGAGGAGGTGATCGTGATCCTCGAGCAGGAGGATGTTGTGGATGGCGGTGATTCCCGCGGGCTGCTGGTGTCGTGGCTTTTGAGCGAGGTGATCGGGTGACGCCATTCAGGCCGAACGGGCCTAATGGGAAACAGGAGGGGCGGGATCTGTCGGGTTACGCTGCGCTAACCCGACCTACGCGGTGGGGGGATGAGGGGCTTGTCGGGTTACGCTGCGCTAACCCGGCCTACTGGAGTCGCTGTCTGAGGTCTTGCGCGGCGGCTGGTCATCGTTCCCGGACGGCTTTTCCGACGACGAGGCGAGGATGTGGGTCTCTGGATCGTAGCGCCCCTCGAGTTCATCGGTATGCGTCTGTGACCACAGCGGCACGCCCATGAAGTACCCCGCCCTGCCGATCGCGTGCGCAGCCACCGGAGCGGTGAGGATGAGGAACGCGATCACGGCCACGGCCTTGACCACCACCGTCAGCTGCCCGATGAAGATCGCGGCGCCCACCATGATCAGACCGGCACCGAGCACGCCCGCCTTGGTCGTCGCATGCATGCGGGTGAGCAGATCCGGCATGCGCAGCAACCCAAGTGCGGCGATCAGCATGAAGCCGGCCCCGCCCACCAGAAACACGGCGGTCAGCAACTCAATCATCAATGCGGTGTCCTCCCTTCTCGAGATAGCGTGCGAAGGCGATCGCCGCGAGAAATGCGGTCAGCGCCAGCACCATCGCCACGTCCAGAAAAGCGGATCGGCCGGTGGCCACCACCGCAACACCGATGAAGCCCACGGTCAGCGATGCGAGAAGCTCCAGCGCCACCACGCGGTCGGGAAGCGATGGGCCCAGGACGAGGCGCACGAAACTCAGCACCAGTGCCAGGCTGAGCAGCGCGTAGGCGACGAAGATCGCGTAGTCGAACATACCGTTCCCTCAGCGCAGCACCTGGAGCGCACGGGCCTCCAGGACCTTGATGCTCCGGATCACCGCATCGCGGTCGTCCAGATACATCACGTGGATGTAAAGCACTTTCTTGTCGCTCGACACGTCCAGGCTCAGCGTCCCGGGCGTCAGTGAAATCAGGTTCGCCACGATGGTGATCTCGCCATCGGTCTCGGCGTCCAGCGGCATCGCGATCACGCCGGGAGACATGTGATGCGTGGGTGTCAGCACATCGTAGGCGACCTTGAGGTTCGAGAGCAGCAGTTCCCAGAAGAAATAGCCGAGAAACGCGAAGAACTGCGGCACCTTCAACAGGTATTTCCGGAATGCCGGCTTGCGCCCAAGCGTGAGCGCGAGCACGACGTAGCCCAGCACGAAACCGAGCAACAGGTTGGCACCGGTGAAGGAACCGGTAAGCGCCATCCAGATCAGCGCCAGCGCGATGTTCCAGATCAGCGCGATCATCGCCGCATCTCCTGCAGGGACTCGACGTAGTCCGCACCGAGCACCGCCTCGATGTACCGCGAGGTGTCAAGCAGCTGCTCGGCGGACAACTCTGCCATCTCGAAGATCGGCTGGCCGTAGAGTCCGATCATTACCGTCATCAGCGCGAGGCCGACGATCGGCGGCCACATCCAGAACAGGGGCCGGACGGGCGTGGGAGTCTGCCCGAAGCCCGCGGGCTGCGCTTTCCAGAACACCTCGTTCCAGATCTTCACCATCGAATACAGTGTCAGTAGACCGACCACCAAAGCCACCGCCACCGCCAGCCACGCCTCGACCTCGATGCCGGCGCGGATGATGATGAACTTCGCGAAGAATCCGGACAGTGGCGGCAGGCCGGCCAGCGACAGCGCGGGAACCATGAACAACACCGCGAGCATCGGGTGCGATCGGTACAGCCCGCCCAGCTCCCTTAGCTCGTGCGATCCCTTCAATTGGTACGTCAAGCCACTGATCAGGAATAGATTCGCCTTCACGATGATGTGGTGCATGATGTAGAACACCCCGCCCACGATCGCGAGCGGCGTGAACAGCGCGAGTCCCAGGATCATGTAGCCGATCTGGCTGATGATGTGGAAGGACAGGATGCGCCGGAACTCGAACTGGGCCGCGGCGCCGAGCACGCCGGTCAGCATGGTCAGCATCGCGATCCAGAGCAGGATCTCGTGCGTGTAGTCGACGTCCTGGTTGAAGATCAGCGTAAACACGCGGTACAGCGCGTACACACCCACCTTGGTCAGCATGCCCGCGAACAGCGCCGAGACCGCGACCTTCGGCGTGTGATACGACGCCGGCAGCCAGAAGAAGAACGGGAACGCCGCCGCCTTGATGCCAAAGGACACCATGAACAGCATCGCGATCACGGTCACCAGGCCGGTGTCTTCCACCTCGGCCAGCCTCACCGCGATGTCGGCCATGTTCAGCGTGCCGGTCAGGCCGTAGAGCAGACCGATCGCGGTCAGGAACAGCATCGACGAGACGAGGTTCAGCGTCACGTACTTGATCGCGCCCTCCATCTGCGCCCGTTCGCCGCCGAGGATCAGCAGCGCGAAGGACGCGACCAGCATCACCTCGAACCACACGTAGAGGTTGAAGATGTCGCCGGTCAGGAAGGCGCCGTTCACGCCCGCGAGCAACAGGTGGAACAGCGGGTAGTACCCGAAGCGCTCGTGGCGGGTGCCGATGTCGGACAGCGAGTACACGGCGGTCGCCAGGCCGATGATCCCGGTCAGGACCACCATGATCGCGGCGAGCATGTCGGAAACCAGCACGATGCCGAACGGCGCATGCCAGCTCCCCATGTGCATCACGATGTGGTCGTGTTCCCAGGTCTCGAACAGCAGGTGCACCGACACCACCAGCAGGGCCAACGTGCCGAACACACCCAGCAGTTTCTGCGCCGCGCTCGAACGCCAGAACGCCAGGGACAGCGCCCCGGCAAGTAACGGGAGGATGACAGGAAGCGCGACCAGCGCGTTCATGTACGCGCTCATGTATCCGTATCCTTCATCTTATCCATGTCATCGGCGCCCACTACCTCGTAGGCGCGGTGAATCAGCACCACCGCGAAGGCGAGCACGCCGAACCCGATCACGATCGCGGTCAGGATCAGCGCCTGCGCGAGCGGGTCGGCGCTGACGCCCGGCGGAACGAGATCGCCCGGGTAGATCAGCGGAGGCGCGCCGCGCACCAGCCCGGCGGCAGTGAAGATCAGCAGGTTCGCCGCATTCGAGAGCAGCACCAGGCCGATCACGAGTTTCACGATGGAACGGCGCAGCATCATGTACAGCGCCGCCGCGTACAGGAAGCCGATTACGAGGGCCATCACGATTTCCATCGTCAGTCCTCCGCCTCGGCCAGGTTGAGAATGATCGTCAGCACCGCGCCGACGACCACCAGGTACACGCCGATGTCGAAGATGAGCACCGTGCTCAGCTTCAGCTCCCCACCCCCGGGCAGCCCGAACTCCCACCACTGCGCGGTGAAGTACGGCTGGCCCAGGAACGCCGCCGGCGCGCCACTCAGGACCGCGATGACCATCCCCGCGCCGAGGAGGTCGCGCGGATCGACGCGCAGCAGCCTGCGCGCGGAGGCGATATCCATCGAGAACACGTACAGCACGATCGCACCGGCCGCGACCAGCCCGGCGATGAACCCGCCGCCCGGCTCGTCGTGACCGCGCAGCAGCAGAAACACCGAAAAAAGCAGCAGCAGCGGCAGCAGGAAGTTCCCCGCGGTACGCAGGATCAGCGAGTGCATGTTCATCGGCGGTCCTCCGCGCGGAAGCGGATCATCGCGTAAACCCCCACGGCCGCCAGCGCGAGTACGAAAATCTCACCCAGCGTGTCGAGGGTCCGGAAATCGACCAGGATCACGTTCACCACGTTGCGGCCGTAGCCCTCGGGCACCGACCACTCGATCAGCTCCTGTGCGATGGAATCGAACTCGCGCGCACTGTGCGTGCTGAGGATCAGCAGCGTCACCATGCCCCCGGCGGCGAGCGCGATCGTCGCATCGCGCAGCTTGACCCACCAGGGCGACAGGCCGAGGAAGCCGGGCAGGCGGAACAGCACCAGCACCAGCAGGATCACCGTCAGCGTTTCGACCAGGATCTGGGTGATTCCCACATCCAGCGCGCTGAACAGAACGAAGATCAGGGCCACGGTAAAGCCGAAGGAGCCGAGGGCCGCAACCGCCCCCAGGCGCGAGCGGGTGAGCACCGCGAACAGCGCGGACAACGCCATGATCGCGACGATCGCCATTTCGTACACGCGCAGGTCCGCGATCGCCAACGGGCCCACGGACACCCCGAAGATCTGCGCCGTCACGCCGACCATCAGGGCGGTGGCCACGATGATGAACATGATGTAGAAGCGCAGATAACCGTTCTGCAGTACGCGCGTCTGCCAGTCGGAAAAGCCGATGATCCCGTCCATCATCTTGTCGTAGCCGCGCTCCGGCCCGTACCGGGACGCGGTGTCGACCCAGGCCAGCAGCTCCCGCACGCGCTCCCAGCGGCTGTACAGGAACAGCCCGGCCACCAGCGCGAGCACGCTGATCGCGAGCGGCCAGTTCAGTCCGTGCCACAGCGCCAGGTAGGCGTCGACCGGCACGCCGCCGTTCACCGCCTGCGCCGCGGCGGCCAGTATGCCGCCCTCCGCCAGACCCGGCCCGAGTCCGAACACCAGGCCCAGGCTGGCCAGCACCACGGGACCGGCGACCAGTGCCGGCGGCGCCTCATGCGGCGTCTTCGGTGTCTCGACGCGCGGGCCGAACCAGGGCCGGATGCCGACGATCGCCGCCACGCCAACCCCGAGGATGGCCGAGGCGATCGCGAGCAACGCCAGCAGCGGCACCAGCCCCGGCGCACCCAGCACCGACTCCAGCATCAGTTCCTTGGCCACGAAGCCGAACAGCGGCAGCACGCCGGCCATCGACAATGCCGCAAGAATCGCGAAGGCCGAGGTCACCGGGAGCGCAGCCCGCAGCCCCCCCGTCTGCAGGAAGTCCTTCGCGCCCGCCTCGTGATCGAGAATCCCGGCCACCAGGAACAGCGCGCCTTTGTACAGCGAATGCGCGAGCAGGAACGCCATCGCCGCGAGCAGCGCCGTCTCGGTGCCAATGCCGATCAGCATGGTCAGCATGCCCAGCGCCATCACGGTCGAATACGCGAGCACGCTCTTGATGCCGGTGCTGCGGAACGACAGGAACACACCGACGAACATCGTCACCGCGCCAAACAGCGCGAGCACCGTGAACCAGACCTCGGTGCCGCCCAGTGACGGATTCAGCCGCGCCAGCAGGTAGATGCCGGCCTTCACCATGGTCGCCGAATGCAGGTAGGCCGAGACCGGCGTCGGCGCCGCCATCGCGTTCGGCAGCCAGAAGTGGAACGGCACCTGTGCGGACTTGGTGAAGGCGCCGAGGAGGATCAGGATCAGCAGCGGCAGGTACAGCGCGTGTTCGCGCACGGCATCGCCGGAATTCAGGATCTCCGAGAGTTCGTAGCTGCCGCCGGCGATGGCCAGCATCACGATCCCCGCGAGCAGGGCCAGCCCGCCGCCAACGGTCACGATCAGCCCCTGCAGCGCCGCCTTGCGCGCCTTCAGGTCCTCGTGGTTGTAACCGATCAGCAGATAGGAAGTGACGCTGGTCAGCTCCCAGAAGACGAACATCGCGACCAGGTTGTCGGCCAGCACCAGGCCCAGCATCGAGCCCATGAACGACAGGATGAGCACGTAAAAGCGCCCGAGGTCACGGCTCTTCTCGAGGTAACGCCCGGCGTAACTGACGATGAAGAAGCCGATCCCCGAGATCAGCAATGCGAACAGCAGGGACAGCCCATCGACCAGGAACGAGAGCTGGATGTCCAGCCCGGGCATCCAGGGCGTGACCAGTATCACCACCTCGCCGGCATTGATGGCCGGGAGGAAGCTGGCGAAGTAGAGGAAGAGCGCGGCGGGAAGCAACGCCAGCACCCAGCCGCTGTAGCGCCCTGTCAGCCGGTGCACCCAAGGCGCGAGCGCCGCCAGCACGAATGTCGACAGAATCGCGTACAGCATTCGGTCAAGACTCCTTGGTCAGGAAAGCGGGCGCACCCCGATGCGCACACGGATTGGCATCCAGAGCCAGGTGCAGTGCCGCAACACGGCAACACGGAACCGCGCGAAGGCTACCGGCCCGGTGCCTCGGGCGCAAGCAACCATCGGCTTCCTGTTCGGGCTACCACTCGCTGCTGCGACGCCGGCGCGGAAGCCGCGTCAGCAGGATTCCGAAAATCAGCGAACCCACCGTCACCAGCGCGCCGGTCATGAACCACTTGCGCTGGCTGTCCGCCCGCATCACCTCGACCTGGCGGCGGTAGTCCTCGGCGGAGCCCTGTGCCTCGACCAGGGAACTGCGCAGCTGCGCGTTCTGAGCCCGGATTTCCTGTGGACGGGCGGCGACATCCCGCAACTCCTCGAGCTCACTCTCGAGGTCGGCAAGTTGACGCTGCAGGGTCTCGCGCTCGGCCTCCAGGCCCCGGCGCGTATCCAGCAACTGGGCAATACGGCCGGCCTGGTCGTCGGAACCGGAGCGGATCTCGTCCAGTTCCGCCTGCACCGCCGCGAGCCGTTCACGCGAATGCGGCTGATTCTGCAGGTAACGGGTGAGAATCCAGCCCTCGGTGCCGTTGGCGAACCGGATCTGCGAGTGACCATCGGGATCCTGTTGCAGCACGGTGACCTGCTCGCCGCTGCGCGCGCTCCGGATGATTCGGTTCTGCAGCGTCTTCCCGGTGCGCACGCCCACCTCGAGTTCCTCGCTGATGTAGCGCGTGACGTTTTGCGCCGCCGCCTGCGTCGTGAAGACCAGGAGCAAACCCAAGACAAATACGATGCCGACAAATCTGAAACCCATGCTGCCCTTCTCCCAGCTCTCGCGAAACGGTCAATCGGCGTGGCAGTTTACCAGTCCTCGCGGCCGAAGGGTGCTCCCGGAGAACTTCTCGCTCCGGCTGACGCGTCAGGCCGGGTCGCGCCGGCGCCAGCGTCTGAAGGCCTCGGGAAGGAAGATCACGAGATCGAAGCCCGCCGGGAGCCAGCGGCGCAGCTGCATGGAAATTCCCGCCAGCCACTGCAGCAGCCCCGCGAGCAGTGCCAGCAGGACCCAGAGTGCGCCGCCGGAGAGCACGCGCGTGGCCGCCAGCAGCCCGAGCAGCCATAGCGGTGCAAGGGCGACCACCAGCGGCAAAACCAACCCGAGAAGTCCCCCGAGAATCTGCGCGACCCAATCCACATCGGGCCCCGGTGGCTGGACGCCACCAGCCATCAGCACCTCGACCAGTTCGGCCCGGTAGAGAAACCATTCCCGAAGATAGCCGTTGATCATGGAGACGATCACCACGGCGAGCAGGATCGCTCCGGCGATGGCCGTGAGCAGCGCGCGCGAGAACGGGGCAAGGCGCGCCAGTGGCGTCAAGCCCGCGCCGGCAGCCGCGCGCGTTTCGACCAGGATCCAGCCGGTCAGGGCCGAAACGCCCAGCAGCGTCCAGATCGCGAGCATCGAGACATCGGGTGTGGTGTCGGTCAGGGCCGGAAACAGGAGTTCGAAGGGCTCGTGGAAGACCTGCTGGTAGACGTAGACGGCAAGCGCCGCCAGCGCCAGGCCGGCGGCGCTGAGCAACCACTGCCCGCCGGCACGCGCGTAGACCGGCATGCGCAGCGAACGGTTGGTCCGGTTCTGTTCGAACCGCTTCAGCTTTGCGTCCAGTCCCTGCGCCTGCCCCTCCAGGCTCGCCAGACGCTCCTGCAGCGACGCCAGACGCGACACCAGATCCTGCAACGGCTGCTGCAGCCTGCGCCGGGTGGCCAACAACGCCCGGGCATTCTGGCGGTGCTCCTCCAGAGCCATCCGGGCGATGCGCAGCACGGTCTCCTGCATGTCACGGGCCAGGCGCTGGCTCTGCGGCTGGTCACCGGAGGGGGTACGCGCGAGCGACTCAAGGCGGCGTACCCAGGCCGGCTCACTCGTGAGACCCGTCTCCTCGCGGGCATAGGCCGACTCGAGGTCGCGGAGGACGGCGTAGGTGTGCTGGCGCAGATCCGGTAACAGCGCCAGGTCGTGCCCGATCAGATCACCGTAGTTGCGCTCGAGCGCATCCACCGCATCGGCCAGGCGCACAGCCTCGAGCCGCGCCAGGTGCAGACTCTGCCAGCGCCCAACGGCGTCGCGCAGATGCACCAGTTGTGCGCGCAGCCCGCAGGTGATCCGCGCGATCAGGCTGGCCGTGGCGACGAGGAACCGGCGTACCGGCTGCCGCGCGAAGTCCAGCACGAGGATGAGCACGAGGATGGCGGCCACCCAGATCAGGATCGTTTCGGTCACCTTCCCCTCCCCCGCGTGGACAGACCACGAAGTATGGCCGATCGATCACCCAAGTCCAGCAACTGCGCTGGTTGCCCGAACCGGCCGCCGACAGGACCGGAATTGCTTTTGGCCACCGGTTTCGGTCCAATACCGGGTTTGCACCAGGACTCCATCATGCAGAAAGACCATTACGACCGCGACGAACTGCTGGACTGCGGCTACGGCAGGATGTTCGGTCCGGGCAACGCCCGCCTGCCCGTACCGAACATGCTGATGATGGACCGGGTGCTGAAGATCAACAGCGACGGCGGCAAGTACGGCAAGGGCGAGATGCTCGCGGAACTGGACATCCATCCGGACCTCTGGTTCTTCGCCTGCCATTTCCCGGGCGACCCGGTGATGCCCGGCTGCCTCGGCCTCGACGCGATGTGGCAGCTCGTCGGCTTCCACTTGGCCTGGCTGGGCAACCCGGGACGCGGGCGCGCGCTCGGCGTGGGCGAGGTGAAGTTCACCGGCCAGGTGCTGCCGACCGCGAAGAAGGTGACCTACCATCTGGACATGAAGCGGGTGATCGCCCGCAAGCTGGTGCTCGGCATCGCCGACGGCTCGGTGCAGGTGGACGGTCGCGAGATCTATACCGCAAAGGATCTGCGCGTCGGCCTGTTCACCTCCACCGAGAACTTCTGACGCCCGATCTGTCGCTGTTTGAGCGGAAACGCCTATGGAGTGCGGCGGCTTGCCGCGGCTGTCGGGAGCTGGGTGATCCCCGGCACCGAATGGCGGGAGCAAGCTCCCGCACTCCATGAGTCGTCCCCGGCACGTCGGGTTACGCTACGCTAACCCGACCTACAGAACGGGGGCCATGACTTTCACGCTGATACGCCCCCGGTGCGCCCGCGTTGGTGCGCGGCAGGCCCCGTCTCAGGTCTTGGGCAGGGTGACGCCCCGCTGGCCCTGGTACTTTCCGCCTCGGTCCCTGTAGGAAGTCTCGCAGACCTCGTCGGATTCCAGGAACAGCATCTGGGCGATGCCCTCGTTGGCGTAGATCTTGGCCGGCAGCGGCGTGGTGTTCGAGAACTCCAGCGTCACGTGCCCCTCCCACTCGGGCTCCAGCGGCGTTACGTTGACGATGATCCCGCAGCGCGCATAGGTGCTTTTGCCGAGGCAGATCGTCAGCACGTTGCGCGGAATCCGGAAGTATTCCACCGTACGCGCCAGCGCGAAGGAGTTCGGCGGGATGATGCAGACATCGGCCTTCACGTCGACGAAGCTGCGTTCATCGAAGGACTTCGGATCGACGATCGAGCTGTTGATGTTCGTGAAGATCTTGAATTCGTCCGCGCAGCGGACATCGTAGCCGTAACTCGAGGTTCCGTAGGACACGATGCGCAGATCCTCGCGGAAACGCACCTGTCCCGGCTCGAAGGGCTCGATCATGCCGGTGGACTCGGCCATGCGACGAATCCACCGGTCCGACTTGATGGACATCGGTCAGGTGTTCTTGATCACGATGCTCGGGAACTTGCCGCTGTAATCCTTGCTCGTCTCGGCCAGCTTGGCGCCGGTGCGGCGGGCGATCTCGCGGTAGATCTCCGCGATGCGGCTGTCGGGTGAGCGCACCACCGTCGGCTCGCCGCCGTCGGCCTGCTCGCGGATGCTGATGTCCAGCGGCAGCGCGCCGAGCAGGTCGACGCTGTAGTCGGTCGCCATCTTCTCGCCACCGCCCTGACCGAAGATGTACTCCTCGTGGCCGCACTTTGAGCAGATGTGGATGCTCATGTTCTCGACGATGCCCAGCACAGGCACGTCCACCTTTTCGAACATCTTCAGGCCCTTGCGCGCGTCCAGCAGGGCGATGTCCTGGGGCGTCGTCACGATCACCGCCCCGCTGACCGGGATCTTCTGGGACAGCGTGAGCTGGATGTCGCCGGTGCCCGGCGGCAGGTCGACCACGAGATAGTCCAGATCCTCCCAGTTGGTATCGCGCAGCAACTGCTCCAGCGCCTGGGTCACCATCGGTCCGCGCCAGATCATCGGGGTGTCTTCCTCGATCAGGAAGCCGATCGACATCGCCTGCAGACCGTATTTCCGCAGCGGTTCCATGCTCTTGCCGTCCTTGGACTCCGGCTTGTCGGTGATCCCGAGCATCCGCGGCTGGCTGGGGCCGTAAATGTCGGCGTCCAGGATCCCGACCTTGCCGCCCTCTGCAGCCAGGGCCAGCGCCAGGTTGACCGCGGTGGTCGACTTGCCCACCCCGCCCTTGCCCGAAGCCACGGCGATGATGTTCTTGATGCCGGCCATCGGTTTCAGACTCTTCTGCACCGCATGCGAAACCACCCGGCTGGATATCGTGACATCGGCGTGATCGAGGCCGTCTACGGTCGCGAGCGCCTTCTCCACATTTTCGCGCAGTTCGTCGAAATAGCCCGAAGCCGAATATCCCAGTTCGATCGCGACCGTGGCCCGCGCGCCGTCGATGCCGATGTCCTTCACGGCGCCCGCCGCCATCAGGTCCTTCTCCAGGTACTTGTCCTGAACCGTTTTCAGGGCGGTTTCGATCTGCAGACGCGATAACTCGGACATGGTTGACTGATTCCCTGTGATTTGCCTAGACCGCGCATAGTAACGATCGGGAACCGCCCCGCCAAATCACCCACGGCGTGCGGCACAATAGCGGCGACAGGGGCGATCGACCGCGCCGAGGCGGTCAAGCCGGGCTCCTTCTGCGCACCAACGCCTCGACAAGCCACAGCCCAGCCCCGAGAATAATGGGTTAGCCGCCGCCCGCCTCACGCCAAAAGAGACCGCCTGCCCGCGATGACCGAATCCCGCCGCAAGATCCTCATCACCAGCGCCCTGCCGTACGCCAACGGCCCGATCCACCTGGGACATCTGGTCGAATACATCCAGACGGACATCTGGGCGCGCTTCCAGCGCGCGCGGGGTCACGAGGCGATCTATGTCTGCGCGGACGACGCCCACGGGACCCCGATCATGCTCAAGGCGCGAGCCGAGGGCATCGAGCCGGAGGCGTTGATTGCCCGGGTGCGCACCGAGCACGAGGCGGATTTCGCCGAATTTCTGGTCGGCTTCGATCACTATCACAGCACGCACTCGGAAGAGAACCGCTATTGCGCCACCTTTATCTATAAGGCGCTGAAGGCGGGCGGCCACATCGCGGTGCGCACCATCCAGCAGGCCTATGACCCGGAGGCAGGCCTGTTCCTGCCCGACCGCTTCATCAAGGGCACCTGCCCCAAATGCGGCGCAACCGACCAGTACGGCGATTCCTGCGAGGCCTGCGGCGCCACCTACAGCCCGATGGATCTGCAGGACGCGGTCTCGGCCATCAGCGGAGCACGCCCGGTGCCCCGCGACTCCGAGCACTACTTCTTCCAGCTCGCGGACTTCGAGACCTTCCTGCGCGATTGGACGGGTTCAGGGCGGCTGCAGAGCGCGATCCGCAACAAGCTGAACGAGTGGTTCGAGGCGGGCCTGGCGGATTGGGACATCTCGCGCGACGCGCCCTACTTCGGCTTCGAGATTCCGGACGCACCGGGCAAGTTCTTCTACGTGTGGCTGGACGCGCCGGTCGGCTACATGGCCAGCTTCAAGGCCTATGCGGAGCAGGAGGGGCTGGACTTCGACGCCTGGTGGGGCGCGGGCTCCGAGACCGAGATGTACCATTTCATCGGCAAGGACATCGCCTACTTTCACACATTGTTCTGGCCGGCGATGCTGCACGGCGCCGGCTTCCGCACCCCGACCGCGGTGTTCTGCCACGGCTTCCTCACCGTGAACGGCCAGAAGATGTCGAAGTCCCGCGGCACCTTCATCCGCGCCCGCGACTTCCTCGACCACCTGAACCCCGAAGCCCTGCGCTACTACTTCGCGGCGAAGCTGGGCGCGGGTGTCGACGACATCGACCTCAGCCTGGATGACTTCGTGCAGCGCGTGAACTCCGATCTGGTCGGAAAGGTGGTCAACATCGCCAGCCGCTGCGCCGGTTTCCTGACCAAGCGCTTCGACGGCGCGCTGTCCCCCCGGCTGCCGCGCCCCGAGCTGCACCAGCAGTTCGTCGTCGCCGGCGATACGATCGCCCGCTACTACGAGGGCCGTGAGTACAGTCAGGCCATGCGGCAGATCATGGCGCTGGCCGACCAGGCCAACCAGTACATCGACGAGGCCAGGCCGTGGGTGCTGGCGAAGGATCCGGAACGCGCCGACGAGGTCCAGGCGACCTGCACCCAGGGGCTGGATCTGTTCCGCATCCTGATCATCTACCTCGCTCCCGTGCTGCCCCGCCTGGCCGCGCAGGCGGGCCGCTTCCTGAACCGCGAGGACCTCGCCTGGGCGGCCCGGGAAGAACCGCTGATCGGTGGAACCATCCGGCCCTACGAGGCGCTGATGACCCGGATCGAGCCGGCTGCGGTGACGGCCCTGCTCGAGGCCTCCCGGGAGAGCCTGGCGCCGACGGATGCAGGCCCTGCCGGTATGGCACCGACAGGAGCGGGTGCTGCCGATGCGGCGCCACCAGGCGCCGCCCCTGGATCCGGGACGTCGGCCGATGCAGCCACGGCCGGCACGTCCGCCGGAGCACAGGAACCCGTCATGGACCCCATCGCCGAAACCATCGACTACGAAACCTTCGCCCGCCTCGACCTGCGCGTGGCGCGCATCGCTGCCGCCGAGTACGTCGAGGGTGCGGACAAGCTGCTGCGGCTCACCCTCGATCTCGGTGGCGAACAGCGCCAGGTTTTCGCCGGCATCCGCTCCGCCTACGCGCCCGAAGACCTTGCCGGCCGGCTCACGGTCATGGTCGCGAACCTGGCTCCACGCAAGATGCGCTTCGGCGTCTCCGAGGGGATGGTCCTGGCCGCCGGTCCGGGCGGGAAGGACATCTTCCTGCTCGCCCCGGACGACGGCGCCCTTCCCGGCATGCGGGTCAAGTAGCGTCCGCAGCCTCCGCAGGGCACCAAGGGACGTCGCCGAACCTCTAGAGCGCGGCGGATTGCCGCCGCTCTTGCCCTGGGCAGCCCGAACGCTCCAAAGCGGGAGCAAGCTCCCGCACTCCACAGGCCTTCGGCGACACCCGGTAAAAACACAGGTCCACTATGGAGTGCGGCGGATTGCCGCCGCTTTTCCCCTAGGGCGGCCCGACCGTCCGATAGCGGGAGCAAGCTCCCGCACTCCACAGGGCTGCGACCGAATTTACGCGGATGATCGGGGTCTCTGACCGGGAGCTGGAGTTTCCTTACAACGCAGGCTGGCGTAAGCTTCGCCACTTTTCGCGGCATTGGAATGATTGAAGATACACTGGAATTCAAGGCGCAGGTCCGGCTGCTGGCCGACGCGGGGCGCCTGTTCGCCCAGCGCGGCTGGGTACCCGCGACCGCGGGCAACTTCTCCGCACGGCTGAACGACGAGCAGATCGTGATCACCGTCTCCGGGCGCCACAAGGGCCACCTGGACGACAACGGGTTCATGGTCGTGGACCTCGACGGCAACATCCTGTCGCCCGGCAAGAAGCCCTCGGCGGAGACCTTCCTGCACATCGTGATGTACCGGCGCGACCCCGACATCGGCGCCGTGCTGCACACCCATTCGGTGAACGCGACGGTGCTGTCGCGCCTGTTCCCCCAGGGGCTGACCCTGGACGACTACGAGGTGCTGAAGGCCTTTCCCGCGATCACCACCCACGAGACCTCGCTGCCCGTGCCCGTCTTTGCGAACACCCAGGACATGCCGCAACTGGCGGCGCAGGTGGACCACTACATGAACCGCAACCCCACGCTGTCCGGATACCTGATCGGCAGTCATGGTCTGTACACCTGGGGGCGCTCGGTGGAAGCTGCCGTGCAGCATATCGAGGCCTTCGAGTTCCTGTTCGAATGCGAGATCCTTTCCCGGAGGCTGAACCCATGACCACCCTCTACGTCTACCCGGATTCCGCGCCCGGCGAGGGCACGCACATCGAAGACACCGCCGAGATCACCCGGATCCTGGCCGACGCCGGCATCGGCTTCGAACGCTGGGATGCCAGCCGCGACCTGCCCCCGGGCGCCGACCAGGAGACCATCCTCACGGCCTATGCCGATGACGTCGAGCGCCTGAAGCGCGAACGCGGGTTCTCCACCGCGGATGTCGTGCGCCTGACGCCGGATCACCCGCAGCGAGCGGAATTCCGCGAGAAATTCCTCGACGAGCATACCCACAGCGAGGACGAGGTCCGCTTCTTCGTCGAGGGCAGCGGGCTCTTCTGCCTGCACATCGGCGGCGAGGTGCTGGGCCTGCACGCCGAGGCGGGCGACCTGATCTCGGTTCCGGCCGGCACCCGGCACTGGTTCGACATGGGTCCGGCACCGCACTTCACCGCGATCCGCCTCTTCACCAACACCGAGGGCTGGGTTGCGCAATTCACCGGTGAAGGGATCGCCCGCCGTTTTCCGATGCTGGACGAGCTGCCCGGATCGGCACAATGACCAGGGCCGTCCTGCTGGACATCGAGGGCACCACCACCAGCCTGTCGTTCGTCCATGACATTCTCTTCCCCTATGCCGCGGCGCATCTCGCGGGATTCGTGCGGGAGCATCGCGACGAGCCTCGGGTCGCGCGCCTGCTCGCCGATGCACGCGCCTACGCGGGCGGCGATCTCGACGACACGGCGCTGATCGAGCGCATGCGGGCCTGGATGGACGCCGACCAGAAGATCACCCCGCTGAAGGCCCTGCAGGGGCTGATCTGGGAACACGGTTACGAAAAGGGCGACTTCCGCGGACACGTCTACCCCGACGTACCCGAGGCCCTGCGTCGCTGGAAGGACGCGGGGATCGACCTGTACATCTTCTCCTCGGGGTCCGTGCATGCCCAGAAGCTGCTCTTCGGGCACACCGACGCAGGGGACCTGAATCCGCTTTTCAGCGGTTATTACGACACCCGCATCGGCGGCAAGCGCGACGCCGACAGCTACCGCCGGATCGCGGCGGAAATCGGGCTGCCGCCGGAACAGATCCTCTTCCTGTCGGACCGCCCGGAAGAACTGGATGCTGCGGCGCTGACGCGCATGCACACCGCGGCGGTGCTCCGTGAAGGCGTCGAGGGGCCATTCGGCCACCACCGCAGCTTCCCGGATTTTGCGGCCGTGATGCCCGAGGCGATGGCCCGCGGGCGATAGGGCGCCCGTGTCCATGCTGGACCTGTGGAGACAGACGCAACCCTTCCGCCGGGGTGCTATGTTGGAGCCGGTGGGCCAAGCGGGAAGTTCGTTGCCTAGGGAGCACAGCCAGGTGCAGGCACCGGCGCGGTTGAGTGAATCCCTCCCGCTGCCCGATACTTTGTTTCATTGCACCGCCCGGGATTGCCGTGGAATACGCCCTGATCCTTATCAGCACGATTCTGGTCAACAACTTCGTCCTGGTGAAGTTCCTCGGCCTGTGTCCCTTCATGGGCGTGTCGCGCAAGGTCGAGACCGCCACCGGCATGGGTCTGGCGACGACCTTCGTGCTGACCCTGTCCGCGGTCAGCAGCTACCTGATCAACGAGTATCTGCTGACTCCGCTCGGCCTCGAATACCTGCGCACCATCGCCTTCATCCTGGTCATTGCCGCGGTGGTGCAGTTCACCGAGATGGTGGTGCACAAGACCAGTCCCCTGCTGTACAACGTGCTGGGGATCTTCCTGCCACTGATCACCACCAACTGCGCCGTGCTCGGGGTGGCGCTGCTGAACGTGCAGGAAGCGCACGGGTTCGTCGAGTCGGCCCTGTACGGCTTCGGCGCCGCGGTCGGTTTCTCGATCGTGCTGATCCTGTTCTCGGCGATCCGTGAGCGCATCGCCGCCGCGGACGTGCCGGTGCCCTTCCGCGGCAGCGCGATCGCGATGATCACGGCCGGACTGATGTCCCTGGCCTTCATGGGCTTCTCCGGCCTGGTGCGCCTCTGATCATGCTCCACGCTATCCTTGCCATCGCCGGACTCGCGCTCGCCTTCGGGTTGATCCTGGGCTACTCGGCGCAGCGCTTCCGGGTCGAGGGCGACCCGATCGTAGACCAGATCGATTCCCTGCTGCCGCAGACGCAGTGTGGCCAGTGCAGTTACCCGGGCTGTCGGCCCTATGCCGAGGCCATCTCGGCTGGCGAGGCCGACATCAACCGCTGCCCCCCGGGCGGCGAGCCGACGGTACTGGCGCTGGCGGACCTGCTCGGCCGCGACCCGAAGCCGCTCGAGGCCGAGACCCGGGAAAAGTCGGTCGCGGTGATCGACGAGCAGACCTGCATCGGCTGCACCCTGTGCATCCAGGCCTGCCCCGTGGACGCCATCGTCGGCGCCGCCAAGCAGATGCACACGGTGATCGAGGAGGAATGCACCGGCTGCGAACTGTGCCTGGAACCCTGCCCGGTCGACTGCATCTTCATGGTTCCGCTGCAGCAGGACATCACCGACTGGCGCTGGTCGCAGCCGGAGCCCTCGCCAATCGAGCGCCCGCGCCGGGAAGGGCGCCATGCCATCGGGAAACGCCGGGAATCCGCCTGAGGGCCGTGATTCCCATAGAATGCGCCCATGCAACTGCATCGCTTCCACGGCGGCCTGAAACTGCCCGACCACAAGGCGGAAAGCACGGCCCATCCACTGCTCACAATGGGCGTGCCGAAGTACCTTTACGTGCCGCTGTCGCAGCACATCGGCGCCCCGACGGAGCCTCTGGTCCAGCCCGGCGACCATGTGTTCAAGGGGCAGCGGATCAGCCAGGCGAAGGACTACATCTGCGCGCATGTGCACGCGCCGACCTCGGGCCGGATCAAGGACATCGTCGATCACCCGATACCCCACCCCTCCTGCCTCAGCGCACCCTGCATCGTCATCGAATCCGATGCCCACGACCAATGGGGCGACACCCGCTTGCCGGCCTGGCCCGACTGGCGGGAGCGGGACGCGCGCAGCCTGCGTGAACGGGTACGCGCCGCGGGCATCGTCGGCATGGGCGGTGCGGCGTTCCCGACCGCGGCCAAGCTCAATCCGCGCGCCGGAAAGCGCATCCACACGCTGGTGGTGAACGGCGCCGAGTGCGAGCCCTACATCAGTTGTGACGACATCCTGATGCGCACCTACCCCGAGGCGATCCTGGAGGGTGCCCGCATCGTCGCGCACATCCTCGGCGCAGAGCGGGTGCTTTTCGCGGTCGAGGACAACAAGCCCGAGGCCCTGCGCGCGCTCACCGACGCCCGGCGCGGCGAGGAATCGGACTTCATCCGTCTCGTCTCCATCCCCAGCATCTATCCGACCGGCGGTGAGCGTCAGTTGATCCAGGTGCTGACGGGGCGCGAGGTCCCGAGTGCCGGACTGCCCGCGGACCTGGGGATCGTCTGCCAGAACGCGGGCACGCTGAAGGCCATACGCGACGCGGTGCTGCACGGACAGCCGCTAATCTCGCGCATCGTCACGGTCACCGGACCGGGCATTCGCGAACCGCGCAATGTCGAGGCACTGATCGGCACCACCTTCGCGGATGTGGTCGCGGCCGCCGGCGGGTACGCGCCCGGCGTCGACCGCCTGGTCATGGGCGGCCCGATGATGGGTTTCGCCATCGGCGACGACGCGGTACCGGTGATCAAGGGGACCAACTGTCTTCTGACGACGCGGGTCGAGGACACCCCGGCGCCGGGCCCGGTGATGCCCTGCATCCGTTGCGGCGAATGTACCCGTGTCTGCCCGGCCAACCTTCTCCCGCAGCAGTTGTACTGGTTCGCGAAGGGCAAGGACTTCGACTCGGTGCAGGACTACGGCCTGTTCGACTGCATCGAGTGCGGCTGCTGCGCCCATGTCTGCCCCAGCAACATCCCGCTGGTCCAGTATTACCGCTTCGCCAAGCAGGAGATCTGGGGCCGGGAGAAGGAGCGTCAGAAGGCGGATCTCGCCCGTGAACGCTTCGAATTCAGGCAGTTGCGACAGGAACGTGAGGAACGGGAGAAGGCCGAACGCCTCGCGCGCAAGAAAGCTGCGCTGGCAAAGAAGGATACCGACCCGGACAGGAAGACCGCCATCGACGGCGCCATCGAGCGCGCACGGGCGAAGAAGAGCGCACAGGCGAACGAGGAAGCATCCCCCGCTGACCGCGAGCGGGCCGACCGCTGATGCGCTTCCGGACCTGCACCTCCCCCCACCTCATTCCCGGCCACAGCGTCGGCGGCGTCATGCGCCAGGTCCTGTACGCGCTGGTGCCGGGCACGCTGGCAATGACCTGGTTCTTCGGCTGGGGCGTGCTGGTCAACGTCAGCCTGGCCATCCTGTTCTCGGTCGCGTTCGAGGCGCTGATGGTGGCGGCGCGCGGGCGACCGGTCCTGGCGACCCTCGGTGATTCCAGCGCCATCCTGGCCGGCTGGCTCTTTGCGCTGGCGATTCCCCCGCTGGCGCCGGTCTGGGTCCTGCTGATCGGTACCGCCTTTGCGATCGTGGTGGCCAAGCATCTGTACGGGGGGCTTGGCTACAACCCGTTCAACCCGGCCATGGTCGGCTACGTGGTGGTGCTGGTCTCGTTTCCGCGCGAACTCTCGCTCTGGCCCTCGCCGGAGGGCCTGACCAATGCCTCGCTGAGCTTGCTGCAGACCTTGCAGACGACCCTTACCGGGCGACTGCCCGAGGGCATGGACTGGGACGCGATCACGCGGGCCTCGCCGCTGGACATGATGCGAGAGAGCATCGTCAGCGGACAGACCGTGACCGAAGTGACCCAAAGCCCCGTGTTCGGGTCGTTCTCGCAGACCGAGTGGGAGTGGGCGGGCAACCTGTTCCTGCTGGGCGGACTCTGGCTGCTGTACCGTCGCGTGATCACCTGGCACATCCCGGTGTCCATGCTGCTGACGCTGGCCACGGTCGCGGGTGTTTTCTGGGTGATCGACCCGGACTACTTCGCTTCGCCGGCGTTCCACGTGTTCAGCGGCGCCGCGATCATCGGCGCCTTCTTCATCGCCACCGACCCGGTGTCGGCGGCGACCACGCCAACGGGACGCATTCTCTTCGGTGCCGGGATCGGCCTGCTGATCTACGTGATCCGCACCTGGGGCGGCTACCCGGACGCGGTGGCCTTCGCCGTGCTGCTGATGAACATGGTGGCGCCCACGCTCGATCATTACACGAGGCCGCGCATCTTCGGCCACTCGCGGGACGGCCATGGCTAGGATCGTCGTCCGGGATATGGTGATCACCACCCTGCTGCTGGGCCTGTTCGCCGCGACCGGGACCGGGATCGTGGCCTGGATTCACTCCGGTACCGAGGCGCGCATCGCGGAGAACCGGGTCGCGATGACCCGCGTACGCATCACGCAGGTGCTCGAGGGGCTGGATCATGACAACGAACCGGTGGCCGACCACGCCCTGCTGAGCGACCCGCGTCTCGGCGGAGAGGCTCTGCCGGCCTGGTTCGCCCGCCGCGGCGATGCGGTCGTCGGCCTGGCGCTTTCGGCGATCGCGCCCAATGGATACAGTGGCAACATCCACCTGCTGATCGGGATCAGCGCCGACGGACACGTGCTCGGTGTCCGGGTCACGCAGCACCGCGAGACGCCCGGACTCGGCGACGACATCGAGGCCGATCGCTCCGACTGGATCCATGGCTTCCGCAGCCGTTCGCTCGGGAACCCGCCGATCGAACAATGGCGGGTGCGCAAGGACGGCGGCGTGTTCGACCAGTTCACCGGCGCCACCATCACTCCGCGCGCGGTCGTGCAGGCGGTGCGCAATGCACTGGTCTATTTTCAGGAGAACGCCGAGGCCCTGCTGGCCACGCCGCCGCCCGTCGACGGCGAACTCCTGCCCATTGAGGCCTTGTCACCGGAGATACCCGACCCGACGACACCACCGGGACCGGTGCAGGAGCCCCAGCCAGTACCCGCGCCACCCGTTGAGGCCACGCCATGAACAGCACCTATCTCGACATCATCCGCGAGGGTCTGTGGACCAACAATCCGGGGCTGGTCCAGTTGTTGGGCCTGTGTCCCCTGCTCGCGATCTCCGGCACCGTCGTCAACGCCCTCGGTCTCGGCATCGCGACCATCGTGACCCTGGTCGTGTCCAACTCGCTGGTGTCGCTGCTGCGCGAGCACGTCCGGCCGGAGATCCGCATCCCGGTCTATGTACTGATCATCGCCTCCGCGGTGACCGCGATCGAGCTGGTGATGAATGCGTGGTTCCACGGCCTGTTCCTGGTGCTGGGCATCTTCATCCCGCTGATCGTGACCAACTGCGCCATCATCGGCCGTGCCGAGGCCTTCGCCTCTCGCAATTCGGTACCCCGGGCGGCCCTGGACGGGCTGGCCATGGGTGTCGGGTTCACCGGGGTACTGGTCGCGATCGGTGCCCTGCGCGAGGTAATCGGACAAGGCAGCCTGCTCGACAACGCCCACCTGCTCTTCGGCGAATGGGGCCACGAGCTGCGGATTGAAATCTTCCCCCAGGAACACGGCTTCCTGCTGGCCCTGCTCCCGCCCGGTGCCTTCCTGGCAATGGGTCTGCTGATCGCGGTGAAGAACCTGATCGACGCGCGCCTGGAGGCAAAACCGATCCCTTCCGGCGCGCCCGAGTCCCAACCCGCCACCTCGCACACCTGAACCTGGTGGGCCATGCGGGAAGTTCGGCGTCTCTGGCGAAGCGATCTGGTACCGAACTTTCCGCATGGCCCACCATGCCTTCCCGGTTGCGATTGTGGTCATCGCGGAAGCGCATGCTCGCGGCCGTAAAATAAGAATGCTTTAATGTTCCGATCCGGGCCAACGGCCCGAAGTCCCCAATCGCAGGAGAATGGCATGGCTGGACACTTCCCCTTCGCCGGCAAGCGCGGTACACGCTATGGTCTCGCGCCGCGCGGCACCATTGCGGCCTTTTTCGAGAACCAGGGTTTCAACAACGAGTTGCAGGAGAAGTACTACAAGTGGTGGTACGACTTCGCCAAGGACTTCGTGACCAACGACGACGATCTCTCGGCAACCATGGGCGTGCGCTTCAGCAGCTACCCGATGGGCACCCACGCCCGCCACTCGTTCCACCTGAACGACAAGTTCTGGGCCGTCAGCATGGACGAGCTGGGTTCGTTCATCAGCAACGTGATTCTGCCGAAACTGGATGCCGACGCGATGCACAAGCTCGAGGAAGAACACAAGGCCATGCTCGACTCCCTGCGCGAGGAGGCCACCGGAAATCCGCGCGAGGCACCTCCGAATGTCGGCCTGTTCCGGCACGTCTGAGGCTGCCGGCAGACAGCCGCCGTTGCCGATCGCGGAAACCGTGGCTCCGTTGACACCGGCGGCGCCGCGCGCATGAATGCCGCCAAACGGCGCGAGATCTTCGAGCGCCTGCGCGAGATCGATCCCGCCCCCACGACCGAGCTCGAATACCGCACTCCCTTCGAACTGCTGGTGGCGGTGATCCTGTCGGCCCAGGCGACCGATGTCGGCGTGAACCGCGCAACGCGTCGCCTCTACCCGATCGCGAGCACGCCCGAGGCGATCCTGGAACTGGGGTTGGAAGGGCTGAAGTCCCACATCCGCACCATCGGGCTCTTCAACAGCAAGGCCGCCAACATCATCAAGACCTGCGACCTCCTGATCCGCGATCACGGCGGCGAGGTGCCGCGTGAGCGCGCGGCACTGGAGGCGCTTCCCGGCGTCGGCCGCAAGACCGCCAACGTGGTGCTGAACACGGCCTTCGGTGAGTCCACCATCGCGGTGGACACACACATCTTCCGGGTCGCCAACCGCACCGGCATCGCCCCCGGAAAGACGCCGCTGGAGGTGGAACGCAAGCTGCTGCGCTTCACGCCCGCCGAGTTCCGCCGGGACGCCCACCACTGGCTGATCCTGCACGGACGCTACACCTGCCGTGCGCGGCGCCCGCTCTGCCATCAGTGCGTGATCCACGATCTCTGCGAGTACCGCAGCAAGGCCCCCGCCGCCGGCACCGGCTGAGCGGGCGCCACGGGAGGAACCATGTTCGGAAACCGAGACCAGCTACGCGAGCAGTTCATCCAGGCCTGGGACAAGGCCCGCAGCGGCCAGTCTCTGGAGCCCTTGGAGGCCGCTCTCGCCGAACTCATCCGCGAACACCCCGAATACCACGATCTGCTGGCCGACCGGGAACACGCGCTGACCGCCGAGTTTCCGCCCGAGGGAGGCCAGGGCAATCCCTTCCTGCACCTGGCGATGCACCTCAGCATCCGCGAGCAGGCCGCCACCAACCGGCCGGCCGGCATCCGTGACATCCACCGGGGACTCAGCGCGCGCCACGGCGCGATGGAGGCGGAACACCGGATGATCGAGTGCCTGGGCCGGGCGCTGTGGGAAGCGCAGCGCGCGGGCAGCCAACCCGACGAAACCGCCTACCTGGAGTGTCTGCGCCGTCTCGAAGGCAGGTCCACCGACCGGTCGCGCGGCGGATCGTAATCAGGAAACCGGGGCGCGTCAGCCGGAGAAGATGGCCTGCCACCAGCGGCGGCGGCTGCGCGTCGGGGGCATCGCGGCCGGCAGATCGACCGGTGGGTTCCGTGACAGCACCCAGCCGGGGAACACCCGGGTCCCCGAAGAACCGCAGCTGGAGCCCAGGTGATTGGGGTCGAAAATCTTGATCAGGCGTGGCGCATCCGTGCGGTCGGCATACACCACACCGCAGTAGTCGTGATGGTGCTCGGCGCGCAGCAGCTTGTCGACCCCGGCGATGAACCGGTCCAGTTGCCCGGCACTGGCCGGCTCGGCAGGCGGCGGCTCCCCCACCGCATAGACGTACCAGGCACCATCGGCATCGCCGCGCAGCCGTTCCCAGAGCGCATCGAGTTGGCGCCAATGCAGGATCCCGGCGAAGCCCCCGTTGAACGCCTCGAGAAAGGCTTTACCGCTCCCGTTTTTGCCTTCCGTCGTCATACACTGCACACCATTCTGCGAAAAAAGATGATTATCGCCGATTTGCGGCGGGCCCGGGCTCTCAGCCGCGGGTCAGCAGGAGGATCAGTTGCGCGTGCTCCTGCGGGCTGGTCTCGACGCCCCGGCCGGGTCGCAGGTCGAAGTCGGCCAGCCGCTCGGACAGTGTCTCGCTGTCGCCAACGTATTCCCGGCTCAGCGTCAGGATCAGGCTGGTCGGCGACGGATTGTGGACGGCGGTGTGGAAACGCTGCGCCACCATCCCCGGCAAGGGCTGTTCCCGCGCCGCGCGCCAGCCGTCGGCATCGGTGAAATCCGCCCACGCGACCTCCAGCAATCCGGTCACGGTCCGGTCACCGCCGGTTCCGGTGGCCACGGCCCAGTCGTGCAGCCCCTGCGCCAGGTAGGCGTAATCGGAAAGATCCGCCCCGCCCGCAACGTCCCGAGGCAGATCCAGCAATTGCGACAGTTCTCCGGGCCTTGCCGCCAGCGAACGAAGCCGTGCGGCCAGCTCCTCGCCTGCCGCGCCGATCGCGGGATCGTCGTGCAGTTCCGCAAATGCGGACAGCAGCAAGCCGTGCAGACCGGTCAACTGCTTTTCATCCCGCGGCACCCCGCGGGCCTGCCGATATTGCAGCAGCGCCTGCCGGCCCTGCTCGACCTGCTCACGGGCTTCGTTCAGCGGCAGCCCGAAACGCTCCGCCAGGGCAGCAAGGGATTCCTGATGCTGGGGCAGGAAGCGGCCTTCAAAGGTCGGCGCGCCCTCCAGCCGGAACCAGGCCCGGACCAGATCCGGATGCGGATGCCCCTGCAGGGCGTCATCCACCTCCCCCGGCGTCCAGAGATACACGCCCCCCTCGCGGCCCGCGTCGTCCAGCGCCGACAGCCCCGACGCGAACACCGCTGCGTCCTCGAGCGCCATCTCGCGCAGCACGAAGGCCAGCGTCCCGCGGCCGACCTCGGTCCAGTCCGGGCGATCGAACTGCCGCCCCGCGCGCAGGTACACCCGCGCCAGCTGGGCCTGGTCGTCCAGCATGATCTCGAAGTGCGGCCGGCCCCAGTCCGGCGTCTCCGAGTACCGGAAGAACCCTCCGCCGATCACGTCCCGCAGCCCCGCCCGCGCCATCTCCTCCAGGGTCACTTCCAGAAACTCGTCCGCCCACTCCGGCGCCCGACCCTGCTCCCGTGCCTGCAGCAGAGCGTCCAGTGCCGGGGCACGCGGAAACTTCGACTGGTCACCAAACCCACCCCCGAGGAAGTCGGCGTCACGCTCCATCGCCGCCCAAAGAACCTGTGGCAGGCGCGCCGCCCGTGCTTCAGACAGCGGCCGTTCGCCCTCGCGCAGCCGGGCGGTCAGTTCCAGCCGCCCCTCCCGGGCCAGCGCCGTCAACGCGTCGCCGTCCTGACGCAGGCGTGCCGTGATGCCGTCGAGGAACCTGGCGAAGTCATCCCGCGGCGCGTAGACGACGCCGGCCAGGGCGTCACCGGAGGGAAGGACCACCACGTTCAGCGGCCAGCCGGCGCTGCCCCGGGTGGCGCGAAGGAATTCGAGGAGGTACTGGTCCAGCGCGGCGTTCAGCTCGCGGTCGACCTTCACCGGGATGTAGTCGCGGTTCAGACGCTCCGCGATGCCCGCGTCCTTGAAGCTCTCCTCCTGCATCACGTGGCACCAATGGCAGGCGTAATAGCCGCTGGAGATCAGCAGCGGGCGCCCCGTGGCCCGCGCCTCCTCCAGCAGCGCAGGACTCCAGTCACGCCACTGCACGGGGTCGTCGGCGTGCAGCTGCAGGTAGGGCGAAATGCTGTCCGCCATGGCAGAGCGTGATTCGGTCGCCAGCAGCACCTGCGCCGTACCCAACCAGAAGACGCCGGTCAGGGCCAGGCCCGCGAGGGCGCCCCAGCCAGCGCCGCGTGTACCCGATACCCCGGTGATGATCGACATTGCTTGCTCTTTGTCGTTGCCCATGGTTGATGGATTCCCGCAGCAGTGGAAAAATTCCCCTCGATCCAGATAGGGGCCACCAGACCGGACCGTTGTCGACACTGTCGTGCGAATAAGTTGGAAAGAGGCGTGGCATTTGTGTACAGATATTGTACAATCCTTGTATGCCTCACCCTACTGACAGCGATATCCCACCAACGGACGGATTGTTCCCGATCCGCCACGTCTGCGCAGAGACCGGGATCAATCCGGTCACCCTGCGTGCGTGGGAGCGCCGCTACGGGCTGATCCAGCCGCTGCGGACCCCCAAGGGGCACCGGCTCTACAGTGCAGACGATATTGCCCGCATCCGGCGTATCTTGTCGCTGCTCGACGAAGGCGTGGCCGTCTCGCAAGTGGGGCGGGTCCTGCAGCACGACCTGCACGGGCCCGGCCCGAACGGCCACGACTCGCTGGGCGCCCCCGGGACGTCGCGGCCGGACGAGCGCGCACCAGCCGTCCAGGGTGGCCTCGCGCCGCACGTGCTCGACCCGCTCTCGGAGGCACTGCTGGAGGCCACACGGGAACTCAGCACGGTGGAACTCGAGCGCGCCCATGCCCGATTGGTGATGCGCCACGGCTGGGAGGGCGTGCACGAAAAAGCCTTTCTCGAGACGTACACCGCGCTTCGCGACCAGGCACGCCATGACCCGGCTGTCGAGGCTCGTCTGGCGGTTTTCGCCTCCTGGGCGCTGTCGTCCCTGACCGAACAACTGCGCTCGGCGCTCCTGCTCTGCGAAGGACCGCCCAGCCCCTGCGTGGTCCTGGGTGCCGGCCATCGGCGCATCGGCGGCATGCTGGTGCTGCTGGCCAGCGCGCGGCAGGGTCTGCGGCTCCTGCCGCTGCAGGACGTCATCACCGCGCCCGCAATGCAGGCGCTGACCGGGCACCTGCATTCGCCAGCGCTCGTCGTCCATACCCCGGCACGCTCGGTCCACGACCACGAAATCGAACGCCTGCGCCGACTGCTGTCCGAAGACGGAGTGCCCGCCTACCTTTCCGGTAGCGGGGCTGCCGAGCTGGCCGGGCTGGACACCCCGCGCCAACTGGTCACGCTGCCTGCCGATCCGCTGCAGGCAGCCGACACGCTAAGCCGGCAACTGCTCGATCCCCGAGCACACTGAGGACCCGGGAAGCCGGAAGCCGTTCGCGCTTCCGGCCCGTTGCCCCACGGATATCGCTCAACCAGAGACAGAAGGAGTCGACCATGCGCCCGAACTCGCTCGTCGTCACCGGCGCCACCGGAGGAGTGGGCCGTGCGCTGTTGCATACCATCGAACCCACGGCCTACCACGTAGCCCTCGTCGGCCGTGACCGAAGCCGCCTCGATGCGGTCATGGCGGATCTGCCCAAAGGCCTGCAAGCCGTCGCCATCGAAGCCGACGTGAGCCTTCCGGAAGGCGCACAGGCGGCCTTCGCCGAGGCGACCGAACATCTCGGCGAGGCGCCGACGCACCTGGCACACTGCGCGGGAACCACGCTGCTCGCGCCCCTGCACCGCACCACCGACGCCCAGTACCGGGATTGCCTGGCCGCGAACCTGGACAGCGCCTTCTTCACCCTGCGCGCATGGGTCCAGGGGCGGGTCAAGGCCAGCGATTCCGCCGGCGCCGCAGTCCTGTTCAGCTCCGTCGTCTCGCTGATTGGCGTGTCGAACCACGAGGCGATCGCGGCAGCCAAGGGGGCGGTCGCCAGCCTCATCCCCGCCACGGCGGCCACCTATGCCGCACAGGGCTTGCGTATCAACGGCATTGCTCCGGGCCTGACCCGCACGGGTGCCACAGAGCGCCTTTTTGCCACCAAGGGCGCAGAGGAGCAGATCACCGCCCAGTATCCACTGGGCCGCTACGCCCAGGCCGAGGACCAGGCCCGTGCCGCCGCATGGCTTCTGTCGGACGAGGCCGGTTGGATCACGGGTCAGATCCTGCCGGTGGACGGCGGCTTCACCGCCGTGCGCCCGATGGTACGTCTGCGCTGATGGCTGCGACGTTGGTTTGGCTCCGCCGCGATCTGCGCCTGGCCGATCAGCCGGCGCTGAGCGCGGCCGCCGAGCGCGGCCTGCCGGTGATCCCGGTGTTCATCCATGCGCCGGAAGAAGAGGCACCGTGGCAGCCCGGTGCCGCCTCGAACTGGTGGCTGCACCACAGCCTTGCGCGGATGGACGAGGCCCTGGCGCAGGCCGGAAGCCGTCTGATCCTGCGCCGCGGAGCCAGCCTTGCGACACTGCTGGATCTGGCGCGCGAAACCGGCGCCGATGCGGTCTTCTGGAACCGCCTATACGAACCGGCGGTGATCCGCCGCGACCAGGAGATCAAGAAGGCCCTGCGCGAAGCCGGCCTCACGGCCACCAGCTTCAATGCCGCTCTGCTGCACGAGCCATGGCAGATCGCCACGGGTAGCGGTGACCCGTACAAGGTGTTCTCGCCGTTCTGGAAGGCCTGTCGGAAGGCCGGCATCGACACCGCCCCCGGGACCGTGCCGCCACACCTGCCTGGGCCGGGTGCGGCGGCACGCGCTGGCGAGGACTGGCCGCGATCCGAACATCTGGAGGCCCTCGATCTCCTGCCACGCATCCGTTGGGACCAAGGCCTGGCCGAGCACTGGACACCCGGAGAGGCGGGCGCCCTGGAACGCCTGCAATCCTTTGTCGAGGACTCGGTCCGCGCCTATGCCAAAGGCCGCGAACTGCCCGGCCGCGACGGCACTTCGCGGCTGTCGCCGCACCTGCATTTCGGCGAGATCTCACCGCGGCAGATCGTCTGGAACCTGCGCGAGGCGGGCCTGGACCTGGACGCCGGCGGCGCGGAGCATTTCGTGCGCGAACTCGGCTGGCGCGAGTTCGGCCATCACCTGATCTACCATTTCCCGCAGACCACCGAAGAACCCCTGAACCCACGTTTTCAGCACTTCCCCTGGCGCGAATCGAAGCAGGACCTGCAGGCCTGGCAACAGGGTCGCACGGGCATCCCGATCGTCGATGCCGGCATGCGCGAACTCTGGCAGACGGGGTGGATGCACAACCGCACCCGAATGATCGTCGCCTCGCTGCTCACCAAGAACCTGCGCCTGCACTGGCTGCACGGCGCCCGCTGGTTCTGGGACACCCTGGTCGATGCAGACCTGGCCTCCAACACCCTTGGCTGGCAGTGGGCCGCTGGCAGCGGTGCCGACGCCGCACCCTACTTCCGCATTTTCAACCCCGTGCTTCAGGGCCAGCGCTTCGACACGGACGGCACCTACGTGCGCCGCTACGTGCCCGAACTCGAAGCCATGCCCGACGCGAAGATACACGCCCCCTGGCAAAGCGACCGCAAGCCCCCCGGCTACCCCGACCCCGTCGTCGACCTGAAAACCAGCCGCGAAGCCGCCCTGGAAGCGTTCAAGACCCTCCCCTAGCGGCCTTGGGTCCAGCTTCTTCCAGCGCTCGCTATCGCGGCCGGGCGTCGGTGACCATGCCCGGGGCGGGGCGTTGCACGCTTGCAGTGCGGGCCGGCCAGGCATCAGGATGGCGGCATTTCATCGCGCCGTTTTCCCTGCCACGGAGCCATTC
>NZ_REBW01000152.1 GCF_007692535.1 Thioalkalivibrio sp. | reverse complement strand
ACATCATCAGCTTGGAAGGCTGAGGTTCTACCATTGAACTACACCCGCAGAACCGATGCTGACCGATGCCACCGCCCGTCCGGCCCGTGGCAAAAAATCATTGGTGGAGGGGGGAGGATTCGAACCTCCGAAGGCTGAGCCAGCAGATTTACAGTCTGCCCCCTTTGACCGCTCGGGAACCCCTCCTCGATCAAGCCGCGTATCTTGCTTGATGCGTACCCCTCGCGTCAACCCCCGGTAGCGCCCGGGAAGGCCGGGGCGCGCACCGGTCCGCTCCCCAGTCTGCGCAGCAGCCGGAAGCCGGGATGCGTCCGGAGCCGCAGACCCGTGCACAACCCTTCTTTTTTCCGCGCTTAGTCCTTAAAGTGTTGACGCAAGTAACTGAGGGAAGCACTCTGAACTCCATGTCGAACGCTACCGCTTCTGCTCGTCTGCCCGGACTTGCGCGCCGCCTCGTGGATGCCGGTCTGGCAGAGTCGGGATTGATTGCGGCCCTGTCCGAGGAGGCGCGCCAACAGCAGACACCGCTGGTGGCCCTGCTGGCCACGCGCACCAAGATCTCCGAGGCACGCCTGGCCGAGGCGGCCGGCGAGGAGTTCGGCCTTCCCATCTTTGATCTCGCCGCCTTCGACCGCGAGCTGCTGCCCAAGGAACACCTCAACGAGACCCTGATCCGCAAGCACCACGCCCTGCCGCTGCTGCAACGCGGTAACCGCCTGTTCGTCGCAATCTCCGATCCCACGAACCTGTCCGCCTCCGACGAGTTCAAGTTCGCCACCGGCCTGACCATCGAGACGGTGCTGGTGGAGCACAACAAGCTCGACCGCCTGATCGAGGACTCCATCAACGCCGCGATGGCCATGATGGACGACCTCGACGAGGAAGGCTTCGGTGAACTGGACGTCGCCACCGATGCCACCGACGACCGCGAGGAAACCGGCAACGAGGGCGTCGACGATGCGCCGGTGGTGCGTTTCGTCAACAAGCTGATGCTCGATGCCGTCCGCCGCAAGGCATCAGACATCCACCTCGAGCCCTACGAGCGGGATTTCCGCGTGCGCTTTCGCATCGACGGGATGCTCTACGACGTAGGTCATCCACCGATCACCATGTCCTCCCGCATCCTCGCGCGGGTCAAGGTGATGTCGCAGATGGACATCGCCGAGCGCCGCGTTCCCCAGGACGGCCGCATCAAGCTGAAGCTGTCGCGCACGAGGGCGATCGACTTCCGCGTAAACAGCCTGCCCACGCTGTACGGCGAAAAGATCGTGATGCGCATACTCGACTCGGACGCGAGCAACCTGAGCGTCGATGTCCTGGGGTTCGAGGAGGAACAGAAGAAGCTGTACCTGGATGCCCTGAACCGACCCTACGGCATGATCCTGGTCACCGGACCCACCGGCTCCGGTAAGACGGTGACGCTCTACACGGGCCTCGGCAAACTGAACACGAACGACCGCAACATCTCCACGGCCGAGGATCCGGCGGAAATCAACATGCCCGGCATCAACCAGGTCAATGTGCATCCCAAGATCGGCCTGACCTTCGCCAATGCCCTGCGCGCCTTCCTCCGCCAGGACCCGGACGTGATCATGGTGGGGGAGATCCGTGACCTGGAAACCGCCGAAATCGCAATCAAGGCGGCACAGACGGGACACCTGGTCTTGTCGACACTGCATACCAACGATGCCCCGCAGACGCTGACCCGGCTCGCGAACATGGGGGTCCCGGTCTACAACATCGCGTCGTCCATCCTGCTGATCATCGCCCAGCGGCTGGCGCGGCGCCTTTGCCCCGCCTGCAAGGCACCGGAACAGCTGCCGGAGGAAATTCTGCTAAAGGAAGGCTTCACTGCGGACGATATAGCTTCTGGGATGACGCTTTACAAGCCCGTGGGCTGCGACCAGTGCACCGGCGGCTACAAGGGGCGTGTCGGCATCTATCAGGTGATGCCGATCTCCGAGGCCATGCAAAAACTGATCCTGCAGGGCTGCAACAGTATGGAACTGGCAGAGCAGGCGGAGCGCGAGGGAATCAACGACCTCCGGCGCGCCGGGCTTCTGAAGGCCAAGGCGGGTTTTACCAGCCTTGAAGAAATCAACCGTGTGACCACGGACTAGCGGACGCCATGGCAGATACGACTACGATCTTTTTATGGGAAGGCCTGAACAAGCGCGGAGCAAGGGTCAAGGGCGAGACCAGTGCCGACAGCGAGATCGCTGCCCGGGCTGAACTGCGCCGCAACGGCGTCAACGTACTGAAGATACGCAAGAAGCCGAAGTCGCTGTTCTCCACGAAGAAGAAAATCAAGCCCGTCGACATCGCGTACTTCCTGCGCCAGATGACGACCATGCTGAGCTCGGGTGTACCCCTGGTGCAGGCCTTCGACATCGTCGGCCGCGGGCATGAGAATCCTGCCATGGCCGCGCTGATCATGACCCTGAAGGCCGACGTCGAGGGAGGCGAGACCTTCGCCGCCGCACTGGCCAAACACCCGAGACATTTCGACGAGCTCGTCGTCAATCTCGTCGAGGCCGGCGAACAATCAGGAACGCTGGAGACGCTGCTCGACAAGATCGCCACCTACAAGGAGAAGACCGAGAGTCTGAAGGGCAAGATCAAGAAGGCCATGTTCTACCCCGCCGCGGTCGTCGTCGTGGCCATCGTGGTGACCGCGATCCTGCTGATCTTCGTGGTTCCACAGTTCGAGTCGCTGTTCGTGGGCTTTGGCGCCGACCTCCCGGCGTTTACCCGCATGGTCGTGAACCTGTCCAACTTCGTCCAGAGCTCTTGGTGGGCGATTCTCGGGGTGATCCTGCTGATCATCTTCCTGTTTACCCAGGCCCACCGCCGATCGCCCCGCTTCCGGCGGACCCTGGACATCATGATCCTGAAAATCCCGGCCATCGGCCCGATCCTGCGCAAGGCCGCCATCGCCCGCTTCGCGCGCACCCTCTCGACGATGTTCGCCGCCGGCGTGCCACTGGTCGATGCGCTGCGCTCGGTCGCGGGCGCGACCGGCAACGCCCTCTACGGGGAGGCCACCGAGCGCATGCGGGAGGAAACCGCTGCGGGCGCACAGCTGCAGTGGTCGATGCGCAACGTAGGCATCTTCCCCAACATGGTGGTCCAGATGGTCGCGATCGGGGAGGAGTCGGGCTCCCTGGACGCGATGCTGGCGAAGGTCGCCGACTTCTACGAGGAAGAGGTCGATAACGCGGTGGACAGCCTCTCGAGTCTGCTCGAGCCACTGATCATGGTGATCCTCGGGGTCCTGATCGGTGGTCTGGTGATCGCGATGTACCTGCCGATCTTCATGCTCGGCCAGGTCATCTAGTGACGGGCCCAGCCCGGCGAACCCGGAGACCAATGCCGGTCACGGGATCATGAGCCCCTGGCTGGAGGTCGTGAACGCCTGGGCACTGCCCCTGGCGGCGGTGTTCGGGCTGATGATCGGCAGCTTCCTCAACGTCGTGATCCACCGCCTGCCGCTGATGATGCAGCGGGAGTGGGAGCAGGAGGCGCGCGCTGTACTGGAGCAGCCCGACCCGACCGGGGAACCGCAGCGTTTCGACCTGTGGTGGCCGCGTTCACGTTGCCCCGAGTGCAGCCGCGAGATCAGGGCATGGGAGAATATCCCGATCCTCAGTTTCCTGTTGCTGCGCGGGCGCTGCCCCGGGTGTGCAGCACGCATCTCTTGGCAGTACCCGCTGGTGGAGCTGCTCACGGCGGCGCTCTTCACGGTCACCATCTGGCACTTCGGACCCACCGCCGCGGGCCTCGCGGCGCTGCTCTTCACCGGCGTCCTGATCGCGGCGTCGGGGATCGATGCCCGCACCACACTGCTCCCGGACCAGCTCACGCTACCGCTGATCTGGCTGGGCCTGGCCGCCAACTATTTCGGTCTCTTCACCGACCTGGAATCCGCAGTCATCGGCGCGATGGCGGGCTACCTCAGCCTGTGGCTGGTCTATCACGGCTTCCGCCTGCTCACCGGCAAGGAGGGCATGGGCTACGGCGACTTCAAGCTGCTCGCGGCCATTGGTGCCTGGCTTGGCTGGCAGGCCCTGCCGGTGGTCCTGCTCCTGGCGTCACTGGTCGGTGCAATCGTCGGCATCGCCCTGATCCTGCTGCGCGGGCGCGACCGCAACATCCCGATCCCCTTCGGACCCTACCTGGCGGCGGCCGGCTGGCTGGGCCTGATCTGGGGTGACCAGTTGCTGGCGGTCTATCTGCCGTGAACGCTGCCTGCCCCCAACTGTCGTGACGAACGCAGGCTAGCCATGTTGCGGGTGGGGCTTACCGGAGGCATCGGCAGCGGCAAGAGCCGCGTCGCGACGATCTTTGCGCAACGGGGTGCTCCAGTCATCGACACCGACCATCTCGCGCGCGCCGTCCTCGATCCCGGGCAACCCCTGCTCGCGGAGATTTTCCGGGTCTTCGGAGAGGATCTGCGCCGGGACGACGGCAGCCTCGATCGCGCCGCGCTGCGTGCACGGGTCTTCCGCGACCCGGCGCTGCGCGCCCGTCTGGAGGCCATCACCCACCCTGCCATCGGCCAGGCGATGGAAGAACGGATCGCGGGTCTCCCAACCGACACAGCCTACGTATTGCTCGTCATCCCGCTCCTCGTCGAGGTGGGCTGGCGCGACCGCGTCGACCGGGTACTCGTCATCGACTGCCCGGAACCCGTGCAGGTGGAGCGTGTGATGGCGCGGGACGGAATCGACGAGGAAACCGCCTGGACGATGGTCAGGGCCCAGGCTTCCAGAAACCGCCGGCTCCAGGCGGCCGACGACGTGATCGACAACAGCGCCGGGTCCGGCACCGCCTCACTCACGGATCGGGTGCTGGCATTGGACCACCTGTATCGCCGCCTCGCTGCCTGAGGTGGCGCCCGCGGGCGGCGACGGCTCGACGCCGCTTCATCGCGCCCCCCTCCTGCCCGGAACGGCTCGGAGCATCACCGGGGACGCGGGTGGAAATACACGGCGCACATGCCCGATACTGGACATCCACTTTCAGGATGTCATGCCTTGAGCCAGTCGACGCTGACCTTTGAACAACCGCTGCACGAGCGAGTGCGCCTGCTGCTTCGCCTCGAGGCGTTGGTGGAACGGTTCCGCAGCACCAGCCACTCGGCGCGCGACTTTGACCATCACCACGCACTGACGGTCCTGGTCGACATCTATGCCCTGGCCGGAAGGGTCGACGTAAAGCGCGAACTGATGGGTGAGATCGAGCGCCAGATCGCAAACCTGAACCGGCTCGCCTCCCAGCCTGGCGTCGATCAGGAACGCCTGACCCTGACGATGCAGGGACAGCGCCGTCTGCTGGCGCGTCTGGAGAATCAGGTCGGCGCCCTGGACCACCGGGTCAAGGGCAACGAATTCTTCACCAGCGTGCGCCAGCGCACCGCGCTGCCAGGCGGCGCCTGTGATTTCGATCTCCCCATCTATCACTACTGGCTGTCACAGCCCGTGGGCACACGCGAGGAACTGCTGCTCGACTGGTTCCAGCCGCTGGAAACGGTGGCCGAGGCCATCACCCAGGTACTGACGTTCATGCGCGCGGCCGGGAGCCCACGCAAGGTGCTGGCCCACGATGGCTATTACGAGCAGGGCCTGGATACCAATTACGCATGGCAGATGCTTCGCGTCAGCATCGGGAGCGAGCAGCAGTGCTATCCGGAGATCAGCGCGGGACGACAGCGCTTCACCGTTCGCTTCCTCGACCCCGGCGAATTTCACGACCGCCCCCGCATCGTCTCCCGCGACGTCACGTTCCAGCTGAGCTGCTGCGCGATCTGAGGCCGGGTCGCCACCGGAAATCAGTCGAGCAGGCCACGGATGCCGGCGATTCCCTGGGCGCCCACCGCCCGGAGCCGGGGGAGATCCTTCGCGGTCAGACCACCCAGTGCGTATACCGGACACGAAGCCCCGGCACACAGCGCCGCAAAGCCCGCGACCCCGATCGGCGACGCGTCCGGGTGGGTTTGCGTGGGCTCGACCGGCCCGGCGACGACGAAGTCCACCGGCAACGCCATCGCCCGTTGCAGGCCCTCGCGGTCATGCACCGACGCGCCCAACCAGCCGCTGCACTGCGGTCGCGCGGACAGCGCCCGCAGTCGCCGCTCGGTCAGGTGCCAGCCCGTGGGCGGCAGTGCGTCCAGCCAGGCGTACGGGGCGTTGACGAGGGTCTCCACCCCGTGACGGGCCGCCGCAGCCATCAGCCGGCGCGCGTAGTCGAGAAAGGCATCGCGCTCCAGGCCCGGCGCTCGGGCCTGGAGGAGGCGGATATCCCCGCGGCCGAGACGCCGCTCGACACGCTGTACGGCACGATCGATCCCCGCTGCGGACGCTGGATCCGGGGAGATCAGGTACAGCGCCGGCAGGCGCGCGGCGTTGACGATGGCCCGGCTGGCCTCGGGGAATGCCAACCCACCCAGCTCCGCGGGCTCCGCCCAGCGCATCGGTTGCCGCTCCCGGGGTCGGGCCTCGCCCCGCCAGGCGTCCACCCGGAAGACCGCCAGGTCCACGGATCGGTCACCATAGTCGTGGGTAATCGCCAGGATCGGGGCGGCCTCGAGGACCTCGACGCCCAGTTCTTCCCGCAACTCCCGTTCCAGTGCGGACCGCGGCGCCTCGCCCTCCGCGCACTTTCCACCCGGGAACTCCCAGAGTCCGGGGAGGTGGGCGTCATCGGCTCGGCGGCTGATCAGCACGCGGCCGGCAGCGTCCCGCAACAGGCCAATGGCGACCCGCACCCGTGGCTCAGGAGCGGTAGTCGGCGTTGATCCGGACGTAGTCGTAGGAGAAGTCACAGGTGTATTTGCGGTAGCTGGCATCACCGCGCGCGAGCTCGATCAAGATGTCGAGCTCGGCCTCGCCGAAGGCCTGCTGTCCGGCCTCCTCAGTATAGCCCGGGGCGCGACCACCCTCGGAAACGATCTGCACGCCATTCACGGCGATCCTGACCCGGTCGATCCGAAAATCCTCGACGCCGGACCGCCCGACGGCTGCCAGGATCCGCCCCCAGTTCGGATCCGAAGCGAACAGCGCGGTCTTGACCAGGGGCGACAGCGCCACCGCCTCGGCCACGCGTCGTGCCTCGTCCCGATCACGCGCCGAACCCACCGTCACACGCACGAACTTCGTGGCACCCTCACCGTCCCGCACGATGGCCTCGGCCAGCTCCAGGCAGAGCGCGTTCAGGGCTTCGGCGAACCGCTCCCGGTCGGCGCCGGGGCCGATCGTGACACCGCTGGCACCACTGGCGACGCAGACCAGCGCGTCGTTGGTGGAGGTATCCCCATCGACGGTAATGGCGTTGAAGCTCTGCTCTGCCGCCCCGATGAGCAGCTCGCGCAGTCCGGCGGCGTCGATGCGCGCATCGGTCCCGATGAAGGCGAGCATGGTCGCCATGTCCGGGTGGATCATTCCGGACCCCTTCGCGATCCCGGTCAGCGTGATCTCGCCCGCTGCAAGCCGAACCCTGCGGCTGCCGCCCTTGAGGACCGTGTCGGTGGTCATGATCGCCCGCCCGCCGGCCATCCAGCCATCGGGAGCCAGGCCCGAGACCAGGTCCGGCAGGGCCGCCTCAATGCGCTCCACCGGCAGAGGTTCGCCGATGATGCCGGTGGAGAACGGCAGCACCGCCTGCGCCGGCACGCCCAGCGCGCGCCCTGCGGCCACGCAGGTGGCCCGGGCCGCTGCCAGGCCGGCACTGCCGGTTCCGGCATTGGCATTACCGGCGTTGATCAGGAGCCAGCGCGGCGCGTCCGTCTCCAGGTGTTCGCGGGCCACCTGCACCGGTGCGGCACAGAAGGCGTTACGGGTAAACAGCGCGGCAATCGCTGCATCGGACCCCGCATCGATCAGCAGCAGGTCGTCACGGTCCCGATAGCGGATCCCGGCGGCGCAGGTGGCCAGCCGGATACCGGGAACCGGTGGTAACTGCGTCGGCGCCTCCAGGGCTACGGCCATCGGGACCCCTCAGCTCAGGCGGCCATGGCAGTGCTTGTATTTCTTGCCCGACCCGCACCAGCAGGGATCGTTGCGGCCCAGCTTCGGCCCCTCGCGGCGGTACGGCTGTGCGGCGTCGCCATCGTCCTCTTTCGCAGGCGCGCGCAGCGGACTGTTCGGATCCTCGTGCTTGAACTGGATGCCCTCCGGGGCGCGTGCGAAGCGGCGCCCGAATTCCTCCGCAGCGCTCTCCGAGCGCAGCTGCAGGCGGAGCAGCATCTTGATCACGTCGTGCTTGATGCGCTCCAACAGGGCCTCGAACATCGCGAAGGCCTCGCGCTTGTACTCCTGCTTCGGATTGCGCTGGGCATAGCCCCGCAGGCCAATGCCCTGGCGCAGGTAATCCATCGATGCCAGGTGTTCCTTCCATTGGCTGTCCAGGACCTGGAGCATCACGTCGCGCTGCAGGCGTTTCATCAGGTCATCACCCAGCGCCGCCCGCTTCTCCTCGATGATGGCGCGTGCCTTGTCGACGATGCGTTCGCGCAGGGGCTCCTCGTGCAGATCCTGCTCGCTGTCCAGCCATTCCTGGATCGGCAGCTCCAGGGCGAATTCCGAGACCAGAGCCTTGGTGAGACCGGGGATGTCCCACTCGTCCTCGACGCTCGCCGGCGGCACGTACTGGCTGATCGTGGCGTTGATCACGTCGCGCAGCAGCGCATCGATGGTGTCCGAGATATCGTCGGCGGTCAGCAACTCCGCGCGCTGCTCGTAGATGACCCCGCGCTGATCATTGGCGACGTCGTCGTACTCCAGCAACTGCTTGCGGATGTCGAAGTTGTGCGCCTCGACCTTGCGCTGCGCGTTTTCGATCGCGCGGCTGACCCAGGCGTTTTCGATTGCCTCGCCCTCCTCCATGCCCAGGCGCTGCATCAGGCCGCGCACCCGCTCGGAAGCAAAGATGCGCATCAGGTTGTCTTCCAGCGACAGGAAGAAACGGCTCGACCCCGGGTCGCCCTGGCGCCCTGAACGCCCGCGCAACTGATTGTCGATGCGGCGAGACTCGTGGCGCTCCGAGCCGATGATGTGCAGACCTCCCGCCGCGACCACAGCCTCGTGGCGCTTCTGCCACTCCGCCTTCACCTGTTCGACCTTGGCCGGGTCCGGATTCCCGCCCATGCCTTCGAGTTCCGCCTCGAGCCCGCCCCCGAGCACAATGTCGGTGCCGCGGCCCGCCATGTTGGTGGCAATGGTCACCGCGCCTGGGCGGCCGGCCTGGGCGATGATGTGCGCCTCCCGCTCGTGCTGCTTTGCGTTCAGGACCTCAAACGGTATCGCGGTCTTCTTCAGGGCTCCGGCCAGGCGCTCGGAGGCCTCCACCGAGGCGGTGCCCACCAGCACCGGCTGCCCGTGCTCGACGCACCAGCGGATCTCCTTGATGATGGCTTCGTATTTCTCGTCCTGCGTCAGGTAGACCAGGTCCTGCATGTCGTTCCGGTTCAACGGCTTGTTGCCCGGAATCACCACGACCTCAAGGGCGTAGATGGTCTGGAACTCGTAGGCCTCGGTATCGGCGGTGCCGGTCATCCCCGAAAGCTTGTCGTAGAGCCGAAAATAGTTCTGGAAGGTGATCGACGCGAGCGTCTGGTTCTCCTGCTGGATCGGCACGCCCTCCTTGGCCTCGATGGCCTGGTGCAGCCCCTCGGACCAACGGCGGCCCGGCATCGTGCGCCCAGTGAACTCGTCGATGATGTAGATCTTGCCGTCGCGCACGAGATAGGCCACGTCGCGCTTGAACAACGCGTGGGCACGAAGGGCCGCGTTCAGATGGTGCAGGATGGGGATGCTGGCCGCGTCGTACAGCGTCTGCGACTGCTCCAGCATCCCGTGCTCGTGCAACAACTGCTCGACCCGTTCCTGGCCTTCCTCACTGAGGAAGACCTGCTTGGCCTTCTCGTCGACGTAGTAGTCGCCCTCGGACTCCTCGTCCTCCTGCGGCTTCAGCTGCGGCACGACGGTGTTCATGCGCATGTACATCTCCGAGCTGTCGCCGCTCGGCCCCGAGATGATCAGTGGCGTGCGGGCCTCGTCGATCAGGATGGAGTCCACCTCGTCGACGATCGCGTAGTTGAGCCCCCTCTGTACGCGGTCCTCGGCACGGAAGGCCATGTTGTCGCGCAGGTAGTCGAAACCGAATTCGTTGTTGGTCCCGTAGGTGATGTCTGCGGCGTAGGCCTCGCGGCGCGTCGCGGGCCTGAGCCGCGGGTAGCCCTCGCCTTCCGGATGGTAATCGGGGTCGTAGAGGAACGAGGATGCGTCGACACCCAGGCCGCCGGAGCTGTTGATCACGCCGACCGAAAGCCCGAGCGCATGATAGAGCCGGCCCATCCAGACGGCGTCGCGGCGAGCCAGGTAATCGTTGACGGTGATGACGTGCACACCGTCACCTGACAGGGCATTCAGGTAGCCGGTCAGGGTCGCGACCAGGGTCTTGCCCTCACCGGTGCGCATCTCGGCAATGCGGCCGTCGTTGAGTACCATCCCGCCGATCAACTGCATGTCGAAGTGTCGCATCCCCAGCGCCGGCTGACTCATGGCCCGGCAGACGGCGAAGGCCTCGGGCAGGAGGCTCTCCAGGGATGCGCCGTCCTGCAACCGCGTCCGAAACTCGCTCGTCTTGGCCGCCAGTTCCGATTCGGACAGGCGCTCGGTTTCGTCGGTCAGCGCGTTGACCATGCGCACGACCTTCATGTACCGCTTGATGGCGCGGTCGTTGCGGCTGCCGAACAACTTGCGTACGAAACTGGTGACCATGAGAACCCACGAAATGAATAAGATGAAAGCCGGATAGGATAAACCATCCGGGTGCGAAGTTCCCGGTGAGGCCGCGCGGACCCAGGAGCAACCCAGCAGCGTATACTCGCGGTCGGGAACAGGAATCGGTACCACACATGCCCAGCGACAGCAGTGAAGCAGGTCGACGCTCCGCACCCCGGCTGCTCGCCCGTTACATCGATCCGGCCTGGCGCCAGCGCTCAAAGGGCGATGCCGATCTCAAGCGGGATCTAGAGGGCGTGCTCGGCCAGTACCTCGAACAGGGTCGCATCGACCTGGCGACGATGGGGGATACGCTCATCATCGCCTGCCGCGACCGCGGCAGCGCAATGGAACTGCGTTTTCTGGAGCGCGAGATCCGCAAGATCCTGAGCGCCAGCGGACAGGCGGAAATCCAGAAGGTACGGACGATGCTGTCACGCGAACGACCGGACCCGATGGCGCGCGCATCGATACCGGTACCGCGCAGCATACCGGCCGCCGCGAGAAAGTCACTGGAAATGGCGGCCGCCGGCATCGACGATTTGCGCCTGGCCAATGCACTGCGCCGATTGGCACAGGCCGGGGCTGACTTTCATGGCCCTGCACCGCCGCTGACGATGAAAAGCCGCAAACGGTAGGTCGGGTCAGCCCATAGGGCGTAACCCGACAGGTCTCGCACCCACCGATGGCCGCAAAACAGCGTCGGCCCCGGCACGTCGGGTTACGCTACGCTAACCCGACCTACGGAACTGCACCGTGACTTTGACGTTAACCGGTCAGGGTCTGG
>NZ_REBW01000073.1 GCF_007692535.1 Thioalkalivibrio sp. | reverse complement strand
GCCGTGCTGGAGTTCAAGCCCGAGTGACCCTCCGAGGAGATACCGGGCTTCCCGCAGGACACTAGGCGACCCCACCCTCGCGCTGCCGGTCGATGTCCTCGATGCGCCCGTCCAGGCCGTCGATGTGCCGGCTCATGGCCTTCGGCGAAGACGTCCGGCGCGCCAGCAACCCATAGGCGGCGGGGATCACGAAGAGGGTGAAGATGGTCGCAAACAGCACCCCGGAGAAGACCGCGATGCCGATCACGAACCGGGTCTCGGCACCAGGCCCGGTGGCCATGATCAGCGGCATGGTTCCGGCCACCGTCGTCAGTGCGGTCATCAGTACCGGCCGCAGACGCATGCTCGCCGCCTCGACCACGGCCTGGTCGAACGCCCGCCCCGCATCGCGCATCTGGTTGGCGAACTCCACGATCAGGATGCCGTTCTTCGCCGCCAGGCCGATCAGCATCACCATGCCGATCTGGCTGTAGATGTTCAGCGTCTGTCCGGTGAAATAGAGCCCCAGCAGGGCGCCGACCACGGCGAACGGCACCGTCAGCATGATCACGAACGGGTGCACGAAACTCTCGAACTGCGCGGCGAGCACCAGGTAGACCACCAGCAGCGCCAGCACGAAGATGAACAGCACCGCCTGGGTACCGTCGCGCAGATCCAGCGACTCGCCCTTGTAGTCGATCCGCGCCTCCGCCGGCAGCACCTCGGCGGCGGCCGCGTCCAGGGCCGCGAGCACCTCGCCCAGCGTATAGCCCTCCTCCACCGCCGCGGTCAGGGTCACCGCGCGGGACCGGTTGTAGCGTTCCAGCGAGCCGGCCCCGGCCACCTCCTCGTAGCTGACCAGGCTCGAAAGCGGGATCAGCGCACCATTGTCGGAGCGCACGTAGAGATTCGCGATGTCGCCCGGGGTCCGCCGTTGGTCCGAGCGGCCCTCGATGATCACGTCGTACTCTTCGCCGCGGTCGATGAAGGTGGTGACGTTGCGCCCTCCCAGCATCACGTCCAGCGTACGGCCGACCGTCTGCAGCGAGACCCCGAGATCCGCCGCCCGATCGCGGTCGATGCGCACCGAAATCTGCGGCTGCGTGGGCTTGTAGTCGAGATCGAGCCGCGTGAGCCCCGGGATCTCCTCGGCGCGCTCGAGCAGGGCCTGGCCCCACTCCGCCAGTTCATCGTAGTCGGGTCCCGCGATCACGAACTGCACCGGGGCGCCGACGCGCCCGCCCGAGAGGCCCTGGCGCATGATGGCGTTGGCACGGATGCCGGGGATCTCGCCCAGCGACCGGTTGATCTCCGCCATGATGTCCCAGGCCGAACGATCGCGCCGGTCCCAGTGTTCCAGGATCACGATCACGAAGCCGTTGTTCACCACCTCGGTGTTGCCGAAGGAGCGTGGCGTGCGCACCAGGATGCGGCGCACGTCACCCTCTTCGGTCATCGGCAGCATCCGCCGCTCGACCTCGGCCATCTGCTCGCGCATGTATTCGAAGCTGGCGCCCTCCGGTCCATTGATCATGATGAAGAAGGCACCCCGGTCCTCGCGCGGGGCGAACTCCTCGGGAATCTCGTTGAACAGCCACCAGGCCCCGCCAAGGCTCAGCGCCAGGATCGGAACCACACCCCAGGAATAAGGCAGGCTGCGCTGCAGCACGCGGGCATAGCCCTGTTCCAGGCGCTTGAAGCCGCGGCCGATGATCCGGGCCATGCCGGTCTCGTCGTCGCCCTTGTGCATCAGCCGGCCGGACAGCACCGGTGCAAGGGTCAGCGCAACGATACTCGAGAACACCACCGCGATCGCGATCGCCAGCGCAAACTCGGTGAACAGCCTGCCCACGGTGCCGCTGAGGAAGGCGAGCGGAACGAACACCGCGACCAGCACCGAAGTTGTCGCGATGATCGCGAATCCCACCTGCCGCGCGCCCCGGTAGGCCGCGAGCAGCCCTGGTTCGCCGCGTTCGATCCGCCGATGGATGTTTTCGAGCATCACGATGGCGTCGTCGACGACGAGCCCGATGGCCAGCACCAGCGCGAGCAGGGTCAGCAGGTTGACCGAGAAGCCGAAGAGCGCGATGCCGATGAAGGCCGCGGTAATGGCGACGGGCACCGTAACCGCCGGGATCAGCGTGGCCCGCCAGCTGCCCAGGAACAGGTAGATCACCAGCACCACCGCGAGAGTCGCGATCGCCAGCGTGATGTAGACCTCGCGGATCGCGCCCTCGATGAACACCGAGCTGTCGTAGGTCACGACCAGCGAGGTGCCGTCGGGCAGCTGCTCCTGCAGATCCCGCGCGACCCGCTTCACCCCGCTGGCGACATCCAGCACGTTGGCGTTGGCCTGGCGGATGATGCCAAGCCCCACCATGTCCTCGCCGTTGCCCCGGAACTCGGTACGCTCGGAATCCGACCCCACGTTCACCTGGGCAACCTCCCCCAACCGCACCAGGTGGGCGTTGTCGGCGCGCTGGATCACCAGGCTGGCGAAGTCCTCGGCGGTGCGGTACATGCGGTCGACCCGGACCTTGAACTCCCGGTCCAGCGAGTCGATCCGGCCTGCGGGCAATTCGACGTTCTCCCGGCGCAGGGCGTCCTCGATATCGGCGACCGTCAGGCTCCGGGCGGCCAGCGCCTCGCGATCCACCCAGATGCGCATCGCGTAGCGCCTGGCGCCGCCCAGGCGCACCAATGCGACCCCATCGACCACGGACAGGCGGTCGACCAGATAGCGGCGCGCGTAGTCCGCCAGTTCCAGGCCATCCATGGTCGTGCTGGACAGATTCAGCCACAGGATCGGATTCGCATCCGCATCGGCCTTGGTCACCTGCGGCGGATCCACCTCGTCGGGCAGGAAGCGCACCACCCGGGACACGGCCTCCCGAATATCGTTGGCGGCGGCGTCGATGTCGCGGTTCAGGCTGAATTCCACGGTGATGGAAGAGCGCCCGTCCCGGCTCGACGACTGGATGTAGCGGATGCCCTCGATCCCTGCGATCCGGTCCTCGAGGCGCTGGGTCACTTCCCGTTCGATGATCTCGGCGCTGGCCCCGGGGTAATCGGCCTGCACCGTGATGATCGGCGCGTCGATATCGGGGTACTCGCGCAGCGGCAGTTGCTGATAGGCGATCAGGCCGAAGGTGACCAGCAGCAGGTTGAAGACCACCGCCAGCACCGGGCGGCGGTTGGCGATATCCGAGATGATCATGCCGCGTCCTCCCCGAGCACCCGAACCTCGCTGCCCTGGCGCACCCGCAGCGTGCCCTCCTCGACCACCCGGTCGCCCTCGGACAACCCGTCCAGCACCTCGACGATTCCGGGCTGCCGCCGACCGATGCGGATTTCCTGGCGGTGTGCCTTGCCGTCGGCGTCGACGACGAACACGAAGTGCTGGTCGGCGGTCGCCACCAGTGCACCCTCGGGCACCGCGAGCCGCTCCGCGGGATCCAGCGGCAGACGCGTGGTCAACAGCATTCCCGGGCGCAGCTCGCGGTCGGCGTTATCGATCTCCGCACGCACCGTCAGCGTTCGGGTCGCCACATCGATCCGGGTGCTGATCGCCGTGATCTCGCCTTGGTAGACACGGTCACGGAAGGCGATGCTGCGGGCCTCGATCGGCATCCCGCGCCGGATTGTGCCCAGGTATTGTTCGGAGACCGTGAAGTCCACCTTGATCACCGAAATGTCGTCCAGTTCGGCCACCGCGGTGCCCGGCGTGACCAGCGACCCTGTGCTGACCCGGCGCAGGCCCAGCACACCCGAGAAAGGCGCCCGGATCACCCGGTCGGACAGGCGTGCCTCCACTGCGCCCAGGCGGGCCTCGGCCTCGTCCACGCGCGAGCGCTGCTGGTCGACCTGCTGCCGGGGCACGATACCGTCGGCGGCAAGGCCGCGAATCCGGTTCAGTTCCCTCCGTTGCTCGGTCAGCCAGACCTCGGCCTCGCGCTGTTCGGCGAACTCCTCGGCCGACGCCAGTCGCACCAGAACCCGCCCGGCCTCGACCTCGTCACCATCGCGAAACCCGATCTCGGACACGTTGGCGGTGACCGATGCGGTGATGGTCACCGACTCATTGGCCTGGGCGGTACCCAGCGACTCGAGCACGGTCTCGAAACGCTGCGGCGTGGCGGTTGCGAGCCGGACCGGGATACGCCGGTCGACCGCGGGGGTTCCTGCAGCCGGGCTGGCGTTGGTGACCCCGCCATCCTGAATCGACCAGAACCAGAGGCCGCCACCCGCCAACAGGGCCAGCACCGCGAGGATCGCGAAGGCCTTCAACCTGGCACATCCATAGGACCGGGGATCGGAACCGGCAGGGAAGCAGTTAGGTACATCGGCTGAAGTCCTCAAGGGTCAAGAGCAACGGGGCGGTCTCACACATGGACCGGCTTTCGGGCGAGAAGCATCATCAACACCTGCCGATCACCGGTGCAATAGACCGCCACCTTTCCAGAAAGACCATGCCAACAGATCAGAATTCCAAACAATGACTGGAAGCACCGCCGGCGTTTCGCATGCGGATATGGAGTGCGGGAGCTTGCTCCCGCTTTCACGGCACGAAGCCAGGCCCAAAGGCCAAAGCGGGAGCTTGCTCCCGCACTCCATATTCTCTTCGTCACCGGATGAAGGTGCGCACCCCGGACAGCCCCACCAGGCTGCCGTCGAAATAGCGCTGCAGGAAGCTGTCGAAATCATAGCGGTCGCTGGCCTCCATCGCGGCCTGCTCGGTCAGCGAATGCAGCGCAAGTTCGGTCAGCTCGGCCTCCCTGGGCAACGGACAGTTGCTGCGGAAGGCCTCCCGATGCTGCTCGGACAGACGTCGGGCGTACCGGTAAAAGCCTTCCTCCCGCGCCATCATGTCCTCGAGCATGCGCGCCGAGGGGGTCAGCGCCGACTGCTCCACCTTGCCCCACTGTTCGCTGAGCGAACGGCGGTAGGGATCGCCGGGAAGACCCTGGTCCAGCATCGCGGCAACCGGGCGCATCAGCGTCAGCAATTCGCGCGCGAGATCCTGCAGCGGCACCGGTCCACGCTCGCAGCGCAGGACCAGACCCGGTTCGCGGCCCCGGTGGGCGACCGCCAGCAGGTTCGCGTCGATGTCCGCCATCGCGGTTTCCGAAAGCGGCGCGCTGGGAATCAGCATCGCGGTCAGGCAGAAGGCCTCCAGGAAGCGCAACTGGCTCTCGTCCACCCCCAGCGGGTGCTGGGCATTCACGTCCACCGAACGCAATTCGACATAGGCGATGCCGCGCGATTCCAGCGCTTCGGTGGGCTTCTCGAAACGCTCCAGCGGCTGCTTGGGCCGGACCGAACTGTAGTACTCGTTCTCGATCTGCAGGATGTTCGCATTCAGCTGGCGGTATTCGCCGTCCACCTTCACGCCGAGGCGCGCCCACTCTGCGCTCTCGGTGCTGATCGCGCAGCGCAGGCTTTCGACGTACTCGGTCAGCGAATTGTAGTTGGCCTTGATGCCGGTATCCGCCTCCTTGCGGTTGGTGTAGCCGATGTCGCCCATGCGCAGGCTGGTGGCCATCGGCAGATAGCTGCTGTCGTCGTCGAAGTCCTCGAGCTTCGCCCCGCGCCCGTCCATGAAGGAATTGCAGACGGCGGGCGAGGCCCCGAACAGATACGGCACCATCCAGCCGAAGCGCAGCAGGTTGCGTATCATCCCCATCATGCACCGGTCGCGGAAGTCGCGGCCGTCGGCCTCGCCGCGCAGGTCGGCCAGCGCCGGCCACAACGCAGGCTGGGGCGAGTAATTGAAATGCACCCCGGCGATCACCTGCATCAGCCGGCCGTAGCGATGACCCAACCCGACGCGATAGATGGTCTTCATGCGTCCGGCATTGGAGTGCCCGTACTGGGCCACGGGAATCGACTCCTCGCCGCTGACGACGCAGGGCATGCTGGTCGCCCAGAGCAGTTCGTCGCCGATGCGGGCCGCGGCGAAGGCCTGCAGGTCGTGCAGGAAGCCGAGCGTCTCGCGCACGTCGTCGAACGGCGGTGTCACCAGTTCCAACAGGGCCTCGGAGTAGTCCGTGGTGATGTAGGGGTGCGTCAGCGCCGAACCCAGCGGGCCGGGATGCGGTGTCTGGGCGATGGAACCCGCCGTCTGCACCCGCAGGGTCTCCTTCTCCAGCCCGATCCGGCCGCGCAGCTGAGCGGGCACCAGACGTTCGCCCAGCTGATGCATCAGGTGCTGCAGATCGCTTTCCATACTTGCCACGATTGATTCCTTTACCCAACCCGCAAAGCTGCGGAACATACCGCAATGACCACGCGCGGTCACTTTGGTTACAGTGAAAGAATGATTCAGGATCTGCGCAACCTGCTCCAAGGCCTGGGACGGCGCCTGTTGCCGGCCCCGGCAGCCCCGGTGACGCTCAACGACCCGGAATGGGCCGCACTGTGTGCGAGCGTGCCGTTCATCGAACTGCTGTCACCCGACGAGGCGCTCGCGCTGCGCGAACGCATCGGGCAGTTCCTCGCGCGCAAGACGTTCAAGGGAATCGGGCTGGAACTGCTGCCCTGGCAGCGCAACATGATCACCGCCTACGCCTGCCTGCCCATTCTGCACCTCGGCATCGACGCCTACCGCGACTGGCAGACGGTGCTGGTCTATCCGGACACCTTCGCCCCCGAACAAGAGTGGGTGGACGAGGCCGGCGTGCACCACCAGGCGGTCGTGCCGCAGGCAGGCGAGGCCTGGGAGCGCGGCCCGGTGGTCCTGTCCTGGAACGACATCGCCGCCGACGGCGCGGTGATCGTGCACGAGATGACGCACACCCTCGATGCCGGCAATGGCGACGTCAACGGTTTTCCACCACTGCCGGAGAGCATGTCCGCGGCGGACTGGACTGCCGCCTTCAGCGCGGCCTACGAACACCTGCGCGAGGAGCTCGAGCGCGGCCGGGAGCCGGCGATCGATCCCTACGCCGCCACCGATCCTGCGGAATTCCTGGCCGTGGCCTGCGAGTACTTCTTCTTCGCGCCTGGCTATCTGCGCGACGAGCTTCCGGAGATCTACCTCCAGCTCGCGGGATATTTCCGCCAGGAGCCGCACCTGCGCGCCCCCGAGATCTCGACCCACCTCCCGGGAGCCGCTGCTTGAGCGATATCGGACAACGGCTATCTTTTCTGTTGCTCGACCGCCCAGAGCGCCGCCTCGAGCCGTGAGCGCAGGCCGAGCTTCTTCAGCAGATGCTTCACGTGCACCTTCACGGTGCCCTCGCTGAGATCCAGCTCCCGCGCGATCAGCTTGTTGTTGAGACCGCTGGCAATCAGGTCCAGCACCTCCCGCTCGCGCGGCGTCAACCTGGGTTGCCCGGGCGGTGCAGGCTGATCCTGCCGCCGCATGGCACGCGCAAGGTGCTCCGTGAGCCCCTCCGTCAGGACCAGGCGCCCATCGACGATCTGCCGCAGCTGCCGCAACAGCTCCTCGGGCTCGGTGTCCTTGAGCAGGTAGCCGTCCGCACCGGCGCGCAGCGCTTCGACCAGGTCCTCTTCCTGGTCCGAGACAGTGAGCATCGCCAACCTTGCCGTACACCCCGCGGCCCGAAGTGCCCGGAGCGTCTGGTTCCCATCCATGCCCTCCATGTTCAGATCCAGCAGCACCAGGTCCGGTTGCAGCTGCAGCGCGAGTTCGACGCCTTCCGGCCCGGAACTGGCCTCCCCCACCACTTCGAAACCGCCCTCGATATCCACCAACTGACGAACACCCCGGCGGAACAGGGGATGGTCATCGATGACCAGGAGACGCACGGGTACCGGCATTTCAGCTGACCTCCTCTGCGATTGGACGAACATCCCCTTTCGGTTCCGTCAGAGCAACCGGCCGAAACAGGAGCCTGACCTGCGTACCACCTTCGGGAGCCGCACCGATATCCAGGTCACCGTTCAACTGGGCTGCCCGCTCCAGCATGATCGACAGCCCGTAGTGATCAGCCTTGCCCGTTTCACCCGGCAGGCCGATTCCGTTGTCGACGATGGCAACACACACGCGTTGGTCGGGGGTCCAGTCCAGCGTGACCCGCGCCCGGGTGGCGTGGGCATGGCGCTGCACGTTGCACAGTGCCTCGCGGATGATGTGCAGCACATGCACCTCCTCGTTGACGCCGAGCTCGCCATCCGCCAGCTTGTTGTCCAGTTCCACATACTGCAGCCCACGCGCGGTGATTCCCGCGACGGTCTCCTCCAGCGCGGAGCTGAGGCCAGCCGCGTCGATGCCGATGCGGAAGGTCGTCAACAGTTCGCGCAGCTGCCGGTAGGCGGCATTGAGACCGTCGCGCAGCTCCCGCAATGCCGCGTCGACCTCAGCGGTGTCCTTTGAAGTCGACGCCGCATGGACCCGGGTCACCTGGATCTTCAGGTAGCTCAAGGCCTGGGCCAGCGAATCATGCAGTTCCCTGGCAATGGCGGTACGCTCCTCCAGCAACGCGAGCCGCCGGCTCTGGATCGCCCTGCGTTGGCTCGCAATCGCGATCCCGAGGTGCCGCGCAATGGCCTCCACCAGTTGCCACTGCCAAGGCTCGGGCGCGACACCGTTGGGCACCTCCATCTGCAGCAATGCCAGGACCTCCGCGCCGTCGAAGAGCGGAATCGACAGGATCCGCCCGCCGGCCTCCTTGCTCTTCGCCCCGAGATGCAGCTTGCCGTGCGTCATCCCGACACAGTCCGCACAGGAATGCCGCTGGCAAAGAGGACCGATGAAACCGGGTTCATGCCCGGAATCAGCCAGGCGGAAGCCCTTGCGGCCGTCCGATTCCAGCAGGCACAGACTGCCGCTGCCAAAACCGAGCAGCTTCTCCATCTCGCGCAGGGTTTCCGTGTAGTTGGCCCTCGACAGCGTACCGTCGTGCAGGTGGCTCAGGGACCGGTACATCAACTCGAGTGCCCGGTTGCTGTGTTCCAGGGCACGGGTCTTGTCCTGCACCCGCTGCTCCAGTTCGTCGTAGGAACGGGACAGATCCTGTGCCATCAGGTTGAACGCGCCACCGAGCTGACCAAGCTCGTCGTCCCCCGTATGCCTGATCCTCCGACTGAAATCGCCCGTGCGCATCGCTTGAGCGCCGGCGAGGAGATCCTGCAGCGGATGCACCACGTCACGGCGCAGAAACCATACGGTGAAGAAGATGATCAGCAGCGTCAGCAGCAGACCGGTGCCCTGGGCGATGCGCAGCACCTGCACCTGGGCCTCGGTACGTTGCTCGAGCAGGAAGACCATGCGGTCCACCCGCTGCACGAAATCGTCGATCACTTCGCGCATCTGCGCATAAGCACCGGCGTCCAGGGTACGGCCGATTGCGCTCAGCAGCATGGGGCGAACGTCCGCCTCCCAGATGCCGCCAATCTCCTCGTAGGCCAATCGAGCGGGGTGCGAGGCGCTCGCTGGCACCATGCGCGAAAGATGATGGCCCGAATAATGTTTCTCGAACCGGTCCACGGCCCTTTCGATCTCGCGCCGTTGCGCCTCACTGTCCGCACCCGGTGGCCTCAGCATGGCGGTGGATGCATCGTAGGTCGAATAGCGCAACGTCCCTGCGTGGTTGATCGCCGTGGCCGCGCCACGCACCTTCTCGGCGATCACCACCGAAGAGGTGATACCGAGCAGAGCCATCGCCGCGATCAACGAAAGGGCAAAGCCAATGCGCCAGAGCAGCGACCGGTCCATTCCACCAATCATAGGGACCCTCGGACATCATCGGGCAGGACCCGACCTGTCCAGACAGAGTTTCACCGTTTAATCATAGATGGTTATTTCGGCAGCGTTTCCGTTTCGGTGTCCGCCTGACGCCTGACGCCTGACGCCTGACGCCTGACGCCTGATGGCAAGATGTCACTCCGGACCCGCAATGCGCGCGTCCACCTCGGCCAGGTTGGCCCGGATGATCGCGCCGTCCTCCGATTGGGCCGGAAGCAGGCGTGCCAGCCGCGCCCAGTGCTCGCGGGCGCCGTGATAGTTGCCCACACGGAAGTCGGCGGTACCCGCGAGCCAGAGTCCGGTCACGTGATTCGGCTCGATTTCCAGGGCGCGACGGATCAGGTCCCGGGGCCGCCCCTCGAGGTTTCCGCCGGCCAGACTTCCGAGGACATCCGCATAGTCGATCAGGATCTCCGCGTCGTGGTTGCCACCGTGCTCGATGGACTGGGCATACGCCTGTACCGACGCCCGGTTCTGGCCCATCGCCTTGTAGACTCGCCCGAGCAAAGCCCAGCCGACCGGGTCGTCGGGTGACTGATCGAGCCGCTCGCGCAGTGTGGCGACGATCATTTCCATCTCCGCCGGGGTATCGGCGGTGGCTGCCTGCTGCGTGCCGCTCTGGGGTGGACCCAGCGCCATCGAGCCGCCGCCGAAGCCCTGGTAGATGAGAACGGCGAGGATCGGCAACAACGCCAGCGTCCCGAGTCCTGCAGGCCAGCGCCAGGAACGCCCGGCCGCGCCGCGTACATTCTCGTTTCCGGACATCTCCAGCAGGCTGCGCTGGAGATCCAGGTGGGCCGCCTTGTACTGGGCCTCGGAGATCACGCCGTTCCGGCGATCGGCATCCAGTTCCGCCAACTGGCTTCGGTAGATCGACAGGCCCGTTGCAGCACCCGGGTCTTCGACACGCTGCTCAACGCTGCGGCGCGGGCGAACCAGGGGCACGAAGAGGAACGCCAGAGCCAGGACCACCAGGGCAGCGGCAAGGATGTAGAACAGGGTCATTCGGGACTCCGTGGATCAAATAGGGTTAACGAAAAAATCACGGCCCAGTTCTGTAGGTCGGGTTAGCGTAGCGTAACCCGACGCACCGGGGACCACGCTGCCTTCCGGCCATGAGCGGGCGCGAGACCCGTCGGGTTACGCCCTTTGGGCTAACCCGACCTACGGTTTACGGCATTTCATCGTCAGGGGCGGTCGCCGGCCATGACGGTTGGCGGACTTTCTCGCCAAGGGCAAAACCGTTGCACAGCCGGGAAGAACAGGCGGGACTCTCAGGACTCGGCCTGCAGCTGCCGGTACAGGGGGATCAGATGCCGGTTCACCAGGTCGCTGTGCAGGGGGCCGACATGCTTGAAGCGCACCACGCCGTGACGGTCGACCAGGAAGGTCACCGGCGTCGCGTGTGCGCCCCATTCGGCACTGGCGCGACCGTACGGATCGAATCCGACCGCGGCAAAGGGATCCTCCCCGCTGTCGAGGTAGGCCATGGCCTGAGCCCGTTCGTCACGGAAGTTCAGGCCGAAGACCGGGATGCCCATGCGGTCGAGTGCAACGAGGGTCCGGCGCTCCTGACGACAGGTCGTGCACCACGACGCCCAGACGTTGACCAACGCAGGCGCCCCGAGCATGTCGGCGCGGGTGAATCTCGCCTCCGGGTCGCGCAGTTGCTGCAGATCGAAGTCGGGGGCTTCCCTGCCGACCAGCGGCTCGGGCACGTTGCCGATGTTCCAGATGAGCCCGCCCGCAAGCGTGCCGACCAGCGCAACCAGCACCAGGACGGGAAGGAACGGCAGCAGCCTTCGAACGCGCATCGCTCCCCCTACACCGAGGCCGCGGAAGTCTTGGCGGACGACTCCTCCGCCGCGTCCGGCAGGTCCTCCTCACGACGCACCCGCACCCGGTAGCGGCGATC
>NZ_REBW01000079.1 GCF_007692535.1 Thioalkalivibrio sp. | reverse complement strand
GGCCATGAAAGTTAGCAACAGCATTCGTCAACCCCCCTGTCCTACCACAGCCAAAGACAGCCTTCGGGCACGAACGAACACCTCCCGGATGACCAGCGGCTCGACTGGAGTTGTTTTTATAACCCACGCAAACCCCAACGATCGGAGCGCTGGTGGGGGTGCGCGGGGGCCGGACCGTCGGCGGCCATGGATGGCCGCCGTCGAGCGCCCACGGACGGCTTGAGCGTGTCCGGCCCCCGCGCACCCCCACCAGCGCAACCCACAACGCCAAAAGCCGAACCCACTACCAACTACCCACTACCCACCCACCCGGATCACCAACAAAGCCTGCCCGGGCATCACCGAAGCCCCTTCCCGGCACAGCACCCGGACCACGGTGCCTGCGGCGCGAGCGGTCACAGGGATCTCCATCTTCATCGATTCCAGCACCAGCAGCGTCTGCCCGGCCTGCACCAAGTCTCCCTCGCTCACCTCCAGCGCCCACAGGCTGCCGGCCACGTGGCCGGCGACCGCCTGCTCGCCTTCGGCCAGTTCGAGGCCATCGGAACCCGCAGCGGGTGCGTCGGGCTCAGCCACGTAATCCGCCTGCCCGGCCTCGACCCAGCGCTGACGCTCCGCCTCGAAGGCGGAACGCTGGCGGTGTTGAAAGATCTCGATGCTCTCCCGGTTTTCGCTCAGGAAGCGGTTGTACCCGGCGAGCGAGAAACGCGTCTCCTCGATTTCCAGACGCAACCCGCCGCGCGGGAACGCCTCGCGCATCTCGAGAAGCTCGGGCTCGGAAACCTCGTAAAAACGGATCTGGTCGAAGAAGCGCAGCAGCCAGGGCTGTTCGAATTCCGGGGTCTTCTTGTAGCGGTTCCAGATCGGCAGCGTGCGCCCGACGAACTGGTAGCCGCCGGGCCCTTCCATCCCGTAGATGCACATGTAGGCGCCGCCGATGCCGACCGCGTTCTCCGGGGTCCAGGTACGCGCGGGGTTGTACTTGGTCGTGACCAGTCGGTGGCGGGGGTCCACCGGCGTCGCCACCGGCGCGGACAGGTACACGTCGCCCAGACCCATCACCAGGTAGGAAGCCTCAAACACGATGCGCTTGACCTCCTCCTCGCTGTCCAGTCCGTTGATGCGCCGGATGAACTCGATGTTGCGCGGGCACCAGGGCGCGTCGGGGCGCACCGACTGCATGTACTTGCGCGTCGCGAGTTGGGTCTGGCTGTCGTCCCAGGCCAGCGGCAGGTGGACGATGCGCGAGGGCATCTCCGCCTCGGACAGGTCCAGCAGTTCCGTCTCGGCCTGCTCCAGCAGTTCCAGCAGACGCTCCACCGGGAGTTGCCGGGGCTCGTAGTGGAGCTGCAGGCTGCGCACGCCGGGGGTCATTTCCCGGATGCCCGGGATCCGCTGCTCGGTCAGCCAGTCAAGCAGCGCCTGAACCCGGAAACGCAGCGCGAGGTCCAGCACCATCGGACCGTACTCGACCAGCAGGTAGCGGTCGCCGGCGGGGCGGTAGGTCACCCCGACCGGGTGCGCTACGGGCGCCAGGATTCGGCCGCCGCCCCCGGGGACGTTCCGGCTGGCGCTCAGGGTCGCCCGCGCCTCCGGCGGCAGGGGCGCGTCCAGGCCATCGCCTCCACGACCGTCCTGCAGCCCTCCGCCTACCGGGAGCTCGCGCAGCACCGGGCTGGTGGCCGCGATCTCAACCGGCGTCACGGGTATGACGCCGGCCTCCGACAGCCCGGCGAGGTTTTCCACCGCCGTGTCCACCTCCTCCGCGAGCCGGCGCGCCGTGGCCAGATCCACCGCCTCGAAGCGCAGGGTGTCACCGGGCCGCAGTTGCCCTAGCTTCCAGAGATCGGCCTCGATCACCGTCGCCGGGCAGACGAAACCGCCCAGGCTGGGGCCATCCGGGCCCAGGATCACCGGCATGTCGCCGGTGAAGTCGACGGTGCCGATCGCGTAGGCATTGTCGTGGATGTTCGAGGGATGCAGGCCGGCCTCGCCACCGTCGGCCCGGGCCCACTGCGGGCGCGGACCGATCAGGCGCACACCGGTGCGGCTGGAGTTGTAGTGCACTTCCCAGTCGGTGGCGAAGAAGGTCTCGATGTCCTGCCGGGTGAAAAAGTCCGGGGCGCCGTGCGGCCCATAGACGGTCCGCAGCCGCCATTCATGGCGGTATTCCGGAATCGCCTCGGGCGCGAGGACGCCGGTGCCGGGGGCAGGCTCACCGGCCAGGTGCAGCACGTCGCCCGGGCGGAGCACCCGTCCCCCGTGGCCGCCGATGCGCCCCAGCGTGAAGGTCGCGCGGCTGCCCATCACCGCCGGCGCGTCGAGTCCACCACGCAGCAGCAGGTAGCTGCGCACCCCGGCGCCACGGATATTCCCCAGTTCCAGCACCTGTCCACGGCGGACCGGCAGCGCCGTCCAGTACGCGACGGGCTCGCCGTCCAGGTGTGCCGACATCCGTGCGCCGGTCAGCGCGATCACGGCATCGCTGTTGAAACGCAGCGTCGGGCCGGTGACGGTCAACTCCAGCCCGGCGGCACCCTCGGGGTTGCCGAGCAGCCGGTTGCCCAGCCGGAACGCGAGGCTGTCCATCGGGCCCGACGGCGGCACGCCGATGTCCCAATGGCCGACACGGCCCGGCCAGTCCTGCAGCATGGTCTGGGTGCCAGGATCGAGCACGTCGATGCTCTCGGCGCGGTATTCGAGACCCCCCAGCGTGCGCGTCGTCTGTTCCCCGCTGCGAAACACCGGGTCGGTGGCAATCTGCCGCAGGTAGCGCAGGTTGGTCTCCAGCCCCTGCAGGTCGGTGGCCGCCAATGCCGCCTGCAGGCTGGCGCAGGCGGCATCGCGGTCGTCTGCGTGCACAATCAGCTTGGCGATCATCGGGTCGTAGAAGGCCGAGATCTCGCTGCCGCGCTCGACCCAGGTATCGATGCGGGCATTCGCCGGAAACCGGGCCTCGGTCAACAGGCCGGCGGAGGGCTGAAAGTGCTTGCCGGGGTCCTCGGCATAGATCCGCGCCTGGATTGCGTGGCCCCGCGCGGGCCCCGGACGCAGCGTCTCCAGGGGGGGCAGCTCGCCGGCCGCCGCGCGCAGCATCCACTCGACGAGATCGACGCCGGTGACCTCTTCCGTCACACCGTGCTCCACCTGCAGCCGCGTATTCACCTCGAGAAAGTAGAAAGCACCGGTATCCGCGTCGTACAGGTATTCGACGGTGCCGGCGCTGCGGTAGCACACACCGCGTCCCAGGGCCTCCGCATCGGCGAGCAAACGGGTGCGAACGGCCTCGCGCAGGTTGGGCGCAGGCGCTTCCTCGACCACCTTCTGGTTGCGCCGCTGCAGCGAACAGTCGCGCTCGCCCAGCGCGATCACTCCGCCCTGGCCGTCGCCGAAGATCTGCACCTCGATGTGCCGGGCGTGCTCGACGTATTTCTCCAGGAAAACGCCGGTGTTCGCGAAGTTGTTCTTCGCTAGCCGCTGCACCGAATCCCAGGCCTCGCGCAGACCGGCCTCGTCGCGGCACAACTGCATGCCGATGCCGCCACCCCCGGCGGTACTCTTCAGCATCAGCGGGAAACCGATCCGTCGGGCCTGCGCCAGCGCCTGATCCGGGTTCTCCAGCAACTCGGTGCCGGGCAGCATCGGCAAACCGGCGGCCTGGGCCAGGGCGCGGGCGCGGTGCTTCAACCCGAAGTCGCGGATCTGGTCCGGCGTCGGCCCGGCGAAGGCGATTCCGGCCGCCTCGCAGGCCTCGGCGAAGCCCGCATTCTCGGACAGGAACCCGTACCCGGGGTGAACCGCCCCGGCACCCGTCTCGCGGGCGACCCGGAGGATGCGTTCGGCGTCGAGGTAGGACTGCGCGGGCGCCGCCGGGCCGATCAGCACCGCCTCGTCGGCTTCGCGCACGTGCAGCGAGTGCCGGTCCGCCTCCGAATACACGGCCACCGCCCCGACGCCCATGCGCTTCAGCGTACGGATGATGCGGCAGGCGATGGCGCCGCGGTTCGCGATCAATACCTTGTCGAACATCTTGATGCTGCTCCCATCGGGACCTCAGGTCCCAGGGTCCGCGGGCCGTCCCGCGGTGAACAAGTGCCGCCGGGGCCGTCCCCGGCGCATCGACCTCCAAACCAAAACTCGGGGAGGGTTAGCGTGAAAGTCACGGCCATGGCCCCGCCCCCCTGTGGGGGCGAGCCTTGCACGCGAACGCGCCGCAGGCACGCCCGGGGCTGGCGGCCAACCGAGCCCGATTTCGCGAGCGAGGCTCGCTCCCACAGGGGGGCCATGACCGTCGGGACGAGGGTCAGTGCTCCGTCGGATCCCAGATGATCATTTCCACCGGCGTGGGGTTGTAGGCGTTGCAGGGGTTGTTCAGCTGCGGGCAGTTCGAGACCAGGACCAGCACGTCCATCTCGGCGCGCATCTCCACGTACTTGCCGGCATCGGAGATGCCGTCCTCGAAGGTCAGGCCGCCTTCGGGGGTCAGCGGTACGTTCATGAAGAAATTGATGTTGCTGGCAAGGTCGCGCTTGCCCAGGCCGTAGTCGCTCTCACTCAGCGCGCGCAGGAAGCTGTCGCGGCAGGAGTGCATCGGCTTCTTCTCGAGGCCGTAGCGCACCTGGTTCGACTCCGCCGCGCAGGCACCTCCGAGCGTGTCGTGGCGCCCGCAGGTGTCGGCGGTGATGGTCAGCATCACGTTGCCCTCGTTCGACATCAGCTTCGTGCCGGTGGTGAGGTAGACGTTCCCCTGCGCCTGCAGGGTGTCGATCGCGCTGTAGCGCTCCACCGTGGGCCGCTCCAGGCTGTAGAACAGGGTATCCACGGCCTGGTTGCCCTCGAGGTCCAGGATGCGCAGGGTCTGACCCCTGCGCAGTTCCTTCAGCCAGGGCTCGCCGGCCGGTACCACCTCGCGGCACGCGGCCTTGGCGGGGTCCAGCGGGCTCTCCATCAGATGGATTCCAGTCATCTCCTCACCCCTGGCAGTTATGGATCGCGGTGTTCGCGAAGGCGCGTGCGTTCTCCGGGCGGAAATTCACGCAGTAGTCGTCGGCCGTTACCGGTGGCGTGCGGTAGATGCTGAGCTCCAGCGGACCGGGATCGTAGACCGGCGCCGGATCCATCGGGTGCGGCGCGGTGTTCAGCACCACCAGTGTGTCCATCTCGGCGCGCAGGTCCACATGGTCGCCCGGCCGGCTGTTTTCGGGATCGAAGTGCAGCACGCCGTCCGCGCCCGCGTAGACCTTGCTGAAAAAGTTCAGGTTGGCGACCAGATCGCGCTTGCCCAGGCCCCACTTGGCCAGTTCGATCAGGAACAGTTCGCGGCCGCTGCGGTAGAAGTCGTTGCGGTACTGCTGGTAGCGGTGCTCGCCGTACTTGCGCACGATGTCGGCGTCGCGGGTGATTCCGCCGATGGCGTCGTGCCATCCCGCGGTGTCCTCTACGATGGAGAGCATCACCCGGCCCATGTCGGAATACAGCATGTTGCCGCGGGTCAGCCTCGACGTGTGCTGGCCCTTCAGCGTATCGGCCATGTTGTAGCGCTCGAGCAGGTTCTGCGGGTTGTACAGCAGCATCGAGACATTCGCCCTGCCCTCGCGGTCGATCAGGCGCAGCGTGAAGCCGCGCCGGATCACCATCGACCAGTAGCGGCCGCCGGGAACGCGGTCTTGGTGCACCGCCGCTTCCGGGAGCGTATCCGGATCGTTCATCGTCAGTTCTCCTCAGTTGCCAGCGGCAGACCCGTCTGGTCGCGGATCTCGGCCAGGATTTCGGGTTCGGTCCGGCCCACGGGGATGTCGTAGGTGATGTTGGCGCCGTAGGCGTTGGGTGCCTGCGGATCATGGCGGACCTTGTCGAAGACCAGGAGCCTTGTGCCCAGGTAGAAGCCCTCTTTCAGGTCGTGGGTGACCATGAAGATGGTCAGCCCGCGGCGCTTCCAGAGATCCAGGATCAGCGCGTGCATGTCCTTGCGGATCCCCGGATCCAGCGCGCCGAAGGGTTCGTCCAGCAGCAGGATCCGGGGATCCTTCATCAAGGCCTGCGCGATCGCGAGACGCTGCTGCATCCCGCCCGAGAGCTCGTGCGGGTATTTCTTCAGGGCCTGCTGCAGACCGACCGCCTCGAGCATGGCGACGGCCTTGTCGCGGGCCGTTCTCCGTGCCGCGCCGAACAGGTGCCCGGTCAGGCGGGCGCGGCCGAATTCCTCGGCCACCAGGACGTTGTTCAGCGCATTCAGGTGCGGGAACACCGAGTACTTCTGAAATACCACGCCACGGTCGGGACCCGGCTCAGCGGGCATCGGCCGGCCGTCCATCAGCAGTTCGCCCCGGGTGGGGGTCTCCTCGCCAAGGAGCATGCGCAGGAAGGTGGTCTTGCCGCAGCCGGACGCCCCGACGACGGTCACGAACTCACCCGACTTCACGTGCAGGTTCACCCGTTCCAGCACGACGTCGCGGCCGTAGGTCTTCCAGATGTTCTTCAGCGTGACCGCGGACATCAGCCCCTCCGGCCCCCGTACCAGGGGAACAGCATGCGATTCGCGAACCGCAGCGCGACGTCGAGGAGAAAGGCGAGCAGCGTGATCCAGACCACGTAGGGCAGGATGGTGGCCATGTCCATGAAACGCCGGACCAGGAAGATGCGGTAGCCGAGCCCCTCGGTCGCAGCGATGGCCTCGGAGGCGATCAGGAACAGCCATGCAGCCCCCAGTGCGAGCCGGGTCGCGTCGAGCAGGCGCGGGACGACCTGGGGCAGCACGACGCGCAGGATGATCAGCCAGGTCGACGCACCCAGAGTCTGGGCCTTGATCAGTTGCTCGGTCGGCAGTTCCTCGACCCGCTGCTTCACGTCGCGGATGATGAAAGGCGCGATCCCGAACACGATCAGCACCACCTTGGCGAGTTCGCCGACACCGAAGGTGATGAACAGGATGGGCAGCACCGCCAGCGGCGGGATCATGGCCACCGCGGTGATCAACGGGGACAGGGTCCGGCCGGCATAGGGAATGAGCCCGGCGAGAATGCCGACCAGCAGCCCCATCGCCATGCTGATGACCACGCCCAGACCCAGGCGGGTCAGGCTTGCTGCGGTATCCACCCAAAGCACCAGTTCACCGGTGCGCCGGCTGGGTTCGGTGGCAAGCCGCCAGAAGGTGTCGAACAGGGTGCCCAGCGACGGCAGCAGCGGGTCATTCGGATTCTCCGCGAGCCGCGCCGCCGACGCCGCCATGTAGGCGAGCAGCAGCAGCACAAACGGCAGCAGCCCGAGCAGGTATCCGACCGCTCGCCGCGGACGCTGGTTGATGAAGCGTTTCATAGGGGCAGCGGCGATGCCAAACCCACCCGTGCAGGGCGAAAGAGCGCAGCGCCATCCGCCGACGGACGTCTGCCGAAAGCTGCAGGCGCTGGCTGGGTCGTTTCCATACGGGAAGTGTCGGCGGCTGGGAGTTTCAGCGGATCAGAGTTCGCCGTCCGCGGCCATCTGCATGTACTCCGCGGTGAAGCGGAACTGCACATTGTCCGGACTACCCAGAATGGATCCGTCAGCGAATTCGATGCCGACAAAGTCCGGATTGGGCGCGCGCTCGCCGAGCAGTCCGTGTTCGAACGCAAACTGGCGCACCTTCTCCATCGTCTCGATCGGCTCCTCGCCGGTTACGAACGCCACCGCGTCGGAAGCGTCGTAGAACATGCGCGTGGAGGCCAGTTGCGCCTCGTAGCCCTCGAGGTCGGTGCCGCCGGCCTCTCCCATCGCGGCGCGCGCCTCACGCGCGGCCTCGTCGTCGCCACGCATGACGTCCATGATCTCGTACCAGGCACCGGTCAGCGCCTTGCCCAGGGCGGGGTTGGCCTCCAGCACCGCCGTGTTGACCACCAGCAGGTCCATGATCTCGCCGGGGATCTGGCTGGAATCGAAAACCACGTGGGCATCGTCACGGCCGCGGATCTCGCCGAGCTGGGGGTTCCAGGTGACCACCGCCTCGACGTCGCGTGAGCCGAAGGCGCCGACGATGTCGGCATCCGAGGTGTTCACGACACGGATGTCGCGCTCGGTCATGCCCACCGAGTCGAGCGCCCGGGCCAGCAGATAGTGCGACACGGAGAGTTCGACCAGGTGCACGTTCCGCCCGCGTACGTCCTCCAGCTGGTCGGTACCCTTCAGGATCAGGCCGTCATTGCCGTCGGAGAAGTCGCCGACGATCAGCGCGGTGGTATCCACGCCGCCGGCGGCCGGGATCGTCAGGGCGTCCATGTTGGTGACGGTCACGCCATCGAAGGAACCGGCGGTGTACAGGTTGATCGACTCGATGTAGTCGTTGATCTGCACGACCTCGATGTCGATCCCGTACTTCTCGGCCCATTTGTCGACGATGCCCGAGTCGGCGCCAAAGCCCCAGGGCATCCAGCCCACGTAGATGCTCCAGGCGATGCGGAAGCTGTCCTTCTGCTGGGCCTGGGCGGTGCCGGTGGCTCCGATTGCGGCGAGCAGAAAGCCGAGCATCAGGAGCCGAAGCGGAAGGCGGCGGAAAGCGAAGTGGAACGGGTTCATGAGGAGATCCTCTTGTGGTTACCGGTGTCAGACCAGGGCACGGGAGCGCGACGAACGACCGCGAATCTCCCGGGCTTTTGTCCCGCCGTGTAACCCTCTCCGTTGAACCCCGGGAAGGTCGGCAACTCTCGGACCAGTCGTCCGCCTGCGCGGACCGGAACCCTAGTCACCCATTGGTGCTGCCTTTTTTCGGTGTGGAGACGAAGCCAGCGAAGTTGGCCGCATCTCCCGTGCCTACCCTGATGCATAGCAAGTCTCCTGCCAGAACCTGGGATGTCGCGATTTCAGCGACTTGGGTATGTCAGGCAGCGACGACTCAGGCTGCGAGGTGCACGATGCACGATCCTGGTGCGCGCGACCGCATCACAACGGTGCGACAGTGGACGGCCGAATGAACGTTGCCCGTGAAAGGCGGTCCCTTCATGGAGGCATGGCCAGCCAGGCGGCGAGTTCCCTGCCGGGACGGTTCCGCTTCACCCGCGTGCAACCGGCAGATGCAGGGATACGAGAGGAACATGGACTCATGAGCAACGTGATCGCGATGCCCCGCCTGGTAATCCGCCCGGGCACAGATGCCGACCGAGATGCCGTCGTGGCGATGGTTTCCGAGATATGGCGCGAGACCTATGCGGGGCACCTGTCGCCCGGGTCGATCGCCAGACCGGACGCCGGACACATTCCGGATCTCGTTGGAAATCCGGCGGAACAGGGGTGGGTCGCCACCCTCGGGGAGCGCCTGGTCGGCTATGGCAGCGTCACGGCCAACTGTGTCGACCAGATCTGGATACCCGCGGGAATGCGCCGGCGCGGCATCGGCTCGGCGCTGCTGGCCCGGGCCATCGAGGGGATCCGCGAGCGCGGTTTCGACTTCGCGCAGGCGGGATGCGAGGATTTCAATCGGCCGGCGAGGCAGTTCCTGGAGGCGAAGGGCTGGCGCCTGATCGACACGCAACCACAGGCTCTGGGTGGCGGCCGAAGCTGCAACGCGCTGGTCTTTTCGAGGCCGCTGACCTGATTCAGTCGCGTTGCACGACGGCAGGGAACGACGGCGACGTCGAGGCCACCGGCACAACCGTTCGGGTCAGGAAATTTTCCAGTCCTGGAGAACCGGGATGCGGCCCCGCGCAACCTCGCCCTGCAACAATTTCGGATCGGGCGCCCGCGTCTCGAGGAAGGCCTTGAAGGCCTCGAAGTCCCGCGTATCCATGGACTCGAACTCGATCCCGCAGCCCCGTTCGTTCTCGTACACGACCCAGCCGTCCACGGTAATGGCGAACACGTCCTCGCCCCCGGCGAAGAGCGTCAGAACGCAGCTCCGATCCGAAATCCCGCTGGGAACATGCTCCACGAAAGCTCCCTGGAGACTGACATCACAGGTCTCCGCATCGACGTACTCGCCGTCGTGAAGATCCAGTTGTCCTGACAACCGGACTGGGAAACGCATGTTCTTTCGTTGTTCCATGGTTCCTCTAGCGACCCGTGGACTCGTGTCCCCGTTGGCGACACCACGCCGAATGTCAAGGCGAGAAGTCCTGATATCCCTAAGAACGAGGATAGGCGCAAGAAGTTGCAGTTGCCACAAAATTCGCACCATTCGTGCAGGCTCTTCGACCGATTGGGGCCAAAAACGCCGAGAACCCAGCGTTTGCCCTAGAGGTCCAACCGGCCCTGCCCCGGGCTGAGGCGGCGAACGAGTCGCCGGCGCCGCCGCTGCGCCTCGGGACCTTCCTCCAATCGGCTTGCGTACACCAGGGCTTGGGACCAGTCGCGGCGCACGTGCTCGTGGTACTTGGCCAGCCGCTCCATCGCCTCGGCGCAGCCAGCGCGGGCCAACCGTTCCCAGATCGCGGCAGCCTCGGTCCAGCGCCCCGCGCGGCGCAGCGCCCAGGCGAGCTCAAGCTCACCCCGCGTGTCGAGACGGTCGCGGGAACCGGCCAGGACGGACAAGCCCTGCTCCCGATCGCCGTTGCGGTTCCAGGTCTCGGCGGCCGCGACGGGATCCGCAGCGAACGCCGCCGGATCACGCAGGACCCGGGTCAGCGCCGGCCCCAGCACCAGCAGGCTGAGCACGTCCAGGGCGTTGTGGCGAAGCACCCGCTCCAGATCATCGGCGGGCGCGCCGGCCAGGTAGTCACGCCAGGCGCGCGGCGCCTCCGAACCCGGCAGGTCGTCCTCGCGGGTCAGACCAAGGAGTCGGCGCTCGGCGGTCCCCAGCCGGCAGTCGGGCCAGGCATTGCGGAAGAGCCGGCGCGTTGGGTGCAGCAGATCGAGGTGCGGCGGCTCGGGTAACGCCGGCCCGCGCTGCAGGCGGCGGCGATCACGCAGCAGCGGCAGATCGAAGCTCTTGCCGTTGTAACTGAGCATCAGATCGACCCCGGCCAGGACCTCCGCGACTGCGGCGAGCATCGCGGCCTCTCCGGCGAAGCCCGTCAGCAGCCATTGCCGTACGCGGACGTGTTCCGGCTCCGGCTGGGCAATGCCGATCATGAACGCCGTGGTACCGGTGCCGCCGGACAGCCCCGTGGTCTCGGTATCGATACCGGCGACCGCTCCCTGGCTCGCGGCCAGCGGCCACATGGTCTGAAGCGAGTCGGCCAGACGCACACGACCATGCCACGTCTCCAGCGGCAGGAGACTCTCCACCAGGATCAGGTGCCGCGCAACCACCTCCCCGCCCAGACGCCGCGCAAGCCCGGCAGTCCGTTCGGCGGCACCGCCGGCGCGCTGCCGGTTCGAAGCCAGCACCGGCGCCTCCGGGCGCCGGGGCGACGCCGTTCCGGCGCCACGGCCTCCGGAGCGATGCTCGGCCGACTCAACCGCACGACCGCCCAGTCGTTCCAGCCGTGACCGGAGGGCATCGGGCATCGGCTGCGCCGGAGGCATGGTCGCATCGGGTTGTGGAAGCCCGCCCGCACCCTCGGCATCCCTGGACCCCTGGCGAAGGGCGGGCGCCGGACCCGGGCTGGCCCCGGCCTGGCGCTGCAACTCCTCAAGCCGGCTTTTCAGGTTCATTGGACTGGAACTGTGCCAGCACGGTCAGCGCCGCGGTCTTCGGTGAGAAGCCGCGTTCCTCGTCGGAGGCCAGGATTGGCCCGACGCAGGCCGGGCAGCCGTGGCGGCATTCACATTCACGGATCAACCGGGCCGCGCCCGCGGTCACCTG
>NZ_REBW01000118.1 GCF_007692535.1 Thioalkalivibrio sp. | reverse complement strand
TAACAAGGCCTATGAGGATTCCTGGTTAAGACGAAAGCTCCGCCGGGTTGTTGCCCTTGTTGGAGCCTGCCTTGCGGGCGAAGATTTTGGCGGTTTCGCTGCGGTCAAGGCGATGTTCCCTGCCTGCGGACGATTCGTGATCATCAGGTAAGTATTTCAAAACAAATACCTGCGTTGGTCCGACCCCAATTGTGGCCATCGCGAGCGCCCCCAGCCGATCGAAATCGACCCTGGCGTCAGTCGGCGCGAGTGCCTGTTGGTGGCTGTTCTCTCAGCCTTGCATTCAGCAACAGGGCGAGGATCAGTACGGGCGCCTGAAGCAGCACGAACAGGGCGCCGAAGGCTGCGAATTCCGGCTGTTGGAAAGTCGTCAGAGCCAGCAGGGCGGCGATGCCCACGTTGCGTACTGCGAATTCGATCGCGAGCACAGCGCGGTCCGCCGGGTTCAGACGCAGAACCCTCCCGCTGTACCACCCGGCGGCGAGGGCCAATGCCGTGAATGTGACCGTGAGCAGCACGGTTTCTGCGAATATCTCGACGATCGCATGCCTCTGGTCGAAGAACACCAGCACGAGGAAGAGTGCGAGTAGCCACAGACCAAAAGCGCGGATCGCCTTTCCGTTGCGCTCGACGGCGTCGGGAAAGAAGTGCCGCAGGCCCATACCGGCGGCAACCGGCAGCAACAGGGACAGTACGAGCCGGAGCGTCAGTTCACCGAGCGGTACCCTGTAGGCCTCGACGCCCAGCGCCACCGGCATGGTGACCGCGAGGAGCAGTGGCATCGCCGCCAGTGCAACAAAACCCGAAATGGTGGTCAGCGTGACCGAAAAAGCCACGTTCAGGCGAGCGACGGAACAATAGTAGTTCGACAGCGATCCATTCGGACTGGTCGCCAAAAGCAACAGCCCACCCGCCAGTGCAGGGGGCGGACGCAGCAGCCAGATCACTATCACCGCGAGCAAGGGCAGAAGCAGCCACTGGGCGAGGGCAGCGCCGACCAGTGCCCTCGGCATACGCATGGAGGCCACAAGCTGGGCGCGTGAGATCTCGGTGCCAACGATGATCATCAGCAACACCACGATAACCGGAACGAAAGTCACGAGATTCATGGTGCAGGCCTGGGCCCACCGATGGATCCGTCGGTGGTGCCCGCGGAGTGGCGGCGGGGGGTGCTGTCGCGGTGTTCGTGTTCCTTCGGGTCGGTGGGCATGCTTAGGCCAGCTCCCCGCAAAAGGCCTCACATAGTAACCCAGGAAAAGAATGGGGAATACTCTGCCCCCGCCGCGGAGTTCGCACTCCGGTAATGTATTGAATCCAATAGGAACCGATGGTTGCTTGCGCGGTATGTGCGGCCTTGGTTGCCCGATGTCAGCGGTCGCAGGGTTTCTGCCTCGACGGGTATTTTCGGCCCCAAAATTGCCCGTTTAAGGTGTGTAATGGGGTGGAAAAGATCCCTCCCGAGGAGTAAAAACAGAGGCTTGCGCTGGTCCGACCCCCAGCAGCCTTGTCCGACGCAGGCGGGATAAGCCGCGGCACTCCATAGCGGGCACTGGTTGTCCCTCTGAGGGATCGCGGTTTCTTGCACTGAACATGGGGAGAAAAGACAATCGCGCCATGTGTCTCGCGATTCCCGTGAAGGTAGTTCAGCTGCTGGAGGCCGAGCAGGCCCTGGTCGATGTCGGCGGCGTGCGCAAGGAGGTGGACGTGAGCCTCGTGGACGGCGTGCGGGTAGGCGATTACGTGATCTTGCACGTAGGTTTCGCAATCAACAGGCTGGACGAAACCGAGGCGCAGAAGACGCTGGCGATGCTGCGCGAGATGGGCGTGCAGCCCGAGGCGGCCGCGTGAAGTACGTCGACGAGTTCCGCGACGGCAAGGTCGCCCGGAGTCTCGCACAGACGATCGCCGCCGAAGTGCGGCCGGACCGCCGCTATCACCTGATGGAGTTCTGCGGGGGGCACACCCACGCGATTTCGCGTTACGGGCTGCGCGACCTGCTACCGCCGGAGATCCATTTCATCCATGGCCCCGGTTGCCCGGTCTGCGTATTGCCCATCGGACGCATCGACAGCGCGATCGAACTGGCACGCGACCATGGCGTGATTCTGTGCAGCTACGGCGACACCCTGCGCGTGCCGGCCTCGGAACGCATGAGCCTGTTGCGGGCCAAGGCCGAAGGCGCCGATATCCGCATGGTGTATTCCAGCGCCGACGCCCTGAAGATCGCGCGCGACAATCCCGAGCGCGAGGTCGTCTTCTTCGCCATCGGCTTCGAGACCACCACACCGCCGACCGCGGTTGCGTTGCGTCAGGCCCGTACCGAGGGCCTGAAGAATTTCAGCGTGTTTGCGAACCACGTGCTGACCCCGTCGGCGATCCAGAACATCCTCGAGTCTCCCGAGGTGCGCGAGCTCGGCACCATCCCGCTGGACGGTTTCATCGGCCCCTCGCACGTGTCCACGATCATCGGCAGCCGGCCCTACGAGTTCTTCGCCGAGGAATTCCAGAAGCCAGTGGTGATCGCGGGCTTCGAGCCACTCGACGTATTGCAGTCGGTGTTGATGCTGGTGCGGCAGCTGAACGAGGGGAGGGCCGAGGTCGAGAACCAGTTCAGCCGCGCGGTGACCCGTGAGGGCAACCTGAAGGCGCAGGCGCTGGTCGCCGAGGTCTTTGAACTGCGCGATCGTTTCGAGTGGCGCGGACTGGGCGAGGTGCCCTACAGCGCGCTGCGCATCCGCGAAGCCTACCGCGACTTCGACGCCGAAGTGCGCTTCGACCTGCCGTACCGCTCGGTTCCCGACCACAAGGCCTGCGAGTGCGGAACGATCCTGCGCGGGCTCAAGCAGCCGCAGGACTGCAAGGTCTTCGGCACCGTCTGCACGCCGGACAACCCGCTCGGCTCCTGCATGGTCTCCGCCGAGGGGGCCTGCGCCGCCTACTATACCTACGGCCAGTTCAAGGGTTCCGCAGAGGTCGCGGAGGCCTCGTGAGCGCCAACCCCAAGCTGGTCAAGCGGGGCTACATTCGACCACTGGATCTCAAGCAAGGCAAGGTCGAGATGTCCCATGGCGGCGGCGGACGCGCCATGGCGCAGCTGATCGACGAGCTGTTCCAGCAGGCCTTCGACAATCCCTGGCTGCGCCAGGCCAACGACCAGGCGCTGCTCAGCCGGCCCGAGGGCCGCATCGTGATGGCGACGGACAGCCACGTGGTCTCGCCGCTGTTTTTCCCCGGTGGCGACATCGGCAGCCTGTCGGTACACGGTACGATCAACGATGTCGCGACCAGCGGGGCGCGCCCGCTCTGGCTTTCCGCCGGTTTCATCCTCGAGGAGGGCTTCCCGCTCGCCGACCTTAAACGCATCGTCGATTCGATGGCGGCGGCGGCCCGGGAGGCCGGGGTGCCGATCGTGACCGGCGACACCAAGGTGGTCGAGCGCGGCAAGGGCGACGGGGTGTTCATCAACACCACCGGGGTCGGCGTGGTGCCGGACGGCATCGAGATCTCCGGGGATCGCGCCCGTCCCGGAGACCGGATTCTGGTGAGTGGCTACCTCGGGGACCACGGCGTTGCGATCATGTCGCTGCGCGAGAACCTGAGTTTCAGCACCAACATCGTCTCCGATTCCGCCGCGCTGCACGACCTGATTGCCGCGATGCTTCGGGCCGCACCCGACATCCATTGCCTGCGCGACCCCACCCGCGGCGGACTGGCTTCCACGCTGAATGAGATCGCCCGCCAGTCCGGCGTCGGTATGGCCATCCGCGAGGAGGACATCCCGGTACGCGAGGAGGTCGAAGCCGCCTGCGAACTGCTGGGGCTCGACCCGCTGTACGTCGCCAACGAGGGCAAGGTGATCGCGATCTGCCCGGCGGCGTCGGCCGATGCGCTGCTCGCGGCGATGCACATCCACCCGCTTGGCCAGGACGCCGCGATCATCGGCGAGGTGATCGAGGACAGCCACGGTTTCGTGCAGATGGAGACCAGCTTCGGCGGCCGCCGCAACGTCGACTGGCTCTCGGGCGAGCAGCTTCCGCGCATTTGCTAATCTGATTTACACGAATCGTCCGCTATCGCCTTGATGCGAAAGATGCGGCCATCCTTGAGCTTCAAGGCAGTTTCCTGCAAATACCGCAACCCGCAGGAGCGCGCTTCGCGCGCGATCGGGGTACGCTGCGCCGCGTTCGTTCGAATGAGCTCTGCTGAAGGGCATCCTGCGCGACGACGGCTGTTTCTTGGTTTGCTCATCCAATCCACGTAAACTGCGCGGCCGTTGAACGAAATCCCGGGATTTATGATGCAAATTGCTCCAAACAAGGTCGTATCGATCGACTACACGCTGACCAATGCACAGGGCGAGGTGATCGACAGTTCCTCCCAGCGGGGGCCGATGGCCTACCTGCAGGGGCATCAGAACATCATCCCCGGTCTGGAATCGGCCCTCGAGGGCAAGGTCGTCGGGGATAGCCTGAAGGTGACGGTTACTCCGGCGGAAGCCTACGGAGAACGCGATGACTCACTGCGCCAGGCCGTGCCGCGCAAGATGTTCGAGGATGCGGACAATGTCACCGTGGGTATGCAGTTCCAGACGATGTCCGAGCAGGGCGGCACCCAGATTGTCACTGTCACCGGCGTGGATTCGGAACACGTGACCATTGATGCCAACCATCCCCTGGCCGGCGAGACGCTGACCTTCGACGTCACCGTGGTCGACGTGCGCGATGCCTCCGAGGAGGAACAGGCGCACGGCCACGCGCACGGTCCCGAAGGTCACTCCCACTGAAACCCCGGCCCGGGTGCCGTTGGCCAGGCGCGGGCAGGGTCCGATGATGAGCCCGGTGCGCGGCAGTCCCGCGGTGAACGTGGGTAGCGACGTCGGCGAGGTCATGCGCGTCGCAGCCCGGCGCATCGCGACCCTGCTGAGCGCGGCGGTCGAGCAGCGTGGTGTCGCCACCATGGCGCTCGCGGGGGGCTCGACCCCGAAACAGCTGTACCGGTTGCTGGCCGCGCCGCCCTTTGATCTGGACATCCCCTGGAGCCGCGTCAAGCTGTTCCTTGGCGACGAACGCTGCGTGCCGCCCGATCATCCGGACAGCAACGAGCGCATGGTCAGGGAATCGCTGCTGGTCGATCTGCCGGAGGCCCCGGCGTTCCATCCCATGCCCGGCGGCCATCCGGATCCGGCCAAGGCGGCCGGGCTTTATGCCGAGCGGCTGGTCCGCGAGATCCCGGGCGACGGAACCCCGGTACCTCGCTTCGATGTGGTGCTGCTGGGCATGGGCGACGACGGGCACACGGCCTCGCTGTTTCCCGATACCCCGATTCTCGACGAGGAACGCCTCGTCGCAGAGGTGTACGTGCCACGCATGGATAGCTGGCGGTTGAGTCTGACCTTGCCGCTCCTGAACGCGGCGCGCAACGTGGTCTTCCTGGTGACCGGTGCGGGGAAGGCGGCGACCCTGGCCCGCGTGCTCGCCGACGGTCCCCGGCGCGACTTTCCCTCTTCACTGGTATTGCCGAAGGACGGCGAGGTCGAGTGGCACCTGGATCGGGAGGCGGCGGCCCTGATCGGAGCGTAGGTGGACTACCCCGGTTGCAGCACCTGTGGAGTGCGGCGGCTTGCCGCCGCTTTTGGGTGCGATGGCCCCTGGGCCGAACAGCGTGAGCAAGCTCCCGCACTCCATAACGGGCGTTTACGGCCGGTCGCGCGTCAGGGTTCCTTGCTGTGCCGCCATGCGTCGATTTCCTTCTCGAACAGGCGCCGGCTCTCGTCCGGACCCCAGCCACCCGCCGGGTAGGTGTGGATGAAGTCCCGCTCCACCGACCAGGTCTTCAGCACGGCATCGACGATCCGCCAGGCGTATTCCACCTCGTCGTAACGCAGGAACAGGGAACGGTCTCCTTCCATGATGTCCAGCAGCAGCCCCTCGTAGGCGCCGGTTCCGGATCCCTCGGTCGGGCTCAGGCCCGCGTTCAGGGCGACCTGCCGGGTTTTCATCTCCAGCCCCGGCTGCTTGGCGGTGAGCTGCATGCTGATGCACTCGGAAGGCTGCACGCCGATCACCAGCCAGTTCCTCTCCACGTTCTGGACCTGCGTCCCGCGGAAGAGTTGCTGCGGGGGCTGGTTGAACCGGATCATGATGTGCGAAGTGCCCTCGGCCATGCGTTTGCCGGTACGCAGGTAGAAGGGCACGCCGCGCCAGCGCCAGTTGTCCACGTACAGCTTCATGGCCGCATAGGTCTCGGTTACGCTGTCCGGCGGCACGTCAGCCTCCTCCAAATAACCCCGTACCCTCTCGCCATTGATGACTCCCGGGCCGTACTGTGCGCGAAAGGCCTGGGCATGGACCGCGCCGGGAGTGATCGGGCGCACCGATTTCAGCACCTTGACCTTCTCGTCGCGCAGATCCTCGGCCGCCATCGAGGCCGGGGGTTCCATCGCCACCAGTGTGAACAGCTGCATCAGGTGACTCTGGAGCATGTCGCGCAGCGCGCCCGCACCGTCGTAGTAGGCGGCCCGCGTGCCCACGCCCAGCGTCTCGGCCTGGGTGATCTGCACGTGGTCGATGTAATTGCGGTTCCAGAGCGGCTCCAGCATCAGGTTCGCGAACCGGAACACCAGCAGGTTGCGGACCATCTCCTTGCCGAGGTAGTGATCGATTCGGTAGATCTGTTCCTCGTTGAGAAACCGGGACAGGCGCCGCTGCAGGGCCTGGGCGCTCTCGAGGTCGTAACCGAAAGGCTTCTCGATCACCACCCGCCGCCAGCCGCCGTCTTCGGTCAGCAGGCCGGTGCGGCTCAGGTTCTCGGTCACGACGCCGAACTCCGCCGGCCGGATGGCGAGGTAGATCGCGAGGTTGTCCGGAAGGTCGTTGCGCTCGCCCAGCCACTGCGCGAGCGCCGTGTACATTTCGGGCTCGGTGATGTCGCCCCGGAAATAGTCCTGTCGGGCTTCCAGGCGTTCCAGGATTGCGGGTTCGATGGGTCCGCGGACCTGTCCCTCGAGCATGCCCCGCATCTCATTGAGCCAGCGCTCACGGTCCCAGGGTCGCCGCCCGGTGGCAACGATGCGGCAGGATTCGGGCAGGCGGCCGGCCGCCTCCAGGTGGTACAGGGCCGGCATCAGCTTGACCCGCGACAGATCTCCGGTGGAACCGAAGATGATCAGGGTGCAGGGGGAGAGGGTGTGTTCCATGGCTCAGGCCTCGTAGGTGGACGAGGCCACATCGCCGCCGCGCCCTGTCCAGTCCGTGTGAAAGAAGGTGCCGCGCTCGCGGTCGACCCGCTCATAGCTGTGCGCGCCGAAGTAGTCGCGCTGTGCCTGCAGCAGGTTGGCGGGCAGGCGCGCGCTGCGATAGCCGTCGAAATAGCTGAGCGCAGAGGCGAAGGCCGGCGTGGCCACGCCGTGTTCGACGCCCAGGATCACGGCCCGCCGCCAGCCGGATTCCGCCTGCTGCAGCGCGCGGGTGAAGAACCCGTCCAGCACCAGGTTCTGCAGCTGCGGGTCCTGGTCGTAGGCGACCTTGATGTCGTTCAGGAAGGCGCTGCGGATGATGCAGCCGCCACGCCACATCAGGGCGATGTCGCCGTAGTCCAGCGTCCAGCCCTCGACCCGGGCCGCCTCGCGCATGAGCATGAAGCCCTGCGCGTAGGAAATGATCTTGGAGGCGTAGAGAGCGTCGTGCAGGGCCGGCAGATACTCCCCGGGCGTTACGGAGTCCCTTTGCGGTGGAGCCCCGAGGATGCCGGCTGCGCGCACGCGTTCGTCCTTCAGCGACGACAGCACGCGGGCAAAGACGGCCTCGCCGATCAGGGTCAGCGGTACCCCCAGTTCCAGGGCGCTGATCGCGGTCCACTTGCCGGTGCCTTTCTGCCCGGCCGTGTCCAGGATCCGGGTCACCAGCGGGGCCCCATCCGTGTCCTTGATGGCCAGGATCTCGGCGGTGATCTCGATCAGGTAGGAATCCAGAACGCCCTTGTTCCATTTCGCGAACACCGCGGCCATGGCTTCATGGTCCATGCCCAGGGCCCGGTCCATCAGCGCGTAGGCCTCGGTGATCAGCTGCATGTCGCCGTACTCGATGCCGTTGTGCACCATCTTCACGAAGTGCCCGGCGCCGTCGGGGCCGACCCAGCGGCAGCAGGGTTCGCCATCCACCTGCGCGGCGATGGACTGGAAGATTTCCTGGACCAGCGGCCAAGCCTCTGGGTCGCCCCCTGGCATGATCGACGGCCCGTGGCGGGCGCCTTCCTCGCCGCCCGAGATGCCGGTGCCGATGAAGCGCAAACCGCGTTCGCGCAGTTCCCGGGTGCGCCGCGTGGAGTCGGGATAGTGCGAGTTGCCGCCATCGATGATCACGTCGCCGGGGTCCAGCAACGGCGCCAGGCTGTCGATGAACTGGTCCACGACCGTGCCGGCCTTGACCATCAGCATGACCTTGCGGGGCCGTTCCAGGCTCTCCACCAGCTCCTCCATGCTGTAGCAGCCGATGATGGGGTGGCCCCTGGCCGGTCCCTCTATGAATTCGTCCACCCGGCTCGTGGTGCGGTTGAAGACCGCCACGCGGTAGCCGTGATCGGCCATGTTGAGAACCAGGTTCTGGCCCATGACGGCGAGCCCGATCAGGCCGATATCTGCCTTTGCCATGCTGTTACCCCTTGGATTTTTGCTACCCGAGCAGCGAACGGACGTGCCTCACCGCGCCGGATCGGGAGAGTCTGGGAAGATCTGCTCGGGAGAGGATAGGGTATGCAGCCGCCTGCGTCGAAGGTTGGATCGGCCGCGGGGCGTATCCCTGACTTCTATGACCTCGGACGCGCGACGCCGATAGACTGCGGCGGCTGGCCTGCACTTTGGAGCGTGGGGCTGGACCCCATGTCGGACAGCGGGAGCACGCGCGCGCGCTCCATTAGCGGTTCGGGCGGCAGCATTGCGATCTCATCGGTCGCTGCGGGTGTGTCGCGGGAGAGCCACCACCAGGCGAGAAGGCCCAATGCCACGATCAGGGTCAGGACGGCCGCAGCGATCGCTGACCAGCGGAAGATCCGGGCGACACGCGCGTCCGCCCCGAGTTCATGCAGGGACGTATCTTCGGGTTTCTTCACGGTCGTCCCGCCTCCTGGCGCCCGATGACGGGCACGGCTGCCTGCGGGAGTCTCATTCCGGGTGTGCCGCGCCGCTGTTTCCTGGTGCTGGCCATTGCTTCAAGCGTCTCAGACCACCGATTCCGCGAAGGCCGCGTACGTCGGGGTTACCTCCATGGGTTGTCTGAAACAAAGCTATTCCCCTGCGCCGGGCGCGTCAATCCATGCCGGCGGCAGGGGTGTGATTCGGCGCAATCACATCTCCTGGATCGATTCCACCATGCTCATGAAACGGGGCTCTTCCTGCTGAACCGTGTTCTCAGGACCCGTGAACTTGAAGAAGACCGCACCTTCCGGACCCTCCGCGATCGCGCCCATGAGCCGGTAGCCCGGCCGCAGGTCGGCTCTGGGCGCCATGGGACCGGCCGCCGCATTGTAGGTGCCGCTGGCCCGGACCAGGGTCACGCGGGTGCCATTGACATCCATGGTTTCACGTTCGGCGACTTCGCTCGTCGGGCGACCATCATCCTGGTCGAACTGCTGGAACCAGCGGTCGACATTCGCTTCCACCGTTCCACCTTCGCCGGGACCGAAATAGAACACCGCAATCTCGCCCGGATCGCTATCCCCCTCGGCCGAGCTGGTGTGGTAAGTCGCCACCCGCATCGGGCGTTGCGGCTGTGCAACCCAGGCCTCGGGGACGGACCAGGACAGACCGGCGACCGCGCCCTGGGCGGTTGCGGGCGGCACCTGTTCCGCCGCGGGTCGGGGCTGCTGGGTCGGTGCCACCGGGTCGGTTACGGCGTCCATCTCCGGTGTTTGTTCCGGGGAGCACGCCATAAGCGCCATGGCCAGGAGGGAGGCCAGCAACGGGCCGAAAAGTCGTGAAGTCATGAGTGGAAAACCTCGCGTATCTGGAGTCGTTGATGCGCGTCTTGACCCGATACGCCGGGCTGCCGGCGGCGGTCAACGCGGATGGTGTGAAGCAGAGGATTGTCCCGAGCTTAGCAGATTGGACACGGGGAAGTCCGCCTGCCATTCGACGGCGTCGCGATCACAGACGGGTGTGCACAGTCTCGACGTGATAGCGGCTGAGCTGGAGTTGCTCCGGCCATGTACCCGGGGTCAGCCGGGCCTTGTGCCACAGCGCGTCGACGAAGTCCGCCGGTTCCGGCAGCTGCTCCCATACTGCGGGAAGGAATGTGGCCCTCAACGCGCCGCTACGGACGACCAGGCCGTCGATACCCGGACGCAGCGCCGCGAGCAACGCGTCGCGCGTATCGATGAGCAGTGTTTCATGCGGCCCGAGAGTGGCGACCGACAGCTGCAGCCCGGCAAGCTCCCAGACCTCGAGCCTGGGGAAGCGGGGGTCCCGTCGGGCGGCCGCATAGGCGTTTTCCGCGACGTCCTCGGCGAGCGGACGGGTGGGTTTCAGGCTACCGATGCAGCCGCGCAGCGTGCCCGCGCGCTTCAGGGTGACGAAGCTGGCCCCGGGACGCAGCAGCAACCCGATTTCCCGGCGCGGGTCGATGACCGGGGCCGGAAGCAGTTCCGCCGCATGGCGCACGCCCTGCGCGGCAATTTCCAGCAGCCGGTCACGCATGCTCGTGGCGGAGACCGTGGCCGTCCGCTCAGTGGAATGCCCAGGCGCCATAACCCACCACTTCCCTGCGCGGACCGGCGGTATCGCCGGAGTTGCGCAGGTCCAGCGTCTCGATTTTCAGCCCGCGCCTGCGCGCCACCCGCAACAGGCCTGCCAGTGGCTGGTAGCCGCAGGCCTTGTATGGATCCAGCTGGCCCTCGTCGCAGGATTCGATCGCCCGTGAGGTTTCCGCGTCGAGTGCCTGGGCGGTCAGGTAGTCGTGGTAATGCGACAGGTCCGAGCTGATGACGATCAGGGTCTCGGGACCACCCCAGAGCTGCTCCAGAATCGCTGCAACGGTCTCCGGCCCAGCCTCTCCGACGACCAGAGGAACCAACGTGAAGTCGTGCAGGATCACCTGCAGAAACGGCAGATGGACCTCCAGGCTGTGCTCCGGCCCATGCGCCTCGTCAAGGTTGGTCACCCCGGGAAGCCCGCCGATGGCCTCGACCGCCGTGCGGTCGATCGGAACGACTCCGAGAGGCGTCCGATACGCGGTCGCCGCCGTGGTTGCGACGCCGCGGAACGGTACCCGGTGGGAGGGGCCGAGCAGAACCACCCTGCGTATCTGATCCGCGCCGGTTCCCAGTGCAGCGTAGGCCGAGGCGGCAACCGGCCCAGAGTAGGGTAGGCCCGCATGCGGGGCGACCAGCGCCTTGGGGTGGGAGGCCACTTTGCCGCGCGGAGACGCCTGCGACATCAGGGCAAGGATCTGCTGCTTCAGTGTTGCCGGATCGTCGGGATAGAACAGGCCCGCGACCGCAGGCTGGCGAATCGTCTGTTGTGTATCCATTACCGTGTCTCAAGCTGGTTTTCCCTTGTTGGACCACCCCGGTGGGCGACGGTTGCGTCTCCGGGACGGGACGTCCGCGCGGAACTGCGCCAAGGGGCATGGGTCTGAAAGGAGCAGGGTATTTCAAGAGTGACGGAGAGACATGACGGAGGTTGTCGGCAGGGATGAGTTCACCGTTCCGACCCGCTTCTGGCGGACGTTGGCGGATGGCCGTGTCCAATGCGATCTGTGCCCCCGTCTTTGCCGGATGAAGCCCGGTCAGCGGGGCGCATGCTTCGTGCGGGCAAACCTGGATGGCGCGGTGGTGTTGACGACCTATGGACGTTCCAGCGGCTACTGCATCGACCCCATCGAGAAGAAGCCGCTGAACCATTTCCTACCGGGTACTCCGGTGCTGTCCTTCGGTACCGCCGGCTGCAATCTTGCCTGCAAATTCTGCCAGAACTGGGACATCAGCAAGTCGCGCGAACTCGACACCCTGATGGATCGCGCCGATCCGGCGACGATCGCCCGCGCAGCCGTGGCATCGGGTTGCCGCTCGGTGGCCTTCACCTACAACGATCCGGTGATCTTCCACGAGTACGCACAGGATGTTGCGGCCGCGTGCCGTGCCGTGGGCGTACGCACCGTAGCGGTCACCGCGAACTACATCACTGAGGAGGCGCGGGCCGAGTTCTACGCCGGCATGGACGCTGCAAACGTCGACCTGAAGGCCTTCACCGAACGTTTCTATCACCGGCTGACCGGTGCCCACCTGCAGCCGGTGCTGGACAATCTCGAGTGGCTGGTGCGGGAAACGAAAGTCTGGGTGGAACTGACCACCCTGCTGATCCCCGGCGAAAACGACAGCGACGACGAAATCCGAAATATGTGCGACTGGGTCGTGGACAGGCTCGGGCCGCAGGTACCCATGCACTTCAGCGCGTTCCATCCCGACTTCCGGATGACCGATCATCCGCCGACGCCGGTGCAGACCCTGCGCCGCGCCCGTCGCATCGCCCTGGATGCGGGCCTTCGGTACGCCTACACGGGCAACGCCTACGATCCGGCCGGGCAGTCCACCTACTGTCATGGCTGCGGCGAGCGCGTGATCGGGCGCTCGGGGTACGAGATCACCGCCTGGAATCTGGACCGGGATGGTTGTTGCAGCGTCTGCGCGACACCGCTGGCCGGGCACTTCGAACCCCTCCCCGGCGACTGGGGCTCCCGGCGTCAACCCGTCCGCCTCGCCGAATACGCGTAGGGCGCCGCCTCGCGGGGCGGATCGACGGTTGCTATGCTTGCGGCCGCCATGCGTATCCTGTTCCTGACTCACAGTTTCAACAGCCTCAGCCAGCGCCTGTTCGTGGAACTGCGGCGCCTCGGGCATGAGATCTCGATCGAGTTCGACATCAACGACCGGGTGACCGAGGAGGCCGTCGCACTGTACCGGCCGGACCTGGTGATCGCGCCCTTCCTGAAGCGCGCGATTCCGGAGTCGGTATGGCGCCACACACTCTGCTGGATCGTGCACCCGGGTCCGCTGGGCGACCGCGGCCCGGCGGCGCTGGATTGGGCCATCGAGGACGGTGCCGCACAGTGGGGCGTGACCGTGCTCCAGGCCGATGCCCAGATGGACGCTGGCGATGTCTGGGCCTCAGCGGGGTTTCCGATGCGGGCAGGGTCCAAGAGCAGCCTGTACCGTCGCGAGGTTGCCGATGCCGCGGTCCGTGCAGTCACGCTTGCTCTGGAGCGGCTCCGGGATCCGGATTTCCGGCCCGCGGCGCTGCCCGAAGGCCCGGACGGCAGTCGCGGACGCTGGCGGCCCGCGATCAAGGCCGCCGAGCGGCGCATCGACTGGGGCAACGACAGCACGGCTGGCGTGCTGCGGAGGATACGGGCGGCCGACGGATTCCCCGGTGTCTGTGACGAGATCCTGGGGTTGCCGGTGCGCCTGTTCAATGCCTGGCCGGAGTCACGCCTGCGCGGTGAACCGGGAGCGGTGATCGCCACCCGCGACGGTGCGATCTGCCGGGCCACCCGGGATGGGGCGGTTTGGATCACGCATCTGCGCGGGATCGGGGCCGGGCAGGGCGACCTGAAGCTGCCCGCGGTAGAGGTGCTGGGTGCCGACCGCCTGAGCGCCGTGCCCGATATTCCCCTGGACCCCTTTGCTGCGGTGGACGGGGATACCTGGCGTGAGATCGTTTGTCGGATCGACGACGGTGTTGGCTACCTTGCCTTCGAATTCCACAACGGGGCGATGTCGACCGAGCAGTGCCGCAGGCTGCGGGTGGCCTGGGAACGATTGCGGCAGACATCCGCCCGGGTGCTGGTGCTGCTGGGCGGAAGCGACTTCTGGTCGAACGGCATCCACCTGCACCGGATCGAGGCCAGGGAAAATTCCGCCGACGCCTCCTGGGACAACATCGAGGCGATGAACGACCTGACCCGGGCGATCATCGAGACCGACGACCGGCTGGTGATTGCGGCCCTGCGCGGCAACGCGGGGGCCGGCGGCGTCTTTCTTGCGCTGGCTGCGGACGAGGTCTGGGCGGCGCCCGGCGTGGTGTTGAACCCCCACTACAAGAACATGGGCAACCTGTACGGGTCCGAATACTGGACCTATCTGCTGCCTCGGCGGGCCGGTAGCGACGGCGCGCGGACCATCATCGGCAACCGCTTGCCACTGGGCGCCCCGGAGGCGTTGCAGGCCGGGTTGCTCGATGCGGTGTTCGGCAGCGACGCTGCCGACTTCGCCGAGCTGGCCTCCGGGCGCGCCGAGGATCTGGCGTCGGCGCCCGATCTGGCAGGGCGTCTCCAGGCCAAGCAGGCGCGGCGCCGGCAGGACGAGGCCCAGCGGCCGCTCGCAGAATACCGGGAAGAGGAGATGCGGCACATGCGGCTGAATTTCTTTGGCTTCGATCCCAGTTATCATGTGGCGCGGTACAACTTCGTGCACCGCGTGCCGCAATCCCGTACGCCGCTTCATCTCGCCCTGCACCGACGCATCGGCGGCGCAGCCGGGGGCTTGGGCGCCACTGCAAGGACCAGAACATGAGCGAACGTTTCACGGTCTCCGTCGAACCCGGGCTGGCGCAGGAGTTCGACGACTTCATGAAGCGCAAGGGGTACAGCAACCGGTCGGAGGCGGTACGCGACCTGATCCGGGGTGCATTGGCCACGGAACGTCTCGATCCCGACCAGGACGGTGCCTGCGTGGGGGTGCTGAGCTACATGTATGACCATCACGAACGCGAGTTGAGCAAGCGCCTGACCCAGGCACACCATGCCCACTACAACCTCACCGTGACCACGCTGCACATGCACCTGGATCATGACCTCTGCGTGGAATCCGTACTGCTCAGGGGCAGGGCCAGCGATGTCCAGGCCTTTGCCGAATCGGTCGTGGCGCGACCCGGAATACGGCACGGCCGGCTGCACCGGATCCCTCTGGAACACGCGCCGGAGGAGCGGCCGGCGGCGGGCCCCCATCACGGGCACGGGCACGAGCATGATCGGTGAGCCGCGTGGGGGCTTGCCGGAGCGGGAGACGGTGGCAGGACGGTGACTGCGGGCGGTGTAGCGGCGGCGGGGCATCCCGCCACTGCGGAGGCGGTTGCGACGATCCTCGACGCCGGGGGTAACGCCTTCGACGCGGTGATCGCCGGACAGTTCGCTGCCTGCGTCGCGGAGCCGGTGCTCTGTTCGCTTGGAGGTGGAGGGTTTCTGCTGGCCAGGCAAGGACGCGGTCCCGTGCAGGCACTGGACTTCTTCGTGCAGACGCCCCGGCACAAGCGGCCGGTGGACGAGATCGAATTTCTCCCGATCGTCGCTGATTTCGGTGACGCCCAGCAGGAATTCCATATCGGCCTTGGCTCAGTGGCCACGCCCGGCATGGTGCGCGGCCTCTTTGCCGCGCATCGCAGCCTGGGATCCCTCCCCATGCACGAGCTGGTGGAACCCGCCGTGCGGCTGGCGCGGGAGGGCGTCCGCGTCAATGCGCTGCAGGCCCACGCCTTCCGGATCGTCGAGGCGATCTATGCCCACTCGGAGGATTCGCGCAACCTGTTCGCGAGTCCCACCCGTCCCGGCTCGCTGGTGGTGGAAGGCGACCTGCTCCGCCAGACGGCCCTGGCCGATGTCCTCGAGCACCTGGCTCGTGAGGGCGAAGCATGGTTTTACGAGGGCGAATTCGCGCATCTGGTGGCGGACCTGAGCCGGCGCGACGGCGGCCTGCTGCGACTGGAAGACCTCCGCGAGTACCGTGCGGAGAACCGGGAGCCGCTGGCCCTGGACTACCGGGGGCACCGGATCTGGACCAATCCGCCCCCCTCGTCGGGGGGGATCCTCCTTGGCTTTGCCTTGAAGCTGCTGGAGGCCATGGACATCCCCGAGGATCCTTTCGGCTCGACGCGCCATCTCGAGAGGCTGTCGCGGGTGATGGCCCTGACCGACCGGGCGCGGCTGGAAGCGATGTCTGATGACGACAGATCCGTCGATGCCCGGGCACTGCTGGATCCGGCTCTCCTGGACCGGTACCTGCGGGAACTGCAGGGGCTGAGCCCCGCGCTACGCGGAACCACGCACATCAGCGTGATGGATGGCAGGGGCAATGTCGCCAGCCTGACCGCCAGCAACGGGGAGGGCTGCGGCAGGCTGATTCCGGATACCGGCGTCATGTTGAACAACATGCTCGGGGAGCAGGATCTCAACCCCAACGGTTTCTTCCGCTGGCGGGAGAATGAGCGGCTGACCTCGATGATGGCGCCGACACTGGTCGTGCGTGCCGACGGTGGCGAGGTCGCGCTGGGCTCCGGCGGTTCCAACCGCATCCGCACCGCGATCCTGCAGGTGCTGGTGAACCTGCTGGATTTCGGGATGCCCCTGGCGCAGGCAGTCGATGCCCCGCGCATTCATTTCGAGAACCAGCTCCTCAGCGTCGAGGCCGGCTTCGGTTTCGATGCCGATTTCTCCGCCTTCCTGGCCCGCCATCCCGAGCATCGCCTGTGGGGGGATCGGAGCCTGTTCTTCGGTGGCGTGCACGCGGTGGCCCGCGGCCCCGAAGGATTCTTCGGTACCGGTGACTCGCGGCGCGGTGGCGTCGTCCAACGGACGCAGGGTCGTTTTTCGGAGCCCACCGGCGAGGGCACCTGACCGGCGCAGGGCCCCTGTTGATCCGGGGCCGGCGCCGGCTTCGCGAAGCTGGATCTGGTCTGCAGAAGGCCGGCCGGGTAAGATGAGCGGTATGAGAAATTGATCTTACTGGCGAGTCCCGGCGATGAAAGCAGAATTCTACAAGTGGGCATCGACAGGACGCGGCGCGAGCCCGTTCAACACGGGACCCGGTTATCACGCAAGCTCCGCAGGCCGTCCTGTCGTGCACAATGCGCTCTCCGCATCAGCCTTCCCCCGTAGGAGGCGAGCCCTCTCGCCGATCGGACGCCGGGAAACCCATCGGCCAGGGGCTGGCCTCCTACGTCCGCGCCCCTTGAAACAACACGAATCTGATTACCGGCGGACCTTTCGTGATCATCAGGAGACGGGATTCCGACGCCTGTTCTACGTGTTCCGGACCGCGTTGGTGGCTGTTGCGGCCTTTTCCCTGGCTGCGATATCCGCTCCGGTGCTGGCGCATTACCCCTGGATCACCGTCACCGAAGGAGACGCCGGCCCGGCGTTCCGGGTTCATTTCGGTCACCGGTTTCCCGCCGAGGGTCGGCTGGCGCCACATCAGCTGCAGGCCGTCCGCCTGATCGCACCCGACGGGGTAGTGCATGAGTTGGCGCTGGAGGATGACGAACTTCACCCCCTGCCGCCCCTCGGCGCGGGTACGCATCTGCTCGTGGTCGAACAGAACCTGAGCTTCTGGAGCCGTACCCACGAGGGGGGGCGGCGTGCCTCCCGCGAACAGTATCCAGACGCATTCAGCTGCAGCCAGTCGGCAAACGTGATGAAGGCCGTCGTGGGCCGTGGCGCGGGCGAAGCCTGGGGGCAGGAACAGGGCCACCCCCTGGAACTGATTCCGCTGAGCGACCCATCGACGCTGCGGACCGGGGATCCGCTGGAGATCCGTGTTCTGCTTCACGGCGAGCCCTGGACGGGTGAGATTCGTGCGACCTACGCGGGACACGAGGCGCAGGATGAGGAGGCCTACGCCGTTCGCGTGGCCACGAACGCCGCGGGTGTCGCCCGTTTCGTTCCAGCCGTTGCCGGCCACTGGCTGGTTCTGGTGCACGCGGGGGAGGACTTCCCCGATCCGGAGATCTGTGACCGCAGGTCGTATCACTCGACCCTGACCTTCGTGGTTCGATGAGCGTGTCCCTGTGGCAGCGACGCTCGCGAATGGGTGCCCAACGGCGCAGGCGCGAAAGGCGCCTGATCGCGGGTCTCACCGGGTTGCTGCTGTTGCTGCCCGGTTCGAATGCGCTGGCGCACGCCCTGCTGCACGAGTCCTCGGTTGGTGAAGCAGCCGTCGTGCATTTCCATTTTCCTGACGGTGACAAACCCTTTTTCGAGGCCTACCGGGTCATGGCCCCGGATGACACGCGGCCGTTTCAAAGCGGCCGGATCAATGCGGTCGGCGAGGTGAGTTTTCGCCCGGACCGACCCGGTCCCTGGCGGGTCGTCGTCGCCACCGAGGACGGGCATGGCGCGGAGGTGCGGATCGAGGTCGGCCCGGAAGGGGCGGTGACCGCCGGCGGGGCCGGTGCCGGGCTCTCGCAGCCAGCGCGCCTGACGGCGGGGATCGGCTACCTTCTCGGGGTCTTTGGTCTCATCGCGCTATGGCGCGGGCGTCGCGGCCGTCACCGGCCCACCTGACATGCATATCCCCGACGGACTGATCTCGCCGCAGACCTACCTTCCCGCGCTGGCCGTGGCCGTACCTTTGTGGTGGTGGGCGGCGCGCGCGTTCACGCGACAGGTGGGGGACGAGGCCCTGCCGCGACTCGCGGTATTCACCGCACTGGCCTTTGTGCTGTCGAGTCTGATGCTGCCGCTCCCGGGCGGGACCTCCGGTCACGCGATCGGCGTGGGGCTGCTGGCGCTGGTGTTCGGGCCATGGGTTGCGTTTCTTGCCTACACCCTCGTGCTGGTACTGCAGGCGCTGGTCATGGGTGCAGGCGGCATCACCGCACTGCCCGTGAATGCCCTGGCGATGGGTTTCATCGGAGCCTGGACCGCCTACCTGCTGTTCCATCTCCTGCGGCATGTCCAGGCCGATTTTGCGGTGCTCGCCGCCGTTTTCATCTCCATCCTCTTTTCCGCCCTGCTGGTGGCGCTGGTCCTGGGTCTCCAGCCGCTGATCGCCCAGGGTCCGGATGGTAGTCCACGCTTCTTCCCCTTCGGCTGGTCCGTGACCTTGCCGGCGATCCTGCTGCCGCACCTGTTCATCGGGCTCGCCGAGGCGGCTTTGACCCTGTTGATCTGGCGGCATGCGCGCAGACGATGCTGGATACCCGCGACCAGCGGGCGGGAGATCTGAAGTCATGCCTCTCTCGCATCCGGTTCGCTTCGCTCTCTACCTCACTGCAGTGATTGCGGTCACGCTGATCCATGATCCGCGCGTGCTGCTGCTGGTGCTCGCCGGGCTTCTGCTGCTCTCCGGGTCCGGCCGCCCCGCGCTCCTGCTGCGCGCGGGGCGGCCGGTGCTCTGGATTCTGCTGCTGCTCTCCTCGGGGATCCTGTTCATGGGATGGCTGACGGGGCAGCCGGTGCTCGGTGCGCTGCTGCTGATCAACCTGAGGGTCGTGGTGCTGGCGCTGCTGACCGCCTGGATGGTGCGTGACGTCGATCTCGACCTCGCCCTGGCGCGCTGGCCACGGGCCCGTCGCTGGCTGGTGATCGTGCGCGGTCAGGTCCAACTCTTCCGTCGGCTGGCCCAGGATTACCGCTGCGCCCAAAAGAGCCGTACGGTGGTCGCGCCCACGCTGCATCAGCGCTATCTGGGCAGCGCGGCGATCGGCCTCGCCGCGCTGGACAAGGGCGTGCACAACGCGGAGATGGTGACGCAGGCGATGCGCTCGCGCGGTGCCCTGCATGACTGAACCGGTTCCGTTGCTGGAACTGGAGCAGGTCGCCGTCGCCTACCCGAATGGCCGCAGGGCGCTGGAGGGCATCGACCTGGCCATCGATCCGGGCGAGCGCGTGGTGCTCCTGGGCACCAACGGCTGCGGCAAGAGCACCCTGCTGCGGGTGCTCGACGGGCTGATCGTGCCCACCAACGGGGAATTCCGCTTTGGCGGGAGGAGGGTCGACCAGCAGACGCTGAAGGACCGCGACTGGCAGCGCGATTTCCGCCAGCGGGTCGTGCTCATGTTCCAGCATCCCGAGTCGATGCTGTTCAATCCGACCGTGCGCGACGAGATCGGCTTCGGCCTTCGGCATCTGTCGGAATCGGAGCGAGCGGACCGGATCCGGCACTGGGCCGACCGGTTGCGGCTGCAAGACTTTTTGGATGCTCCTCCCTTCGAACTCTCGGGCGGCGAGAAACAGCGGCTGTGCCTTGCGTGTCTCCTGGCGGTCGAGCCGGAGGTCCTGCTGCTGGATGAACCGACCGCGAACCTCGACCCGCGAACCGTTGGCTGGCTGCTGGAGTGGCTGCGCGGGCGGCCCATCACCTCCGTCGTCGCGACGCATCAGATGGCCCTGGTGCCGCAACTGGGCGAGCGTATCGTGATCCTGTCCGACGATCATCGCGTTGTATTCGACAGCCGCGCGACCGGAGGTCCGCCGGACCACGACCTGCTGGTTGCCCACGGGCTCGCGCACGGCTGAGGGAGGGCAAGAACTGGCGCCGGGGGCCTGTTTTCGAGGATCATGTCGCCCCCGCGAACCCGTTTGGATCCTGTTTCCCCCGTGCTGACCCGGTGGTGACGTGCCGGCTGGGTTCGGGGCGGCATTCCCAGGACCTGCTGCCGCCGAATCGGCGCAGGCCGACACTGACGAGGAGAAGAACGATCATGGTGGCAGGGCTCGACGAGAAGCTGGAACCCATTTACCGGGACGTGCTGCGGCGCAATCCGGGTGAGACCGAGTTCCATCAGGCGGTGCACGAGGTGCTGGAGACCCTGGGCCCGGTGCTGGTGAAGTATCCCGAGTTTGCCGAGCACAAGATCATCCAGCGCATCTGCGAGCCCGAGCGCCAGATCATCTTCCGCGTGCCCTGGCAGGACGACCAGGGTCACACGCACATCAACCGGGCCTTTCGCGTGGAGTTCAACAGCGCGCTGGGCCCGTACAAGGGCGGGATGCGCTTTCATCCGTCGGTATACCTGGGAATCATCAAGTTCCTGGGCTTCGAACAGATCTTCAAGAATGCGCTGACCGGGCTGCCCATCGGCGGTGGCAAGGGCGGCAGCGACTTCGATCCGAAGGGGCGTTCGGATGCCGAGATCATGCGCTTCTGCCAGAGCCTGATGACCGAGATGTACCGCCACATCGGTGAGTACACCGACGTGCCTGCCGGCGACATCGGCGTCGGCCAGCGCGAGATCGGTTACCTTTTCGGCCAGTACAAGCGGATCACCAACCGCTACGAATCGGGCGTGTTGACCGGCAAGGGCCTCAACTGGGGCGGCAGCCGCGCGCGGACCGAGGCGACCGGCTACGGCGCCGTGTTCTTCCTCGACGAGATGCTCAAGGTGCGTGGCGATTCCCTGGAAGGGAAGACCGGCGTCGTGTCCGGTTCCGGCAACGTCGCGATCTACGCGATCGAGAAGATCCACAGCCTGGGCGGCAAGGTGATTGCCTGTTCCGACTCCGATGGCGTGATCGTGGACAAGAACGGGCTGGACCTGGACCTGATCAAGCAGATCAAGGAGGTCGAACGCCGCCGCATCAGCGTTTATGCGGATGAGCGAAAGGACAGCACCTACCTGCCGGACGGGAATATCTGGACGGTTCCCTGCCAGATTGCGCTGCCCTGTGCGACCCAGAACGAACTCAACGGCAAGGATGCCACCATTCTGGTGCAGCAGGGCTGCATCGCGGTGGCCGAGGGGGCGAACATGCCCACGACCCCGGAGGGTATCCATGTCTTCCAGGAGGCGGGCATCGCTTACGGGCCGGGCAAGGCCGCCAACGCCGGCGGCGTGGCCACCAGTGCCCTGGAGATGCAGCAGAATGCCAGCCGCGACTCCTGGACCTTCGAACACACCGAGGCGCGCCTGCAGCAGATCATGGTGAATATCCATCGCAACTGCTACGAAACCTCGGCCGAGTTCGGGCAGCCCGGCAACTACGTGAAGGGAGCCAACGTCACCGGCTTTTTGAAGGTCGCCCATGCGATGGTCGCGCTGGGATTGATCTGACGAGCCACGGCTAATTCGCGATTTCCGCCCAGACGGGGTCGTGGTCGGATGACCGCCACGGCCCTGCCGCCGGTGTCCGGCCGCTGAATCCCAGGAACCGCGGTTCGTCGGCGTTGATGTGCCAGATGCCTGCGCGCGAAACCTGCCCGGCGAGGGCGGGGCCCGCGAGCAGGTAGTCGAGTTGCCCGGCCTCGCCGCGAAAGACGTAGGTGTAGCGATCTGGTGGGGACAGGTGCGGCGCCGTGAGGTCACGCTTGCCCGCGGCCAGCAGCGTGACGACCGGATCCTCGGCGGCGTAGGCGTTGATATCGCCGGCGATCAGCACCGGTGCGCCGTCTCTGCGCACCCGATCGAGCCAGTCCAGCAGCTGTCGCGACTGCGCCGTTCTCAGTTCGTTCCAGCAGCCCTGTCCGCGGTCGATGTCGCCTTCCGACGGGCAGCCGACCTTGGCCTTGAAGTGCACCGCGACGACGCCGAAGGGATCGCCGCCGCCGGCCGGTCGGAACCAGGCCAGCAGGGGCGCGCGGTTGTGCACGGGATCGAGGTCGGCATCGGTCCCGAGCAGGGTCACGCGGGCGGGTCGGTAGAGCAGGGCGTTGCGGATCGGGTCCGTCCCCGCGTCCGGGTTTGCCACTGCGCGATAGCGCTGGCGGATGGGTAGCCCGCGGTTGAGGGTGGCCACCAGATCGTCGAGTGCCCGGCCACGGTTTTCCACCTCGGTCAGGCTGATCACGTCGGCGTCGATGCCGCGCACCGCCGCCGTAAGCTTCTGCCGCTGTCGTCGCAATTCCGCGCGGCTGGATGCGCCCCGGCTTCCCAGCGTGAGGAAGTAGTTCTCCATGTTGAGGGTCGCCAGGCGCAGGGCTCCGTTCGGCGCTGCGGGTGGTGACGGTCGCGGATTGGCGGAGCGGAACACCGGGATCCGGGTCGGATGGATGCGGTGTGCATCAAAGGCATGGGTCAGGATGCCGGTCAGTCCCTCGATCTGGTCTCCGACCCGCCGGGTTCCGTCAGCGTCGAGGTAGGGGATGGGCTGCGGGTTCGCGCGATAGCTGCCGTCGTCGAGCACCATCTGGCGGGCCATATTGGAGTCTCGATGCTGCACGGTGCCCTGACCGGAGCGGAACAGCCTCCCATCGGCGGCCAGGCGCAGGCTGCCGTAGCGGCCGAGTTCGGCGTTGCCGGTCACCGTAAGCGTCTGGTCGAGGCGAACCTTGATGTCCTGTAGGTCGGCGAGGCGCGCCGCGTCCTGCGGCAGACGCAGATCGACAGGGCGGGGTAACCCCTCGTGGGCACAGACGTTCAAGTCCGTGATGCGGCTGACCTGGGGACGGTCGTGGAAGCGGGCGAATCGCCCGGCGATCTGTACCCTATCGCCGGGCTTCGGTTCCCGGCCCTCCAGCGCCGGCGCATAGACAAACAGTCCGACCGGGGGCGTATCTCCGTCCTGGAGAAAGAAGCCACCCAAGCGATCAGCGCCGGTGAATACGCCTGTCACGACGCCCTCGATCGTGACGTGGCGATCCTCAGTGACCCGGCCGGCCCGCAATTCCGCGAGCGGGGTGACCCGGGCGCCGGGACAGTCCGCAACAGCCGGTCCGGCGCCCGGAACGAATCCCCCGAGGATGGCCAGGAGCAGGCCAACAATCCCTGTATGCCTATGCATGAACACGCTCCGTCGTGCAGCGCGCGCAGTGCCGCGCGTCATCGGTCTCCAACTGGGACGGCGGTCGGGTTCAAGGCGCATCCGACCGCCGGGAAAAGCGTCACTCGATGTTGACCGTCCGGGACCCGCTGTCTCCATTCGGCTTGCGGCCGATGATAACGGCTGGGATGCCATCGCGAAAGCGCGCCTTCAGGTCGTCGGAGTCGGCATCCCCAAGCCCCGTTAATACGGCAATGGAGGGTTCGGGACACGGTCGGTCTCGCCGGAAATCCCTAGCGTTGTGCTAAACTATTGCCCGAATTGAACAACGATCAGGAGTAAATGCATGGATCTTCCAGAACGCGACGGCGACGGCTACCTCGTCGACAGGGACTGCTGGACCCCAGAAATCGGGCGTGCCATGGCCGAGGCCGACGGCATCGAACTCGACGACGAAAAGTGGGAACACATCGTGAAGGCCCGCGAGTATTTCGAGGACCATGCGGTGGTGCCGCCGATCCGCAAGTTCGCGAAATTCATGAATGCCGACCAGAAGGGCATGTTCACGACCTGGATGACCGGCCCGATGAAGCCGATCACCAAGTACGGCGGCCTGCCGAAGCCCACGGGCTGCGTTTAGCAGCCTGCACGCGGGAAGCGGTCGCTCCCGCAAGAGGCATCGACGGTTCCGAAAGCGCTTTCCGGGTGCGGTGAAACCACCGCGAATCGACGCGGTTCTTCTGCTACTGCGAGACCGCCCGGAAACCGGCCGTGAAGCCCATCAGTGATCCCTCGACGACGGCCACGCGATCGGAATCGAGCGTCTTCACGCCGACTTGGAAGGCGGTTCCGCCACGCATCGCCGCCATCATCTCGGAATCGACCTGCGCGACGACGCGGCACCCGTTGGGTATGCAGGTCTGGAAGGGAAACTCGCGCCGGAGGGTCTCACCGACCTGGAACAGCATGCCGGGCCGAAGGTCGAGACCCAGCGGCAGGTAGATCACCATGACATTCTCGCCCTCGATGACGCCGACGGATATCTGCATCACCGGTTCCCCACTCTCGTCGATGGCGGCCTGAGTGATGAAGCAGCTCTCGCCGGTCGGCGTATCCTCGCAGATCACTTGCCAGTCCTGGTGGGTGGGACCCGGACGAACCTCGCCGCCAAGCTGGGCGGACGCGGGTGCCGTGCCGAACAGCATCAGCAGCAGGGTGAGGGCAGCAATGCGGGGCAGGGTGCTGCGTATACGGTTCGAGATGGTAATGGCTGGTCTCCCGGAAGTGGTGTGGGCGTCGCTGAAGCTATCCGGAGGCTCAGACAGCGTCAAGTAGGCAAGATTCCGAAAATGCCCGGCCCGGCAGCGAAATCTTCGCACCCGGGTGGCTTACCTCAGCACGAGCGATCCCGGGTCGAGGGCCGCAGGGCGAGCATGCGGTACTGCACCTCCCCGGAGCGGAGCGCTGCATTCAGGGCATTGCCTCCGACCACATTGGCCCAGAACGGGCGGCGCATCAGTCCCAGCGCCTGTGCGACCGGACTGACCATGGACACCAGCCAGTCCCTGGGACGCCCGGTACGGATCAGCCCCGACAGATCCTGCTGCTTCAGAGGCTCGAAACCCGCCCGCCTGGCCTCAGCATCGAAGTCGGTCAGCGTGCAAAGGCCGGGAACGCGCCATCCCGCACGAAAGGTGTCGATGGTCTTGCATCGCGCCGGGTCGTCGGTTGGTGTCGGGCGGGTCAGAAAGTCATCGACAACGACCAGTACCCCATCGCCGACCAGGTGTTCGCGGCAGGTGGCCAGAAGGCGGTCTGGTCTGGACGAATGGATGAAGGACTCGACCGCGATGACCGCGTCGGCCCGCAGATCCAGTTGCAGATCCTCGAAATCGTCCTGAACGAAATCACAGCGCTCCTCCAGGCTCTGCTGCCGCGCCAGTTCGCGGGCAATCGACACCTGCCGAGCACTGATGGTGACGCCGTGCAGCCGAGCGTCGGGAAAGGTCTGGGCGAGGCTGAACAGGGTGCCGCCCACACCACAGCCCAGGTCCAGCACCGTACGGGGCTCTCTGGGCAGCACGCTGCGGATCTCTTCCGCGATCAGGGCGTTGACGTACCCGGCGGCCTCCCTGCCAGTGCGCACCCCGGGACCCCAGAGGCCGCGATGGATGGCGTGCCCGGACCCGCTGCTGCCGATGCGCAGGAACAGATCCGTGTTGCGGTCGTAATAACGCTGGAGTTCGTCGCCGGACATGTCTCCATTGTCCCGGATTCGTGGAAGGCCCGACACCCCGGGCGTTCCGCGTCGGCATTCGCACTGGACCCCTGCTGCCGGCCGCATCGCCGGTACCGTGCACGGCATGGTTCATCAGCGCCTGCACGGCGCCAGGCGACGGTCGTATGATGCAGCCATGGAACAGGAAATCCGGCGGGTGGGCGCAGGACCCGTGCACTACCGGCGCATGGGAGGGCCAGGACCTGCGCTGGTATTGCTGCACGGGCTGGCCAGCAACGGCACGCGCTGGAACGAGCTGGTCAGGACCAGCGAACTCCGGGAGCACTGGACCGTGCTGGTTCCCGATCTCCGTGGACAGGCCCTGTCGCTGTACCGAGGCAGGACGCGCTCGGAGGACTGGGCGGCGGATCTGGCCGCGATGCTCGACCAGGAGGGATTCGAGGATTGCGTGATCGGCGGGCATTGCCTGGGCGCCAATGTCGCGGCGCGTTTCGCCAGACGCTGGCCGAAGCGGGTACGGGGGCTGATCCTGGTCGAGCCCATGCTGGTCGAGGCCCTGACCGGTTCTCTCGGCCTGCTGTCGCGGCTGCGGGGTCTCCTGCGGCCACTGCTCGCCGTGACGCTGGCGGCCAATGCCGTCGGCCTGAAGCGGCGCGGCCTGCCGGTGCTGGACCTCGAGGAACTCGACCGGGAAACGCGACGGAAGATGGTGGATGGGGCAGGCATGCAGGCCCTGACCCGCCGCTACGGTTCGCCGCTGCATGATCTGCGGTATGTGCCGGTGTCGAGCTATCTGCAGGGTTTGCTCGAGACACTGCGACCGATGCCACCGTGGCGCGATATCGACGCCCCGACCCTGGTCCTGCTCTCCTCCGGCAGTCGTTTCGGCGAATTGGGGTACTTGCGCAGGACCCTGGCCGAGTTACCCCACCACGTGATCGTGGTCCTCGAGGCCGAGCACTGGATTCACACCGAGCAGCCGGAGGCTTTGCGGGCGCATATCGAGAACTGGCTGGCGGGAGATCCGCCCGGCGCCTTTCCGTCAGGCCATGAAGCCCTGGCGCCTGCACACGATTGAGGGTAAATCTCAACCACACCGGATTCGGGCAACGCCGAGTGGGGTCAGCAATGCCTGACTCAGTGTTGTCCGGGGGGGGAGGTCACATGACGGAACGCTACATCCTGGCGATCGATGCCGGCACCACCGGAATCACGGCTCTGGTGTTCGATCACGCAGGACGGATTCGCGCCCGCGGCTATTCGGAGTTCACCCAGTACTATCCGCGGTCCGGCTGGGTGGAGCACGATGCCGAAGAGATCCTGATGGTGGCCTTGCGGGTGATCGGGGAGGCGCTGCGCGCAGGCGGTCTGCGCGCAGCGGATATACAGGGCATAGGCATCACCAATCAGCGGGAAACCGCCGTGCTGTGGGACAAGTCCAGCGGCAAGCCGGTGGGTCGGGCCATCGTCTGGCAGGATCGGCGCACCGCACCGGCCTGCGAGGGACTGCGCGAGCGGGGTCTCGAGGCCTGGGTGCAGGACAGAACCGGGTTGCTGCTGGACCCCTATTTCTCCGGCACCAAGATCGGATGGCTGCTGGATCACGAACCGGGCCTGCGTGCACGGGCACGGCGTGGCGAGATTGCCTTCGGCACCATCGACTCCTGGCTGGTTTACCGTCTGAGTGGTCGCCAGGCGCACGTGACCGACTATTCGAACGCCTCGCGTACGCTGTTGTACAACATCCACGAGCTGCGCTGGGATGACGAATTGCTGGAGCTGCTCGACATACCCAAGGCGATGCTGCCCGAAGTGATGCCGTCGTCCTGGGTCTACGCCGAGACCGACCCGGAACTGTTCCTGGGTACGCGGCCCATCCCGATTGCCGGCATCGCCGGCGATCAGCAGGCGGCCCTTTTCGGACAGGCCTGCTATCGCCCGGGGATGGCCAAGAACACGTACGGAACGGGTTCTTTCGTGCTCCAGCACACGGGGACCGAGGCCGTACCCAGCCATCAGCGACTGCTGACGACGATTGCCTGGGGCATCGGCGACGAGCCGGTGGAATATGCACAGGAGGGAGCGATCTTCGTCACCGGGTCGGCCGTACAGTGGTTGCGGGATGGTCTGGGCATGATCGAGTCGGCGTCCGAAACGGCTGAACTGGCGACCTCCGTGAAGGACAATGACGGGGTCTATTTCGTCCCCGCGCTCACCGGCCTGGGCGCACCGCACTGGGATCCCTATGCCCGCGGGCTGCTGATCGGGATCACCCGGGGCACCACCCGGGCCCATGTCGCGCGCGCGGTGCTCGAGAGCATTGCCTACCAGACCCGTGACGTGCTCGAGGCGATGCAGCGGGACTCGGGCATTCGGTTGGCGGAACTGCGCTGCGACGGTGGTGCCGCCTTGAACCCGATGCTGATGCAGTTCCAGGCGGATATCCTGGACAGCGCGGTGGTGGTGCCGGAGATCGTCGAGACCACCGCGCTGGGTGCCGCCTACCTTGCGGGTCTGGCGACAGGTTTCTGGGAAGACCGTGCGGAGCTCGCCGGTAAGTGGCGGGTGCGCAACCGCTATACTCCACAGCTCGCTGAGTCCCGGCGGGAGCGTCTTTACCGGCGCTGGCATCGTGCCGTGGCCCTGTCCGGGGGTTGGGCACGCGACGAGGACTGAACCGGGATCTCTGTCCGTGGGGAGATGAACACCTACGGGATCCGGTAGCTGCCGCGGCCTACCGATGCTGGAGTCTGGCCATGCTGGTGCCTGAATTGATTGCCCACCGCGGCTATGCCGCGCGGTTTCCGGAAAACACCCTGCCGGCACTCGAAGCCGCTGCGGCCGCCGGGGCCCGTTTCGTGGAGGTGGACGTACAGCTCTCCGCGGACGGTGTTCCGGTGCTGTTTCATGACCGGGGGCTTTGGCGCATGTGTGCGGTATCCGGCTCCGTGCACCGGCGTTCGTTTCAGGAACTCCAACGGCTTTCCGCCACCGAACCGGGCCGTTTCGGGGATCGATTTGCCGGGACGGACCTGGCAAGTCTCGCGCAGCTTCGCGTGTTTCTCGAAGCGAATCCCGGGATCATCGCCTTTGTCGAGGTGAAGGCGATCGCAATCAAACATTTCGGGATCGTCAGGGTCCTGGACGCGATTGGCGCGGAACTCCGCTCGGTGTCGGATCGCTGTGTGCTGATTTCCTTTGCCCTCCCACTACTGTCGGCTGCGCGCGAGCGCCTCGAGGGGGCGCCGGGGCCGTTGGGCTGGCATGCGCTCGGCGGCGTGATCAAGCGGTGGCGCCAGCGCGCGGCATTGAGGTCGCTGCGCCCCGAGTATCTCTTCTGTGCAGTCGACGGACTACCGCGCGCCGGGGAGATCCGGTTTCCCGGCGCGCGCATCGCGGTCTACGAGGTTGCCAGCGCCGTGCTCGCCCTGTATCTGCACCGCCGGGGAGCACAGCTGATCGAGACCTTCGCGATCGGCGAGCTCAAGCAGGAGCTGGATGAGCTCAGCAGGCTGGGAGAGCCCGTGCGCTGAGCGCATGGCCCACTAGAGGCCTGGTGGACATTGCCGCGGGCTGCCCCCGAAACCGGGGTTTATCGTTTACTCTGGCTGGTCTGAAGCGAGGAGGAAGTCGATGGCAAAGGCAAGGCGCAAGTCCAAGGGTTCGCCGCAGGGGGCAAAGGGCGCGGCAACTGCCGGAGCGGGCCGGAAGGAACCCGACTGGGTGGTCGTCGGCCTGGCGCTGGTCGGGGTGGCGGTCACGGCGTACCTGACCGCGGGAGCCTGGTTGAGCGCTGCGCCCGCTTTTTGTGCGGAGGGCTCCGGCTGCGACCTGATCCAGCAGAGTGAGTGGTCCACCCTGCTGGGTTTGCCCGTTTCGCTGTGGGGGCTCCTGTTATATGCGCTGCTGGGGTTGATCGCATTCCGCATGCCGGCCAAGCTGAAGCGTTGGCGCCGCCTCTGGTTCCTGGCCTTCATCGGGGTCTCCATCAGCCTGTACCTGACAGCCGTCGGCTGGTTGGTCCTGGACGCCTTCTGCCCCTGGTGCCTCGTCTCCCTGGCCACCATCAGCGCGTTATTGATCGCGATCTTTCTGCGGCGACCCGCCTCGGCCCCGGGGATGGCCTGGGGTCCGTGGCTGCTGCGCAGCGCCGGCGCCGGTCTGGTCGTTGTCGTCGCCCTGCATCTCTATTCCAGCGATCTCCTCTCGCGGCCCGAAAGTCCCCGGTTGGCGGCGCTGGCGACGCATCTGGAGGAGTCCGGGGTGCGCTATTACGGCGCGTCGTGGTGCCCGAGTTGCCGGGATCAGGCGCGGCTGTTCGGAGCCGCGAGTGATCGCCTTCCCTACGTGGAATGCAGCCCGGGCGGGCGCGGAACGCCGATGGCACAGGTGTGCGTCGCGGCCGGAATCGCCACCTACCCGACCTGGATCATTCATGGGCGGCGTTTCGAGGAGGTCCTGCAGCCGCGCGAACTCGCACAGCTTTCGGGCTTCGACTGGGACGGCCACGGGCGCTGAAGGCGTGGATGGCCCGGGCGCCCGAAGCCCCATTCGCGAAAATCACGACTAGACTGAGGGGTAACGCACAGGAAAGCGGGAGGACCGCCGATGAAGACCGTCCAGGAAATCCTGAATGAAAAAGGACACGATCTGTACCGGATCGGTCCTGATCACAGCGTATTGGACGCCCTGCGTCTGATGGCGGAACAGGAGATCGGCGCCTTGCCCGTAGTGGACGGGGAGCGGCTGGTCGGCCTGATCTCCGAGCGTGACTATGCCCGCAAGGTGATCCTGCTCGATCGCCGTTCGAGCGACACCCGGGTGCGGGACATCATGATGTCCCGGGTGCCCTGCGTGAGCCCCACGCGGACCGTGGAGGAATGCATGGCCCTGATGACGGACAAGCGGGTGCGCCACCTGCCTGTGCTGCAGGACGGACATCTGGTCGGTATGGTTTCGATCGGGGACCTGGTCAAGTCCATCATCGATGAACAGCAATTCATCATTTCTCAGCTGGAGCTCTACATCGCCAGCTGAGCGAAGCCTGAATGCGCTTGCCTGCAGCGGCGCGGGCAAGCGGTGGAGCAGGGGAGATGGCAGACATGAGCGACGAGGATGAACGCCGGGTCGAGGCTTTGATCCACGACGTCCTGAGGGATTTTCGCGAGACCGCGCACACGACCGGGGTCAGTGCGCCGGATCCGCGCCTGGTCGAGGCGTTACGCAGGGTGCCCAGGAATGAATTTGTTCCCGGTGCGGCGGCCCGCAGCGCCTGGGAGAACCGGGCGCTGCCGATCGGGCAGGGCCAGACCATCTCGCAACCCTTCGTTGTCGCCCTGATGACGCAGCTGCTGGAGCTCACGCCGGACAGCCGGGTCCTGGAGATCGGTACCGGCTCGGGTTACCAGGCCGCGATCCTGGCGGAGCTGGCCGGCGAGGTCTTCAGTATCGAAGTGGTGCCGGAACTGGCCGAGACCGCATCGGCCGTCCTGGAGCGCCTGGGTTACCACAATGTTCACGTGCGCGCGGGCAATGGCCGGGACGGCTGGCCCGAGGCCGCGCCGTTCGATGCCATCATCGTGACCGCGGGCGCAGATGAAGTTCCCCCGGCACTCGTGGAACAGCTCCGAACCGGGGGTCGGCTCGTGATTCCGGTAGACGCGCAGTGGACGGGGCAGGACCTGTTCGTCGCGGTCAAGCAGGAAGACGGCAGTCTGAAGAAGCGCAGGGCGCTGTCGGTGATCTTTGTCCCCTTGATCGGTGGCGACGGCGGGCACGGCCACCACTGAATATTGCCAAGCCCGGGCCGCTTCGGTACAAAGCAGGCTCGCTCGAGAATCAGGCAGGCCTTTCCTATGGCAGACCGTACCCCACAATCCAGTCCCGAGAGCTTCCTTTCCGGCAGCATCGGTCCCGAGAGCCGGGCGGTGCTGGAGCAGCAGCTCGCAGAGCACCGGGCCCATCTGGCAGCGCTGCCCGAAAGCGCCGGTCTCGTGCATCGCGCCCATGTGCTGCTGGACATGGGCGAAGCCCTGATCGGCCTGGAGCGGGGGAAAGAGGCCTGGGAGACCGTACGTCCACTGGTGGAGCCGCTGGTTGCCGCGGGCGACTGGCAGGAGGCCGTCGAGGCCTGCGACGTGCTGTATCGGGCCGAGCAGGAAGATTCCATTCTTGCCCTGGGCCAGGGGGTGTGGCTGAGTGTGACTTACCCGGTCAAGGCGCAGACCACGGTGGCCATGCTGGGTCACATCGTGGATGAGACGCCGGAGCAGGCGGACGGTGCCGCCGTCGCCGCGATGATGGCGCATTACATTGCCGGTTTGCGCACGGAGGGCAGGGAGCGCGACAGCCTGATGTTCCTGACCACGCAGATCATCGCCAGGGTCGCACGGCGGCACCGCGGAATCGAGGATCAGGAAACGCTGGACACCTGGATCGAGATGTACGAGCTCAACAATACCGATACCCTTCTGAAGCGACTGGGCCGGATGCTCGATGCGATCGTTGGCGAGCACTGGTGGTTCGATCGGGACGAACTTCGGACCCGCCTGCCAGTGAACTAACGGGCCAGCCGCTTTCAACCGCCGGCAGCCAGAGTCGATCAGCCGCCGGACGCAAGACTCGCGCGGCGCAGCCAGTCCCGTTCGCTCCCGCAACCGCCTCCCGAGGGCTCCTGTCCATGAACGAACCGTTCGAACCGCGCCCCGTTCTGTTTCCGCCGGTGATCAGCTTTCTGCTGATCGCAAACGGCCTCGTGTTCATCCTGCAACTCTTTGCCTTTGAACCCCTGCTGGTCAACTTCGCGCTTTGGCCGGTTGGTACCCCCGACGTCATCGAGCAGAACGGTGAGATGGTCTGGGTGCCCCAGTTCCAGATCTGGCAACTGGTCAGCTATGGCTTCCTGCATGGCGGCCTGCTGCACCTGTTCCTGAACCTGTTCGCGATGTGGATGCTGGGCGTGCAATTGGAGAATGCCTGGGGATCCCGCCTGTTCGCGATCTATTTCTTCGTCTGCGTCGTCGGCGCTGGCCTGATCCAGCTCGTGGTGGCCTCGTACGGCGTGCTGAACGCGGAAATCTATCCGACCATTGGCGCCTCCGGTGGCGTGTTCGGCATCCTGCTTGCCTTCGGCATGATGTTTCCGAACCAGCGTCTGATCTTCATCCTCCTGCCCATTCCGATCAAGGCGAAATACTTCGTGATCGGCTACGGCGCCTTCGAGTTGTTCGCGGGGATCACCGGCACGATCGCCGGGGTGGCGCACTTCGCGCATCTGGGCGGGATGTTGTTCGGGTTCCTGCTGATCCAGTACTGGCGTGGGCGGCTGCCGATCCGGCCGCGCAGGCGGGTCTTGCGGTGGTGAGACAGGGCTTCGGCGACGGGATCGGGTCGTTCTGATGATCGCCCGAGTCCGCGCCCGAACATCTACACTCTAGAGAGGGGCAAGCGAGAGGAATCAGCCGGTGCCTGTCGTCCCGGCGACCCTTGTTCGACCCGCCAGGCCCGCAAGGGCATCCATTGTTTTTCACATGGAGGATTTGAATGGACACTGTCTGGATTGTGGTTGCCGACGCCGCCCGAGCGCGCATCCTGCGCTGCGAAGGTCGCGCCTGCCATGGAATCACGGACGTGGAGGCGCTGTCGCACAGCGAATCCCGTGCTCAGAATCAGGATCTGGTTTCCGATCGACCGGGGCGGGGCTGGGCCAGTGCCCAGGGTGACGCCCGCCACGCCTTCGATGAGACCACGGATCCGGCTCACCATGAGCGCGATCGTTTCGCACGCATGGTTGCCGAGCGGCTGAAGTCCGCCCATCACGAAGGCGTGTTCAAGCATCTGGTGATCGTCGCATCGCCATCCTTCCTCGGTGCGCTGCGCGACGTCATGGATCGCCATGTCGCCCAAACCGTCAGGGCGGAAGTGGCCAAGAACGTCGTCAAGATCGAGGACCCGGAGGGCCTCCGATCCTATCTCCCGGATTTCCTCTACTGACGCGTCCCTGCCTGCCGCGATGAAGGAGCGCGGCCGGCGTGGATTCGGGCATTGATCGGTGGCTGTCTATACTCATGATGGAGAGTCTCCACGCAAACGACTTGCCTGAAGGAGGGCACCCATAATGGCTGAAGATCTGATGCAAGAAGTCCTCAATCCGGGGGCGATCCAACGCGATCCCGAGTTTCCCCATGCCCCGTTTGACTGGAGCCGCGAGGACGCGGAGCGTGTCGCCAGCGAGGAGGGGCTCGAACTGACCTCGGAGCACTGGGAACTCGTCCGTGCCCTGCAGGAGTTCTTCCATCGCCACAAGGACTCCCCGCGCATCAATATGCGGGAATTGCACGATGCGCTGGAGGAACACTTTCATGCTGCCGGGGGGCGTAAGTACCTCTACGAACTCATGCCCGGCGGTCCGGTTGCGCAGGGCTGTCGCCTGGCCGGTCTCCAGCCGCCCCCCGAGGCGTCGAGCCAGAGCTTCGGCAGCGTATCCTGATCCCTGTACCGGCCCGCATGCGGGCCGGTACAGCCTCTCTTGCGTGCGCGTGCGGTCCCGACGCGCTCAGGCGACCTTGCGCTGCGGTACCGGCAGCTCGACGCCGCAGCGTGTGGGACGGAGCGGGTCGGCGCCGATGGTCCCGATCAGGCTCTTCAGGTAGTCCTCGCCCCGCACCTCGGAGAGTTTCCGCCGTGCTGCGTCGAGGCGCATGCTGAGGCCCAGGCGCTCGGCCTCGTCGGCGTGGCTCTCCATGTGCAGGAATGCCTGCAGACTCTCCACATGGCGCTCCCACAGTGCGCTGTCACGTCGCTGCTTGGTTTCCAGGCGCTCCCGGTACCAGTCCGAACCCAGCAGGTAGTCGCGGGTGAACATGGCCCGGATGTCGGGGTGATGCACGTCACGACCCTGGAAGTGCCCTTCGGCCATGATGTGCAGTAGGGCTTGCAGGGGCGGGCAGGCGTCATCCAGGCAGCCGTCCTCCAGGTAACGTTGCGCCACCCGCTGCTGGGCTTCGACGATGTTGCCGACGCCGTCTGCGAAGACGGCCAGATCCTGGGTCTCGGGGCGCAGGATCGTATCCGTGAAGACCGCGCTGGGATTGTCGAAGATCTTGCCCATGAAGTCGTGGACGAAGCGATCGGTGATGCGGTAGCCAAGCCGGCTGGCAAGTACCTTGCGTCCCTGGTGTTCGAAGTCGTGCAGCGGCTCCAGGTAGCCGTTCTCGATCAGGAAGCCCGGCTCGCGTTCCTGCCGGTGCAGGCGGGTCCAGATCTCCGGGATCAGCAGGCTGACGTCATGGTCGACGCGCACCTGCGGGCCGATGTGGCCGGCGGAACTCGAAAAGCCTGCATAGCCGGTCAGGATGAACGACACCAGTGCGTTGTTCAGGTCGGCCGTCGGCCGCAGCGCGTTGAACGGGCCCTTGGTCAGTGCCCCCTCGCTGCCCGCCCCCGTGGTCGACGGGGACTTGCCGGTCAGGGAGCAGACGAAGTCCATGAACAGCTCGGGAAGTTCCTGGTAGTGGATGGGGTTATACACCGCCAGCGGCCGGATACCGGGCTCCGGCGGGTTGTTGCGCCGGCCGGTCAGCACCGCGTCCACCGGCAGGCACAGCGTTTCCTCCAGCGGCAGCTTGCGGTGGAAGCGCGCGCCCATCTCGGCGGCATAGCGCCGCTCCGGCCGGACCAGATCGGGACGGATCTGCAGGTACCGGGGATTCTTCGAGGGCTTGCCGTCCACCAGGCGCGGATGCGCCGACGAGACGACGTAGCCATCGGAGCGACCAGCCTCGAGCAGGAGGTCACGCATCGGGTCGGTGAAGTTGCACAGCGTCAGCACGTCCTCGGTGACGGCAGCGAGGCTGTCGCCCCGAAGGGGTTCGTAATTGGCCAGGAAGCTGCCCTGCTGGGCGATGTCGAACTCGGTCTGTCGATCGAACCCGGGATGAATCGCCTCATCCGGCCGCTGGAATAGCCGGGACTCGCAGTTCTTGACCAGCTTGTGGCTGCGCCGGCCGCCGTCCCCCGGGGGTGCCGAGGTCAGACAGGTTGCCGGTACGACCACGCTGGCGCTGATGTCGTCCTCCATCTGTACCTTCTCGGCCGGTATGTAATCCTGGCGGACCTTGAAGGTGCGCCACTTGCCTTCGGTATCGAAGCCAAGGCGCAGGTAGGTGGCGATGATGCGCCGGCCGTGCAGCTTCAGCTCATGGCCGGGTGCACCATCGACCTCGTCCACCGAGAGATGCCGGCGCCAGTCGTTGCCCCACTCCTGACGGTAGAAGCGCTTGATCAGGAAAACCAGGGCCAGGATGCGCGGGGGGATGGATTCGAGCCACCGGTTGAATTCGGCCGTGTAGCTCTTCGAGGGTGTCAGCAGCTTGATCACCGACCCCAGGCTCCGCTTGGGACTCAGCGGCTTGCGGGCGGGATCGCGGTCCTCCTGTTCGAGCCCCGGGCGAAAGCGCGAGCTGTAGTCGCGGTCGAAGATCTCCTGCACGCGATCGAGATCCCTGTGCAGGTCGTCGACGAACAACGGTCCGAAGATCACGGCATCTTCGATGGACTTGGATATCTCGCTCTTGCCGCCGCCGGAGACAGTGCAGGGCTTGTGACAGAAGGTTCCCTCGGGATCGGTACCCACCAGCCGCCAGGACGGGGCACCGGGGTGTTTCAGCATTTCCACCCGATAGCCGTTGGGCTGCATGTAGATCTTTCCGGGCTGCAGGCGGATGGTCTGCGTCTGACCGTCCTTGTCCCAGGTGATGGTCTGGGCGTTCAGGGCCATGCGCAGATCCTGGGGGACGTACACGACCTCCGGATGGCGGCGGTCCACCGCATAGCCCTCGGGGCGCACGTCCATGATCGGCCCATAGCGTTCGACCATTTCGGCAAAGCTGTACCCCGCCTCGCGGGTGCGGCTGTCGACGCCGTACTCCTCGCCATGGTTGCGGCGCCGGAAGGCGAGGGCGCCACCGGCATGCTCCTCCTCGGCCAGGCCGTACAGGTTGGCGGCGAAGCTGATCTGGGTCTTCACCTCCTTCTTGCAGTAGCCGAAGTAGTTGTCGGCGATCACGGTCACGATGACGCCGGACTCGTCGCGCGCGGTGAGCTTGAAGGCCTGGCCCTCGTTGTACAGTTCGCCTTCGTCGCGCCAGCACATCCCCTCCTGACGCTGACGTTCGCTGGCCTCGTCCCATCGGGGCAGGCCCAGTTCCTTCTTGGTGCAACGGATCAGGTGCGGGGCGAGGATCACGCAGCCGGTGTGCCCGGTCCAGTGTTCGACGTCCAGGGCGGCGTCGAACTCGGGGAGGTTGGGGTTGCCGCCGTTGCCGAAAATGCTCTCTACGAAGTCCAGGTTGCTGACCAGGTTCCCGGGCGCGAAGAAGCGGATCTCCATCGTCTTTTCCGCCTCGCGGTGCGGAATCTCGGGGCAGACGGTGGGCCGCAGGAGCAGGGAGACGAACATCCGCGCGGGCCGCTTCGCGTTGATCGTGAACGGCAGGGTCAGCAGATCCTGCGGCGGATTCAACGCATGGCCCAGCAGGTGGGCGAAGGTCTCGCGGGGAACGGCCTTCTTGTCTCCGGGGATGGGCAGTCCGCCCTCGGCGATGTGGAACGAGCCCTCGGTGGTGCGTCGGTCCTTGTCGGGATTGTGCAGCACGCCCTGGCGCACTCGGTAGCTGGACAGGATCTCCGAGTGAAACTCGTCCCCGTCGATGGGCAGCGACAGCTCGCGTGCGACCCCGTGCCGGTCGAGAATGAATGTCTGTGTCGGGAGCGAGGGAACGGGACCAATGTCGAGGCCCTGCAGGTAGCGCCTGAGAAAGTCCTGGATGCGCCGGTCGGACGGGCAGTGATGATGCGAGAGCAACCGGTTCTTCTCGCGGTAGGACTTCAGCAGATCCTGCGCGGTGCCCAGGAACTCGGCCATGTCACCGGTCAGAAAGGTCGGCTGGCCGGACGAGGCGAGCTTCAGATTGATATAGAGCTGGACCTTCAGGCGCTCCGCCTCGGGATCGGCCGGGGGGGTACCCAGGCCGAGCATGCGTTCGATATCCATCAAGCCATCCTCCAGCGCGCCCTGTGGGTCACGTCGTTTTTATCGACCGTTGGCGTTCGAGGCGCCATTTCGGTCCGGAATCCGCGGCGTGTGCCGCCGCGGGGAGGCTCAAGGGTGCCGGACCCCCTCGTTCAGTTCAAGCGCGATGCCTGGCAGGGGAGGGGGCCACCTGGGGGTGCCGGTTGGCGGGACCCGCGTCGAAACCGGGCAGCCGCGGGTCTTCGGCCTAACGATCATGACCTTGGATGCGCGGCACCCTTGACGATGAAAGGCCGCAAACTGCAGGTCGGGTTAGCCCAAAGGGCGTAACCCGACGGGTCTCGTGCCCACCCATGGCCGCAAAGCAGCGTCGTCCGGCACCCCGGCACGTCGGGTTACGCTACGCTAACCCGACCTACAGAACTGGACCGTGACTTTCGCGTTACCGGGTCATCCGGACCTCGGCCTGCAGCCGCAGCACGC
>NZ_REBW01000115.1 GCF_007692535.1 Thioalkalivibrio sp. | reverse complement strand
CCGGGGACGACGCTATTTTGCGCCCATGGGTGGGGTGCGAGGCCCGTCGGGTTACGCCCTTTGGGCTAACCCGACCTACAGTTGCGGCTTTTCATCGTCAGGGGTGCCGCGCATCCGGGGTCATGATGTCAGGACGCGTCGCCGGAAGATTCCGTGCTGCGGGAAGTGTTCGCGTTCAGGCTGTGCTGGACTGCAAGAACCGCGGCCTCGACCCTCGAGTGCACCCCGAGCTTGCGCAGGATCGCCTTTACGTGAAGCTTCACGGTGCCGTCGGAGATGCCGAGGTTGCGCGCGATCACCTTGTTGCTCTGACCCTCGGCCAACAGGCTGAGGATCTCCCCCTCGCGCGGGGTCAGCGCATCGAAGGGGCCGGCCTGATCGGGCGCCGGTTCCGGCTGACCCTGCACCACGCGCACCAGCAGTTGCGCCAGGTGCGGGGCGACCACGGTCTTGCCTTCGATGATCTCCTCCAGGGCGTCCACGAGATCGCCGGGTTCCATCTCCTTCAGCAGGTAGCCTTGGGCGCCATTGCGCAGGCACTCGATCAGGTCGCTTTCCTCGGTGCTGGTCGTCAGCATCACGATGGGCATCCGCAGCCCGCTCTGGCGCAGGCGCCGCAGGACCTCGAGTCCGTTCATCGTCGGCATGCGCATGTCCAGCAGGATCACGTCCGGCAGGAGTTCGCGGGCCAGGCGGATTCCGGTCTCGCCGTCGCCGACGGCGCCCACGGTTTCGATGTCGTGCCGGCTCAGCAACTCCTGCAGGCCTTCCCGGAACAGCGTGTGGTCGTCGATCAGCAGGACGCGTTGGGTCATCGTGTGGCCTGCAGACGGGGCTGGAATTCCACCGTCTCGGACTTGGGATGCTGGAAGTTCAGCGTGACGCGCGTGCCCTCGCCGGGTTCGGTCTCGATGCGGAACTCCCCGCCGAGCCGGGCGGCCCGCTCCTGCATCACGCTCAGGCCGATGTGTTCGCCCGGGCCACCGGTCGCCGTGCCCTCGATGCCGCAGCCGTCATCCTCGACCATCACCATGAATTCACCCTGAGCCTCGGCACGCAGCAAGACGCGTACGAATTGGGCGTTGGCATGCTTGCGGATGTTGCACAGGGCTTCCTGCACGATGCGGAGCACCTCCGTTTCCATCTCGATGGGCAGCTTGCTCGACTGCCACTCCTGCTGCAGGTAGATACTGATCCCGGTCTCGCTCTGGAACTCCTCGGTGGTCTTCTGCAGTGCCGTGACGAGCCCTTCGCGATGCACCGGTGCCCGAAACTGGCTGATCAGTTCCCGCAACTCGGTATTGGCCCGGCCGAGATTTGTCTTGATCAGGTCCACGTCGCGGCGCAGGGTTCCGGGCCGGCTGTTGTCGAGAGACTCCTCCAGCGCCCCCACGCGGAAACCGAGGCTGGCCAGGGTCTGCGCCAGGGAGTCGTGCAGTTCGTGCGCAAGGTGCGTGCGTTCCTCCATGATCGTCAGCCGCTGTGCCTCCTCGTCCAGCCGGGCTTTTTCGATGGCCATGCCGAGGTGGCGACCGATGCTGGTGAGCAGATTGTCCATGTCCTCGTTCAGGTTCGTCGGCCACTCGTCCAGGAACAGGCTGTAGACGCCGAGGGTGCGTCCCTGGTGTTGCAGCGGAACGGCGAGCATGGCCGGCTCGTGTCCCTGGTCGTCTCCGCAGACCCGCCCGCATTCGTGGACGTCCGCCTTCCAGAGCATCTCGCTGCCGCCCACCACCTTGCCGCACACGCAGCGTCCGATGGGCAGGGTATCGCGGCAGTGGGTGTCGTTCGCGTCGAATCCGAGGTTGGCCACCAGCCGCATCTGGCCGTCCGGGGTCAGTAGCCTGGCGGTGGCGGCGCGTGCGCCCAGGGTTCGTTTGAGGCTCTGCAGGAAACGCGTCAGAAGATCGTCGAGATCGCGGGACATGTTGATGCTTGCGGCGACGTCGTAGAGCACTTCCAGGGTGTGCGACTTGTCCTCCAGCCGCCGTGTCTGGATCCCGACCTCATCGCGCATCTCGCGGGTCAGGCGCTGCAACTGCTCGGTGAGGCTGTTCACGTCCCGTGCCAGTTCGGCGAATTCCCCGGTGGCAGGCACCGGGATACGCGCGGCAAGGTTGCCGCCGCGGACGCGCTGGGCCCAGTGGCGCAGGTGGAACAGCGGTGCGACCAGGTGGTGATAAATGACGACGGGGACGGTCAGCGTCGCCAGAAAACCCATCCACAGCACGAAGGACTGAACCACCAGGTGGGGGATCGACGACCAGGTGGTCAAGATGATCCAGGCGTTCATGCCCAGGCCGATCAGCAGGGCTACGCCGATCACCGCCAACGGCAGGAACATGTGGTTCTTCATCATGCCCCGGGCCTTGTGATGCCAGCCTTTTCCTGGTCGGATCAGCCAGTTGGCCACGCCTGACGGCCCGCGCGGCTGCGGCGTCCTGACAGAAATCTTCATGTGGCATCCTCCTCCGGCAGACCACGGTGCCGGTACCCTCGCTGACGGTGGCGGCTCCCGGTCTTGAGAGAGTCCCGTTCCTGTTGTCGGGCCCCGGGATCCAATCGGGATTTGCGGGGCGGGTGACTTTCCGCACTTCGGTTACTACGCCCCAGTCTCCAAGTCAAGTATCTGCAAGTCAAAGTTTTTATCAAAAACAGGGCCTTTCCCTTTTCGCGGTCGACGACTGCATCGGCATCGCATCCGTCATCGTGCAGGCCCGCGCGGACCAGCACTCGATCCTGGGGCCTCCGGCGGTCGGTCACCGTTTATGGAGTGCGGGAGCTTGCTCCCGCTATTCGGCGCCGGGGATTACCCAGCTCCGGACAGCGGCGGCAAGCCGCCGCACTCCATAGTTCTGTAGGTCGGGTTAGCGTAGCGTAACCCGACGTGCTGGGGTGCAGGGGACGACGCTGCTTCGCGGCCATGGCCCGTCGGGTTACGCCCTTTGCGCTAACCCGACCTACTCAGGCTCTCCCACTGGGCCCACTAGGGCGCGGATTGTAGCCCAAGTCGCGTCTACAGCAGCAGCTTGCGCAGTTCCAGCGACTCGGAGCTGATGGCCCAGGCCTCGGCGAAGCGTTCGGCGGCGGTCCGGTTACCCGCGGGATCGCGCCGTTCCGCCTTCAGGCCCACCTGACCCTTGTGCTGCACGAGGTAGAGCCAGGCGGTCCGGTCCACCACCAGCAGCAGGCTCGCGGGGGTGTCCTGCGCGGGCGCGAGGCAGCGCACCTCGATCGCCGTGGTGAGGCGGGTGACGGTATGCGTGAGCCGGGGATGTTCACTCTTCAGGCTCAGGTCGTCGTCGATCAGCAGACGCAGATCGGCATGGCGGGTTCGGCGCGCCACGCGCGACATTGCGGACGGCAGCGCAACCTCGGGCAGGGCCGTGAGCAGCCGGCTGCGGGTGTGCACCCAGATTCTCCGACGCGCCGATTCGAGCAGGTCGTTGACGCTCTTGCCGGCCCGCTCGAGTTGGTCCTCTACCGTGTCGCCGATCCGCTCTTCCGACACCGGGTCTCCCCTTTCGACGGTTTCAGCCCGCCATGGCCATGTTCTTCTTCAGACGCCGAAGCATGCGCTGATGCGGGATGCCGGCGTCCTCGAAGATGTCACTGATCACGATGAATCCATGCGGGGCGTAGAAACCGCGGCGCGCGAACTGGGCATTGAGCCAGACCTCATTCCAGCCATGGGCCTCCGCGGCGGCAATGGCATGGTGCAGCAGTCGGGGGCCGATACCCTGTCCCCGGTATGCCCGGAGCACCGCCATGCGTCCGATCTGTCCACTGGGCAGCAGGCGCAGCGTACCCACCGGCTCGTCCAGCTCCGTGAGCGCGAGCCAATGCAGGGCGCTGCCATCCAGGCCATCGAATTCCAGGCTGCGCGGCACGTTCTGTTCCTTGATGAAGACGTCGCAGCGCACGGCCTCGAGGGCGTGTCTGTCGGCGGGCCAACTGGCCTCGCGTATCCGGATTCGGCTCATTACCTGTCTTTCCTTGGCGGGGGGCAGCGGGATACGCCGTTGCCACGATATTGTCGGGACCGGTCAGGTTGCTGGCATGCCTCCTCACGGGTGGTTTCCCCGAGTGTAGTGCCTGCCGGCGAAATCTGCAGGACTCTCGGGCCCGGCACCCGGCCATGGCCAACCCGATCCCCTTGAATTCGAAGTAGAAGGTCGGCAGGAACGCGAACAGGGGCAGGCCCGGGATGGCCATTGGCAGCCCCGGTAGCCAGCACGCGGCCAGTCGGCCGCGGGTGACGGGGGTTATCTCAGGCGGGGCGCTCCAGGATGGCCTGCATCAGGTCGACCCTCCGGGTTCGGAAACCGACCTCGCAATAGGCCAGATAGTAGCGCCACATGCGCAGGAAGGATTCGTCGTAGCCCAGGGCGTGGATGATGTCCGAAGAGCGCCGCACCTCCTCGAACCATCGCCGCAGGGTGAGGGCGTAGTCCATGCCGAAGAAGTCCTGCTCCAGTCGCTGCAGCCCCGCGGCGTCGGCGATCGCGTTGAAGCGGGGCACCGGTGGCAACATGCCCCCGGGGAAGACATAGAGCTGGATGAAATCGGCGCTTTCCCGGTAACGCGGGAAGACCTTCTCGTCAATGGTGATCACCTGCAGGGCCGCGCGACCACCGGGGCGCAGGCATTCGCGCAATTTGTCGAAATACGTGGGCCACCACTCCTCGCCGACCGCCTCGAACATCTCGATCGAGACGATGTGGTCGTACTGCCCGCGAAGATCTCGGTAATCCTGCAGGCGCAACTCCACGCGGTCGGAGAGGCCGGCGCGGGCCACCCGTTCCCGCGCATAGTCCAGTTGTTCCTGCGACAACGTGATGCCGGTGACCCGGTAGCCCTGGCGGGCGGCGGCCTCGGCGAATCCGCCCCAGCCGCAGCCGATCTCGAGGATATGCGCGCCGGGCTCCGCGTCCAGCCGTTCCAGCAGGCGCAGGTATTTGCGCTGCTGCGCCGTCTCCAGCGCCTCGTCACCCTTGCTGAACAGGGCCGAGGAGTAGGACATCGTCGAGTCCAGCCACTGCCGGTAGAACTCGTTGCCGAGGTCGTAGTGGAAGCGGATATTGGCTCGGCTTCCACGCCGACTGTTGCGGCGCAGGCGGTGCCGGAGGCGATCCAGCTGCCGTTGCCAGGCCGGTCGCTCGGCAAGGCGGGTAAGCGGCGCTTCGTTGTCCGCCGTGAACTGCATCAGGGTCTGCAGGTCCGGGGTGTTCCAGTCGCCGGCAATGTAGCCTTCCGCGAACCCGATCTCACCGCGGCGCAGCACGCGGAGCAGGGCGCGCCAGGGACGCCGGAAATGCCACACGGCCTCGGCACCGGCCCCGGTGCCGCGCAGCACGACGCGGTTGCCGGCAGCGTCGATCAGGGTGAGCTTGCCCCGTTCCATGGACCGGAGGGCACGGGCGAGCCAGCGCAGTGCCAGGGAGGGACCACCCTGGCCCGCCGCAGTCTCGATGGCGATGAAGGAACCGGGTTCGGCTGACATCAGCTGACCTCCTGAGCGGGTGGTTTGGGCTTGCGGTGATACCGTCCACCGCGCAGCCAGATCTTCAGTGCCTGCCAGTGAATCAGGACCATGATCTTCGCGGTCGCCCAGGGCATGGCGGCGAAGGTGCGGAGCAGGTTGCGGTCGCTGAACTCCCGGGCCTGCCCGGATTGGGTTGCGATCAGCATCAATTCGTTGTCCTGGTATTCCTGGATGGCGATGCGAAGGCTTTCGCCCGGCTCGCCCAGCCGGAAAGTATAGAACGGCGTCATGTCGATGAACGGGGACACGTGGAACCGCTTCGGCTTGGTCGCCCGCACCGGCCAGCGGATCGGCGCGCCGTCCTCGTGCAGCAGGTAGTGATGGTGTTCGCCAAAGGTGTTGCGCACTTCGAGCAGCACGGCCCGCGGCCTGCCGTCGCGGTGTTCGCAGTACCAGACGCTGAGCGGGTTGAAGGCATAGCCGAGGATGCGCGGCATCGCCAGCAGGCGGATGCGGCCTCCGTCCAGCTGCACGCCGTGTTCGGCCAGGCGAGCTTCGATCCAGGGGCGCCAGGGGCTGCCGTCCCGGCGCCCGTGGTCGCGGGTGTACAGGCTGAAGAGGTTGAACCGATTCAGCGAAAACCATCGGCGGTCGCGGGCCAGTGCATCGAGCCGGTCGATGTCGAACAGGGCACTGACGATCCGGTAGCGGAAACGGTACTGCACCGGGAACAGGCGCTGATGCATCACCTGGCAGGGGTAGATCTGCGCGGCATTCATCAGGCGGCCCTGGAGACCTCGGCCAGCGCGGGGGGCGGCTCGCTGCGATCGGGGCCTGCCTCCTCCCAGGGAGGCGAAACACCGAGCCACCGGGCGACATCGACGGCCGAACGGATGCCATCCTCGTGGAAGCCGAATCCGGTCCATGCGCCGGCGATGTACACCCCGTTCAGCCCCTGGATGTCGTCAAGACGCGCCTGTGCCTGCACCGCCGCCGTGTCCAGCACCGGATGCCGCCAGTGGTATTCGCCCAGCACGGTGGTGGGATGAGGTTCGCGCCAGGGGTTGAGGCTCATGATGTAGTCCTTGCGCCGCTCGAGCCGGTGCAGGCTGTTCATGTAGTACGAGACCGAGACGGACTGTTCGTCCACGCCCTGCTGCCGGGTCAGGTAGTTCCAGGATGCCCAGACGCGCCGGGACTCCGGCATCAGGCGCGTATCCGTATGCAGCAGCGCGCGGTTGGCCTGGAAGCGGCAGGCGCCGAGCAGGGCCGCCTGCTCCGGCGTCGGGGTGGCCAGCATGGCCAGGGCATCGTCGGCGTGGCAGGCGAAGACGATTGAGTCGAAGAGATCCGTGCCGTCCGCTGTGGTCACCCGCCAGCGGCCGCCGGCCTGCCGGACTTCGTTCACCTGTGCATGGCGCACCGTACCGGTGTGCAGTCGTTGCGCCAGGCGTTCCACGTAGGCGCGGCTGCCACCGACCACGGTGCGCCATTGCGGGCGCCCCTCGATGTCGAGCAGGCCGTGGTTGCGGAAGAATTCGAGGAAGCCGCGCACGGGGAAGCCGCGCATCGTGGCCGCCGGACAGGACCAGATGGCGGCGGCCATGGGCAGCAGATAGTCCTCGGTGAAGCCGCGGCCAAAGCGGTGTTCTGCCAGGAACTCGCCCAGCGTCGCTACGCCGACCCGCTGTTCCGCAAGCAGGCGCTTGCCCAGCCGGTTGAAGCGCAGGATGTCGCTGACCATCTTCAGGAAACGCGGCCGGATGAGATTGCGGCGTTGCGCGAACAGTGTGTTCAGGTCGGTGCCGGCGTACTCGATGCCGCCCGGCTGCAACGAATACGAGAACGACATGTCGGTCGCCTGCGTAGGCACGTCCAGTTCTGCGAACAGGTGTGTGAGCAGCGGATAGTTGCGCTCGTTAAACACGACGAAGCCGGTGTCGATGTGCACCCGACCCTGTGGGTCGGGTATTTCGACGGTATGCGCGTGACCCCCAAGAACCGTTTCAGCCTCGAAGAGTCTCACCTCGTGTCGCTGTTGCAGCAGCCAGGCCGCAGACAGGCCGGCAATACCCCCACCGATGACCGCGATCTTTTGCTGTTGTTCCATGATATCCCCGCTCGCCCTGTGCGTCTGGAAATATTTATACACGAGTTGTACAATACCTGTAAATACCCAGCTGAAGGAGTAAGCCCGTGTCCATCGTTCGCGCCCTGGCCCTGACCCTGACCGTCTTCTCCGCCGGCGTCGCTCAAGCCGCGTCCTGCCCGCAAAGCCTCGATTTCGAATTGCGACCCCTGACCGCATCCGAGCCCGTGCGCCTGTGCGAGGAATACCAGGGACAGGTCCTCCTGGTGGTGAACACCGCCAGCAAGTGCGGTTTCGTGGGACAGTTCGAGGGCCTGGAGGGATTGGATGCCGAGCTGCAGGATCGGGGCTTCCGGGTTCTCGGCTTTCCCTCCAGCGACTTTCTCGGCCAGGAATACGCCGACGAGGAACAGATCGCCGACTTCTGCCGCTCCAACTACGGCGTCCAGTTCCCGATGTTCGAAAAGGTCAACGCCTCCCGCCGTGGCGCACAGCCGGGCACGCTGTATCACTATCTCGGTAACGCCGCTGGCGAATTTCCGAGTTGGAATTTCCACAAGTACCTGATCGGCCGCGACGGCGAGGTACTCGCTTCGTTCGGCACCCGCGTGCGCCCTGACGATCCACGCATCCGGCAGGCCATCGAGGCGGCGCTTTGATGGCAGCATGGCCCGAGGACGTCGCGGCGGCGCTGGAGCGCCACGAGGTGGTTGCGATCACTTCGGGCATCACCGACCTGCGTGAGGCCGAGGCATTGCTCGAACGCCGTCTGCCCGGACGCTGGCAGCGGATCGAGTGGGGTATGGGTTCGGCCGCGAACCGGGGGCGGTTCCACGACCTGCAGGAGGCATCGGGTTTTCACATGCTGCCGATGTTCATCGGTCGCGATGGCGTCATCGGTGGGTTGACCGAACTGCGGGCGCTCCTGGAGCCGCAGGGGGAGGAGGGCACGAGCCCACCCGCGCCCGTTTCCGGCAACGCGCCTGCCCCACTGCTGCATGTCCTCGGGTATGCAGGCCTGATTCCCTTCGTCTTTTTCGGCGTGGCCGCCTGGTTCGGTTCTACGCAATGGCAGGCCTTCTCGCTGCATGCGCTGGGCGTCTACGGGGCGGTCATTCTTTCCTTCCTCGGTGCCGTGCACTGGGGCCTGTTCCTGCTCGACCGTCGCCACCGGGTCCTGGGGCAGCCTGCGCCGATCTGGGCCGTGATCCCATCAGTCGCCGCCTGGGGCGCTCTGCTGCTGCCGACGGCCTTCGGCCTGACCGTATTGCTGCTGCTGTTTCCCCTGGTGTTATGGGTCGATCGCGGCAGCCTGCGCCGCTTCCATCTGCCACCCGGCTATATTCAGCTACGTGGGTATTTGACCCTGGGTGGAACACTTTCCCTACTATCTGGCATTTTCGCCACCCTGACCGCGTAGTGACGGCCCATGCCGACTAGCTGCCGCCAACCGAGGAGGTCGTGATGACCGCTGCAACCCGCTCGATCAACATCAACGTCAACAAGGACAGCGCCGTCGAGGGCGCCGCCCCTCTGGCCAGTGTGGACTCCATGGCCTCGCACTACCGCGAACTGCTCAGCGGGCTGGGCGAGGATGTCCAGCGCGAGGGTCTCGTTGATACCCCGACCCGCGCGGTCAAGGCACTGAAGTACCTGACGCGTGGATACCATCTGGATCTCGAGGAGATCGTGAACAACGCGATGTTCGCATCCGACAACGACGAGATGGTGCTGCTCAAGGACATCGAGCTGTACTCCCTGTGCGAGCATCACGTGCTGCCGGTCATTGGCAAGGCGCACGTTGCCTATCTGCCCAACGGTCGGGTGATCGGCCTGTCCAAGATCGCGCGCATCGTCGACATGTTCGCCGCCCGCCTGCAGATTCAGGAGAACATGACCCGGCAGATCGCAGAGGCGATCATCAAGGTCACCGAAGCGCGTGGCGTCGCCGTGGTCGTCGAGGCCAAGCACATGTGTATGACCATGCGTGGTATCGAGAAGCAGAATTCGTCGATGACGACGTCGGTGATGCTGGGAGCCTTTCGCGAGGATCCGCGCACACGCGAGGAATTCCTGGACCTGATCCGGCGCTGATCGTCGCGGCGCGGGGACGGTTTCGGGTCGGGGCACGCCCGGGTCATCCATCGGGGCGGCTGTTGGAGTAGTCTAGTGGGCGCCCCCATCGCGGCCTTTCTCAGCGTGTGTCGTGGAGCAAACGCCACTTGCGCCGCCTGGAATGCACAACCAGTGGTTGACGACGCTGGGGAACCCTTGGGCTGCTGTAACGGCCTAAGCAAAGTGGCGTCTTCCATTCTATGGCCCACCAAGGAGAAAGGTGATGACGAGAAACAGGCTCCTCAGGCAAACCGCCATGGTGGCGGTCGCGGCGTTTGGTCTGGCAGGCCTGGGACATGCGCAGCCCATGGGTTTCGGCGACATGATGAGCCCCGGCAGCTGGTTCGGCGGTGGCGCGGATCGTGACCGTCTCGATGAACGTCATGGCCCACCGGTCTCCTATGGTGATCCCTACGGCCAGCCGCGTTATGGCCAAGATCCCTTTGGCCAGGACCTCTATGGCCAGCAGTTCTACGGCCAGGATCCGTTTGGTCAACAGCCGCTGGGTCAGCAGCCCCACGGCTACTCGCCTTACGGTCAGCAACCATTCGGGCAACCCGGTCTTCCGCGGTACGGTGTCGGCCAGCAGCCCTATGGTGCTGCCCCCGGCTGGGGCTACGAGGAACCGTCCTATGCACCGCCCGGTCGCCGGTATGAGCAGCCGCGAGGCATTGACGAATGGGCGCAGCAGAGGATTCGGGAACTCGAGCAGCGCATCGAGGAACTCGAGCGCCGGCAGCACGAGGGCCCACGCCACCAGCGGCCTGACTTCCAGCAGCCGGAATTTCCCCCGTTGCGGTGATCGGCCCATCGGCCCCCCGCAGTACCGCCCACTAGGATAGCGCCGGGCGCGTAAGCGCCGAAGAGTGTTCCACGGCGGGTTGGCGTTCGCGTTCCCACACACTTTGCAGCGAAGCAGGTGAACCCATGGCGGTCCTTCCGCGTACGGTCTTTCTCATCGCCCTGCTGGGTGTACTGATGCTGCTGATCTCGGGACCCGGCGCGCGGCTGGGGCTCTGGGAGTTCACGACGGGCTTTCAGATGATGCGTTGGGCGACCTTCACGGGTTTCGCGGCCATCGCACTGGCGCTGGTGCTTGTGCTGGTGCCGACCCTGCGCCGGCGTGGGGCGTTCTGGTGGGGCGGGGCGCTCGTCCTGGGCCTGGTCAGCGTCTATGTCCCCTGGCAGGCGCTGGAGCAGGCACGACAGGTTCCGCCGATCCACGACATCACCACCGACACCGCCGACCCTCCGGAGTTTGTCGCGATCCGGCCGCTGCGGGCGGATGCGCCGAATCCGGTGGAATACCCCGGCGAAGAGGTGGCGCGTCAGCAGCAGGAGGCCTATCCGGATGTACGCAGTCTTTACCTGGATCAACCACCTGCTCAGGCCTTCGCGCGTGCGCTGGAGGCGGCGCGGTCCATGCGTTGGGACATCGTCGACGTTGAGCCGGACGAGGGGCGCATCGAGGCCATCGCGACGACCTTCTGGTACGGGTTCAAGGATGACGTGGTGGTGCGTGTGACTCCCAGAGGCGAGGGCAGCCTGATCGATGTGCGTTCGGCCTCACGGGTTGGGCGCAGCGATGCCGGCACCAATGCCCGGCGCATCCGCAGCTACCTGGATCGCCTCGACACCGGTCGTTGATTGCCTCGGACCGCCGCGGCCGGTACCCGGCCCGCACAGGAGACCGCGGGCCACGCAAGGCTAGTAGATCACGGGATGTGACTGGCAGCCGGTCGGACTTGGGCTGCTGCTGCTGCGCCGGGAGGTTCGCGGGGTCAGGAACCGCCGGTTGCGGGTTCCAGCCACTCCAGCAGGTAATAGAGGATCTGGCCTTCGGACGACTTCGAGGGTCCGAGCACTCGGGCGGCAAAACGGCGCGCCATGGGGTCCGCCTCCGCGAGGGCCTGTTCGCCGCTTGCGACCACCTCCACGCAGCCGGCCGGAAACCGCTTGCGCGCGCGGCCGGGCATGTAGACCACGGCGTAACTCGGCTGTGATACGCCGTATTCCGGATCGGGGGGGACCATGCCGCGCATCGTCAAAGCATAACAGCTGCGGGCGAGGCGGCAAGCGGGAGCCCGGCTGGCGTTGGCCGGCGGTGGTCCTGCGCCACCTGCATCCTGCCGCGCGCCAGGGGCAGGATGCGGGGCCATCGCAGTATCATGGGGACCTACCCCGCCGAGGTTCACGCCCTGGAAGCTTTCCTTCTGAACGAGATCCTGATCGCGTTGCTGATCGTGACGCTGGCCGGCCTGGTTCACGGCACCTTTGGCCTCGGTTTCCCGATGGTGGCCACGCCGGTCCTGGCACTGCTGACGGACGTACAGACGGCGATTCTGCTGACGCTCGCGCCGAACATCGCGGTGAACCTGTGGAGCATGCTGCGCGGGG
>NZ_REBW01000021.1 GCF_007692535.1 Thioalkalivibrio sp. | reverse complement strand
CTCCTGCGGTCCGTCGTACGGGACTTGCGCGCTGCAAAGTGTAGTGACGGACCCACGAGCGGTACTTGGTCGGAGCCGTTACGGAAGCGCTGAGCAATGTCCTTTGGCAGGTTCAGGAAACGGCAAAGGGATGATCCCGTTCGTGGTGAGCGTGTCGCACCACGAACGGGATCGACGTATTCAGCGCTTCCTTGGAACCACGCAAAAACCGTTTCTGCGGCCAGACACTCCGTCAATACACCAGCAGCGTGTTGCCGACACCGCTGTCTTCGCAAGTCAATGCCATTCCGCTCGGGCGCTCGATGGTGTTGTCGTTACCGATGAACCGGCAGGCGCGCACGATGTGCCTCGTCGTTTCGAAGTGGATCAGGTTGTTATCGCCCTCGATACGGATTTCACAGGCAACTCCGCGACCCCTGATCTGGACCAGGGTCCCCGATCCCGTCACCTTGATCGCGTAGTACGCTCCGTCCGGGTCGATAGACACGGATGACGCGGAATCCGGCACCGTGTAGGTCTCGGGGCTTGCACAACGACGATCTTGCCAATCTTCGCAGTCGCCAAAGCAGCTGCTCGCGCTCCACTGGCAGCCAGCCGGCACGACCGCCAGAGCGACATACAGGAGAGTCTCAGCTACTCGACCCATCAGTCACTGTCCATTGACGTTGATACCTGCGCCCAAGGCTCTCCGACCCCGGCGGCCCCGGCGGTTCGACTGCCAACACACGCGCTCCATTTGCAGCCGCTAAGCGACGCGGCCAACATGACCCACAGCACAGCCACCCCAACACCCCGAAACACCATCTGTCGCACCGCTCAGGGATCTGCCCCGGGAGGCTAACAGATTCCCAGCCGCACCAGAGATCGTGATCGCCAACCAGCTTCGAGCCACCGGCAGGGGCCATGAAGGTGAGGCGACCGACGGCCTGACTTCAGCCCCTGGCATCGAATAGTGAGGTCCACTCCCGCACCTGCGCCGCGGCTTCCGCGGTGCCCTCTTCTGGAAATCCTGGCAGGAAGTCCTTGTCAGCCATCGGCTGGTAGGGTCCCTGTTTGACTTCGAAGATCACGGCATCGGGACTCAACGCGACCAGAGTGTGTGGCTCACCGTCGCCCAACTGCACCCCCCGTAGAGGGCCGTCGGCATCTAGCCGCTCGCGCCCGATGACCCGACCCTGCTCATCGAGCAGCAGCAGGCCCACGGCGCCCTGCAACACCACGAAGCACTCGAATCCCTCACCCGGTTCGTCCCGCAGGTGCCTGTGTGGCCGCACGTAGGTACCGGGCTGCAGCACGTTCAGGAAGCGCTGCACGGGCTCGGACTCCGCGTGCAGGTTGTAGTTGCGCCGCAGTCGCGGTGAGCGGTGAGCCTCGGCGGACACCTGATCCAGAAGAACCTGGTCGATCCGCGTCACGGGCGACGATGCCTTCGTCATGTGCTGCGCCTCATCGCGCCGCAGGACTTGAGACTGGCGACCATGTGGACCATCTGACCGCCTCGTGCGTCAGGCTGCCGCCAGCTGGGCACTGACATGCCCTTGAGGACCGAGGTGACTCACCATGGAGGCGAAGGCGCCGTGGATATCGCCCGAGACGGACCGATCCACCTCGGGTAACGCCTGCAGGGCCTCCGCCCAGCGACGGACCTTCGGGAGATCTTGCGGGAGGCAGCTCAACACGGGCTCCAGGATCAGCAAACGCGTGAGCAAGGGCGCGAAGACCACATCGACCAGACAGAGCCCGCCACCGGCGAAATAGGGCCCGGCGTCATCCAAGACGCGATCGACATACGCCAGATCCTGGTGCAGGTTACTACGCGCCGAAACGAAGGCCTCCTCGTCCGCCGCCCGCACCATGTTCCCAAAGCCCATCTGACACGCCGAGGCAAAGTCGGCCCAGAACCGGACCTGGGCGCGCGCGAGCGGATCACCCGGTATCAGGCGCCTCCCCCCGATCTCATCGACAAACTCGCCGATGACGGCGGATTCGAGGATCGGCGTGTCGTCCACCATCAGAAGCGGGACTTTTCCGCGGGGCGATGCCGTCGCGAACCACTCCGGCGGTGCCTCGGGATCGACCGTCACCAGCTCGTACGGAAGGCCATAGTGCTCCAAGGCGATCCGCACACGCTGACAGTACGGACAGAAATCAAACACTGCGAGCTTGAGCTTCATGGCATTCCCCCCGCCTTTTCGTATGGCCAGTCGCGAATCCCGCCCTCGATCGTCACGGCGTTGATCCGCCTCGGGCTCAGCAACATCGTCGCGACCTGGGCGCGACGCCTCCCTTGCACACACCCGCGACTTTCATCTTTCGGGGCGGCGTGGTCGCCTTGTCCGTTAGCCCATCCAGCAGCCGGGGACTCCAGAGCATATCCATTCCCGCTCGTTTGGGGCTGCACGCATCAGAAACCACAAGCGATTTGGAGATTACAACCCTAAGGGATTAATTTCATTGGGACAGGAGAGACCTCCTGAGACCCCTGAAACGAGTGATGGAGGCTGGGGTC
>NZ_REBW01000264.1 GCF_007692535.1 Thioalkalivibrio sp. | reverse complement strand
TTCATGGACGCACGGTGGCCGACCCTCTTGAAGGTTTTTGGGAGAACGACCTTCTCCCCCTGCTTGAGAAGGACAGCGCGTTGCAGGCCGTCACCTTGTTGCGTCATCTTCAGAGCGAGCAACCTCTGGCGTTCCCCGATGATCGTATCCGACGCACCCTGGAGCGGCGGGTGCGGCAGTGGCGGGCGCTGAACGGGCCCGAGCGCGACATCATCTTCCGCCAGGCACCGGAGCCGGGATACATGGCCCAGTCCGACTTCACCCATGCCGAAGAACTGGGCGTGACGATCGCAGGCCAGCCATTCCCGCATCTGCTCTACCACTTTGCCATGGCCTACAGTCGTTGGGAGCATGTCGGCGTGGTCCTTGGCGGGGAAAGCTTCACGGCGCTGGCCGAGAACCTGCAGCAGGCGCTTTGGTCGCTCGGTGGCGTGCCACAAAACCATCGGACCGACAGCCTGTCCGCAGCTTTCCGCAACCTGACCGCCGATCAGCGCGAAGACGTCACCAAGCGCTACAATGCCTTCGTCGGCCATTACGGCATGGATGCCAGTCGCAACAACCGTGGTGAGGCCCACGAGAACGGCGCAGTGGAATCCCAGAACAGGCACCTCAAGACGGCCATCAAGCAGGCGCTGATCCTGCGCGGAAGCCGCGACTTCGCCTGCATCGAGGACTACAGGCGCTTCATCGACATGCTGGTCGCCCGACGCAATCGGCAACGTGCCGACGCAGTTCAGGCCGAACGGGTCCACCTGAAGCCCCTGCCGCAGCGGCGCACGACAGACTTCACCGAGATCGTGGTGCCGGTCACCCGGACGGGCGGCTTCCTGGTCAAAAGCATCTTCTACAGCGCGCCATCGCAGCTGATCGGGCAGCGTCTGCGCGTCCATCTCTACGACGATCGCATCGAGGCGTTTCTCGGCAGCACCCTGGTCGTCAGCCATCCCCGAGCCCGTGGGCGCGGGGATGGCCACCGCGTCCATGTCATCAACTATCACCATGTCATCCACGCTCTGCGGCGCAAACCGCAGGCCCTGTGGAGTTCGATCTACCGCGACAGCCTGTTCCCCCGGACCGAATACGCTGAAGCCTGGAAGATGCTGCAACGGGATCTGCCGCGACGGGACGCCTGCCGCCGCATGGTCGATCTGCTCTTCATCGCCCATGAACAGGCCTGTGAGGCGGAGTTGGCGCATGTGCTGGCGGCTGACATAGACGCAGGTCACGTGCCGGATCCCAAGGCGCTGGCATCACGGCTGGCGCCAAGGATCATGGCGTTGCCCAGGGATATCGCCGTCGCCCACCCACCACTGGACAGCTTCGACGTTCTGCTGGAGGCCCGCGCATGACCGCCCGTGAGATCGACATCCACACGCTGCCCAGCATGCTGACCGCACTGCGGCTTCCCAGCTTCCACAAGCTCTGGGTCGAGATCGCCGCCCGCGCGGACACCGAAGGCTGGCCTGCCGCCCGTTTCCTCGCCGTTCTGGCGGAATACGAACTGGCCGAGCGCGACATGCGCCGCATCCGGCGGCATCTCAACGAGGCGCAGCTTCCCGCCGGAAAGACGCTGGCAACTTTCGACTTCAAGGCCCTGCCGACCCTGCCGCGCGCCCGGGTGGAGGCCCTGGCGGCAGGCGACTGGCTGGAAGGTGGCGGCAACCTGATCGCCATCGGCAATTCCGGCACCGGCAAGACGCACGTCCTGTGCGCCATCGGGCACGCCCTGGTCGAGGCAGGACATCGCGTCTTCTATACCCGGACCAGCGATCTGGTGCAGCGGCTCCAGGCCGCCCGCCGCGATCTCGTTCTCGAGGCAGCCTTGGCAAAGCTCGACAAGTTCGACCTGATCATCCTCGACGACATCACCTACGCCCACAAGGATCAGGCCGAAACCGGCGTTCTCTTCGAACTGATCGCTCGGCGCTATGAATACCGCAGCATCGCCATCGCGGCCAATCAACCGTTCAGCGGCTGGGATCAGATCTTTCCGGACAAGGCCATGACCGTCGCGGCCATCGACCGGCTGGTCCACCATGCAACGATCCTCGAGATGAACGCCGAAAGCTTCCGTCAGCGCGCCGCAGCCTCCAACAAGAAAACTCAGGCCGAAGCACCAGCGACAACCATCAACGACAACCAAAACGAAGCAGAAACCTGAGCCAAAACACCAAACGACACCAACCCCGGCGGCTTCAAAACCGGCCAAGGTGGTTGTCGGTCATGGACAAGGTGGTTGACGCGCTACAGCGTGGTATATGTCTGTTTCAGAGCCCAACATGGTGAGAACCTGACGGGTCCCCAGCAGGTATTTGTGCCGGTTGGTACCGGGCACCGAGGCGCGCCCCAGAATCCCGAGGTCGAAAAGCTCCTCGAGCAGGGCCTCGAACAGGGGAATCGCGTTTGGAACTGAGGGCGTGAGCGTCTGCCCTTGCGGATGACGCCGGGATCGATTCTGGATGGGGGGTTCATGTCCTGGAGCTCGACCCTCTCATGCAGATTTTCCTGTCCGCGCTGAAAGATGTC
>NZ_REBW01000001.1 GCF_007692535.1 Thioalkalivibrio sp. | reverse complement strand
TTGCTCGGCAACCACGACGAACTCGGCGGCCGCGTCGATGGCGAACTGGCGGAGGCGCTCGCACAGGCCATGCGCGAGATGAACGGGGAGGGCATCTGGCGTTCCCCGAAGTCCCGCGGCGTGGGCGCGCATCCGTACGAGGCGCTGTTCAACGCCAGCAACGAGCCGCTGCGTCACTGGAAGCGCGAGACCCTCGCGGTGCTGCGTCGGCATGTCATACCCGACCGGCACTCGCGCGCCCGTCGCGACGAGCCGCGGGACTACCGCATCCCGGTGCTGTCGGTCTCCGACCGGCGGGCCTTCCTGCAGGCGCTCTGGCTGCCGTACCTGCCCGAGGCCCGGTGGGAAGGCACCCAGTCCCGTCCGGAGGGCACCGCGCAGGTCTACCTCGACGTGTCCGGTTCGATGAACGCCGAGATGCCGCTGATCGTCGGCCTTCTCGGGCAGCTCTCGCGGCACATCCGCCGGCCGTTCTGGGCGTTCAGCGACCAGGTCGTGGCCGCGAAGATCGTGAACGGCCAGTTGCAGGCGGCCACCTCCGGCGGCACCAGCATGACCTGCGTGATCGAGCACCTCACGCACACCCGGCCGGCCGCGGCGGTGGTGGTCACCGACGGCTACATCGAGCCGCTCGGGAAGAATCTTCTGCAACGCGCCGCCGCGACCCGCCTGCACGCGCTCGTCACCCGCGACGGCCACCCAGCCGCGCTGGCCCGCGCCGGCATCCCCTACACCCAGCTCGGGAGGCTGCCGTCGTGATCCGCATCTCGGAAATGGTTCTGCCCGGCCACCCGGACAAGTTCTGCGACCAGGTCGCCGACGCGGTGATCGCCGCCTGCGTGGCGGTGGACGCGGACGCCTACGGCCAGGTCGAGGTGTCCACCTGGTCGGACCACGTCTGGCTCTCGGGCGGGATCTGCACCCGCCGGCCGCTGCCGCAGACACTGGAGTCGCTGGTGGTCAAGGCCGGCCTCGCCGCCGGGTACGGCGCCGGCAACTGGATCGATCCAAACCGCTACCGGGTCACCAGCACCGTCTGCCAGCAGGTCGGCGACCCGACGCGCTGGTCCGCGCGGGTGAACGACCAGAGCATCGTGCTCGGCTGGGCCGGGTACGACCCGCACACCCACTACCTGCCGCCCGAGCACTTCCTCGCCCACGCGCTGCGCGAGGCGCTGACCGACTCCTGCCGCGATGGGGTGCTGAAGGGGCAGGGGCCGGACGGCAAGCTGATGGTGCGCCTGCGCGAGGACAGCGCCGGCTGGACGCTGGAACAGGTGCTGGTCACCCTCCAGCAGCACGAGGATCTGGCGTTCCTGGAACTGTGCGAGCGCGCCGCGACCACTGTGGCGGATGCCTACCGGGAAACAAGGGAACGGGATCCGCGCTGGCGCGCGTCCTGGGCGGATGTGGACCTGCTGATCAACCCCAACGGTCCGTTGGTGAACGGCGGCAGCGACGGCGACAACGGCCAGACCGGGCGCAAGCTGGTGATGGACTTCTACGGTCCGCGCGTCCCCATCGGCGGCGGCGCGCTGTCGGGCAAGCACCTCTCGCACATCGACCGCATCGGCGCCTACGCCGCGCGCGATGCGGCCGTGCGCGCCGTGCAGTCGGGCGCGAAGGAATGCCTCGTCCGCGTCGCCTACGCCCCGAACCGCGAAATGCCGCTCGACATCGACTACGCGATGGAAGGCCGCGGCGAACGCCAGTCCCCCGCGTTCTTTGCCCACCCGGAAATGGTCGACCGCTACCCCGCGAGCCTGATCACCGCGGACCGGGCACGGGGTCTGCACTTCTTCGACCGCCGGCTCCCCTGGAACCAGGGTTGCGGGGGGCATTCCGACCCCTTTTCTGCGCATATTGACCCACGAACGCTGTCTCCGGCACCCTGATGCGGAAACACGACGTTCATGCATGGACGACCGAATCCGGCGATGGGCGAGGATCGCCGAGATGGAGAATCGCTACCTGCGTGTGGTTCTGTTGGCGGACGGCGAAACTGTGCACAACGCGTTTTTCGATCGAGGATTCAAGCCATGAAGGTCAGCTACTTCGAAGATACCGATACCCTCTACATCGAGTTTCGCGCAGGCGATGTTGTCGAGACTCGGGATCTTGACGAAAACACCGTGCTCGACATGGACGCCGATGGACATATCTGCGCGATGACTTTCGAGCACGCCAGCCAGCGCACAGACGTAAAACATCTCGTCGTCGAGGGGATCGCCGCTTAGATTGCAGGACCCCAGTGCCCGGGCGGGACCAAAGAAAGGGGACGGAGGGATTAAACATTGCGCTATGGACTGCTGCCCGGCCGGGCCGGGCTGACCTCGGCGAGATGAAGCGGGACCAACCGTCGAGAACCGGCAGCGGGTAACTGGGCAAAATTTAATCCCTCCGTGCCCTTTACTGAATTTGCGGGGATTTGCTCCCCATCCGGCAGGAACGGGACTACGCTGGCTACGTTCAAGACACGCCCCACGGACGGGGCGCCGCCGATTTAAGCACCAACTTGCGGGCGGGATAGAAATGCAGCTAAAGCGGCGACGGTCC
>NZ_REBW01000197.1 GCF_007692535.1 Thioalkalivibrio sp. | reverse complement strand
TGTGTCGAAGCGCTGAACAATCCCGTGTTCTGGTAGAGGTTGTGGACGGTGCCGTCATCACCGACGGCACGCAGGGGGAAGCGCATCCTGCCATCGTCCGATCCCGGATCCTGACCGGGTAGCGGAGGATTTTCCCCTCTTGCACAACGGCAGTGCCCGGTCTCGGGCGCCGCTCGGGCTGCCGCCCGTTTCATCCCTGCCACCGCTCTTCGCATCCCGTTCCGCATCTGCGATGCGGTCACGACGCTGCGCGCCGTTTTCGGCGGCAGCCCGTTGGCGAGGAGAAACGCGATGAATCAGATGTATGCAGGGGCCGGGCACCCCGCCCACGTTTCCGGACGCGAAGCCGTCACGGCGGCCCCGATTCTCTGGCGCGACGAGCGCCCGGATGCGGCGCTGGAGGTCGTGCACCGGGCGCTGCGAGGCGGCGAGCCCGGCACCGCGCGTCTGCGCCTGATGCAACTCACCGAGACTGCCCAGGCCCATGTGATGCACCGGCTGCCACCGGAGGACGCCGCGCGTCTGGCGCATGGTCTGAGCAATTACTCGGTGGCGATGATCTGCGAACGCCTGCCGGCTTCGAGTGCGCGCGCGATTCTTCAGTCGATGCCCCCATTCAAGCGCCAAGGCGTGGAGGTAATCCTCGCGCATCGGCGCAATCTTTAAATCCCACGAAATCCGACCAAGGAGGTGACCCGAATGCCCGACGACCCTGGACCCGAACAACCCCGATCTTCCAGCGCCCCCGCGCGGGGGCGTGAAGCCAGTGCCCGCCATCCAGTGCCCGGAAGGCGGCTGACGCCTCCACAACGCGTTTCCTCGTGAAGCGCACGGGAGGCACAGCCTCCCCGTGCGCGATGAAGGTGGGCAGACAGCCCTGCCTTTTTTCAAGAGGAAACCGACATGAACCCGGAAATCTACACCCACCTGCATGCAGGTGATTACCACCGCGCCCACGCCTTGCTGGCCCGCGGGGTACCGGCCGAGACCGCACGCAATCTCGCCGAACTCGACCTGGACGACCGCTGGGAAATCTTTCAGTTGATTGAGAGCAAGGAAGTCCTGGCCGTCTTTCTGCACATGGACGACGAGGAGCAGGCCAACCTGCTTGAGACCATGGGGCTGGACGAGGCGCGCAAGCTCGCGAACCATCTCCCGATCTATACGCTGGCGCGGACGCACGAGATCCTGCCAAGCGACTACGGCGACGCGATCCTGGACAGCCTGCCACATGCCCGTCGTGATGCGGTGCTGGCCATCCTGCGCCACCCCGTGGACAGCGTTGCACGCGTGATGCGCACGGACTTCGAAGCGGTGGAGGGTGGTACCTCGGTCATCGAGGCGCTGCAGCGTCTCCGCGCCAGCAGCGCGCTCGGCGACGACGTGGTGTCACTGCTGTTCGTGACCGATGCCGAGGGGCACTACCTCGGCTACGTGCGCCTGTCCACGCTGGTGCGTGCGGAACCCGGCGCCGTCGTCGGCAGCATCGTTGAATCCCGCAACAACCGGCTCGCACCGACCGACAACAAGGTGGATGCGGCCCGTCTCCTGCAGCGCACCAACCTGCCGGTCCTGCCGGTGGTGGATACGGCCAACCGCCTGGTTGGGGTGATCCGTTTCGACGATGCGATGGACGTGCTGGAGGAGGACACCTCCGAGGACGTCTACAAGAAGGCAGGCATCGGCGACCTGGTACACAACAAGGATGTCGTGCGCTCCGAAAAGCTGACCTCCGGCGGCATCGGCTATCCGGTGAAAGTGCGCCTGGCGTTTCTCATGGTGACCCTGGCGGGTGGCCTGATGGTGGGCGGCGTGATCGATTTCTTCGAGGACACGCTGGCAGCGGTGGTGGCACTGGCCATCTTCATCCCCCTGGTCATGGACATGGGCGGCAACGTGGGCACCCAGTCCACCACCATCTTTGCCCGGGGGCTTGCTCTGGGGCACATCAACCTGGACCGCTTCTTCCGCACTCATCTGATCCGGGAGGCCCTGGTGGGTCTGGCCATGGGCGTGGTGATTGCCATCCTGGCGGGCGTGATTGCGTATTTCTGGCAAGGGGCGCCCAACGATATCCCGCAACTGGGCATCGTCGTGGGCGTGGCCCTGTTCATTTCCGTATTCACTGCCTCGATCCTGGGCTTCCTGTTGCCCTGGCTGCTGGTGAAGATCGGCGTCGACCACGCTCCGGGCGCCGACCCCTTCATCACCACCATCAAGGACTTCACCGGACTGGCGGTGTATTTCGGCATGGCGGCCTGGCTGCTGGCGGCGCACATGCCCGCCTGAACCCGAACGCAGACGGCGCGCCCGCAGGTTTTGGCGGCGGGCGCGCCGGCTCATGATACGCAATGACAATCAACGAGAGCATAGAGATGACGACCATGATGTATACCAAGAAAAGCACCCGCTTCCTGGGCCTGACGATGACGGCCCTGACCCTGGGCCTGACCGCACCCATCACCGCGCAGGCGGATCTGGAATTCCACATCGGCGTGTTCAGCGACTACATCGACAACGGAGAGAGCAAGTCGGACAACAACGCCGTGGTCCAGGGTGGACTGG
>NZ_REBW01000002.1 GCF_007692535.1 Thioalkalivibrio sp. | reverse complement strand
ACCGGCGTACGAAGAACCTGCGGGCCGTACAACTCCTGTTTGGTCATCGCAGCCTTCAAAGCACAGCCCGATACCTTGGCATAGAGGTGGATGAAGCACTGGAAATGGCCGAACGCACCGAGTGCTGATCGGTCAGCGCCGGTCAGCGTTCCTGCCGGCAGGGGCGCTGATCGGCCCACTGCAGCCCCTCACCCGTTTCCGTTCACTGTCTGCTCATGGAGCGAGTTGCCCAGTCGACAGAATAGTCCTGGAAACCGTGCGCTCCGAGGTCTTCGTGAAGGAGCAGCGCGTGCCCGGCAGCGTCGAGTTCGACGGCATGGGGAGCACGCCTAGCGAGCACGGCGATGTAGAGCAGCGGGGCCAGGCCGTGGCGGTTGCGACGCTGCGCGCCATCAGGGCCGTAGTTTGTAGGGGCAGGTTCAGGATATCCTTAGGTCTCCGAGCATCGGTTCCAGGAAATAGCCGAAAAGGAAGGCGACTAGGGCCGCACCTCCGCCCATCAGCAAGGTCTCCAAACCAGTGCGCCACCGCGCCATATCGAGGACCATGCCCTTCACGTAGCCGATGCCGAACAGGGCGACACAGGCCATGCCGGCACTGGCGACGAAATGCCCGCCATCGCTGAGCACGGGCACCAGAAAGGGCAGCAGCGGCAGGGCTCCGACCAGGATGAAGACGGAAAAGGTGGCCAACCCGGCCTTGGTGGGGGAGGGGCCTTGCAGGGGCAGCCCGTGTTCTTCTTGCAGCATGAAGTCGATCCAGCGCCGGCGATCCTGGGTGATCGTGTCGACGTTGCGCTCAAGCGTCTCCCCCTCAAAGCCCTTGTTTTCGAAAATTATACGCACCTCTTCACGCTCACCCTCCGGAACCTGCTCGATGTGGCGTTCCTCCTGGTGCCGCAGACCCTCGCGTGCATCGTGCTGGCTCTTCACCGCCTGGTAATTGCTGACCCCCATGCTGAAGGCATCGGCGACCAGGCTGGCCATGCCCAGCACGAAGGCGATCATCGCCGGGAGCCCGGCGCCGGCCACGCTCGCGACCACGGCGATCGTGGTGACGCAGCCGTCGATCCCCCCGAGGATGGCATCGGACAGGTAGCTGGATCGGGGTCCATCATCCAGGCGGTGCTGGATCGCGTCGGGTTCGTGACTGTGTTCGAGTTCCGGCATGGCATCTCCTCTGCGGGTCGGGCGCCTGCCCCACGCGCCAGCAAGGCCGCGGAATCGAGTATAGGAAGGATAGACCGCCTTTCGCTCGGCGCGAGTCCGACTTGCCATCCTTTGGCCGGGCTGGTCGGCCGTCAATAGGGTCTGTGACGCCCCACGGAGCGTCACTCCGGGCACGAATCCCGCGAACCAGCGTGTTCGCCGCCCGGTTCTTGGGTGCATGCCGGCATCGTGACCGCGCCACCGGCATCGGAGCCTTGAGGTCGTGGTTGAGAAACCCGGTCAGCCCAATAGACGGCAGCCAGCAGGGTGGGCGTATCAAAGCGTCCGGCTTCAGGGCTTTCGCATCGAGATGGGTGAAAGATCTTTTCGATCACTGCGGGATCCTCGATGCAGGCAATGATCCGCATGGCTCCACGGCAGGTCCGGCAGGACCACATGTGAATACAGAGAACTAGTTCAGAACTTCAGGTTTACGTCCGACACCGGCCACTCCACCATCCCCACTGACTGCCCGCTCAGGGTCGGCAAGAGACAGCGATCGGCAGGGCGCGGCCCAAACCCGCCAGCCGCCTTGGGAAGCGCAGTTTCCGGAACTGGCCGACCACGAGCGGTCACGGCGGTGGCCCGGACATCGAACCTGGCCTACCCTGCTCGCTACCAAGGTCACGGTCCGACAGGCTACACAGGCAACGATCTGGTCCGTTACATCGCCGAACTGGCGCAACTTCGGATCCGCGTGTTTCGCGACTTCCCCTACCTCTACGAAGGCGGGCTGAAGTACGAGCGGCGGTACCTCGAAACCTATACCCGGTCACTGCGGAGCGTGATCGTGCTGGTCTTCGAGGGTGCCGACATCGTCGGCGCCTCGACCGGTCTGCCGCTCGCGGACGAGACGCCCAACGTCATTGCACCGTTCGTCGAGCAGGGCTACGACCCTGCGGAGATCTTCTATTTTGGCGAGTCCGTTCTGCTGCCGCAGTACCGCGGCCGGGGTCTGGGCGTCCGCTTCTTCGAGGAACGCGAAGCGCATGCCCGCGGGCTCGGCGGCTTCTGCTGGACGGCCTTCTGCGCGGTGGACCGGCCGCTGGACCATCCTCGCCGGCCACCCGACCACCAACCTCTGGACCACTTCTGGGAAAAGCGCGGATACCGTCGCGAGCCAAGCCTGAAAGCGGTATTCTCCTGGCGCGATCTCGACGACGATGCCGAAACCGCGAAGTCGATGACCTTCTGGATGAAGCGTCTGGAGACCCCGGGATAGACCCGGAAACCGGAGCCCCTCATGTACGCCCTCTTTCCTTTTCGCGCTTTCTACACGACGCGCACGGTCGCGATCCCCCCTGCCGCTGACACCCGATAAGCCGCACGCGCCGATCCTGCGCTACGGCAGCAATCCATGACGCCTTCGCCTG
>NZ_REBW01000096.1 GCF_007692535.1 Thioalkalivibrio sp. | reverse complement strand
GGAGCGCAAGCTGGCACAGGTCGGCCTCGACGGCCTGTTCGTGCCGAAGGGGGGCAGAGCGGTCGCTGAGCTGCCGCGTCAACCCTAGTGAGCCTCACGCGTGCCCGGCCGGGGTGTCCGTCGCGGAGTGGAAGTACTCGCTGTCGCGGCCGAGTTCGTCCACGAGTTCACGCAGGACCGCGAGGCGGCTCTCGGCGTCGCTGAAGGGCGCGCAGGACTCGCAGAAGGCGTCCCCGCAGGGCTGCCGGCTGTAGAGCCAGAAATGGATGACGCCCGCGAGCAGACCATCGGCGACCTCGTGCACGTCCGGCGAATGGCCGTCGGCGGAGAGCGTGTTGGCGAGGTCGATGAGCTTCTGCGCCGCGTTGTTATAGGTTTCTTCGGTGACTTCGCTCTCGGTGATGTCGCTCATCGCGGACCTCGCTTGCTGTCGTTCCAGTGGGCCATTTTAGCCCGAGTAGGTCCCGCACTGCCGCATTTCGGTGCGATCCGGCGATGGTTTGTGGCCGAAGCTCCTGCGAAACAGCGGTATCTCGCGTTCCGCTCGCGTCACTCCGCCGTGTGCGCCGATGAAGCAGGGGCCGGTGTCGTCGCCTGCCGGGTCGACCAGGTAGCTGTCCTCGTCGGGGAACAGCAGGTAGTCTCCGGCCCGGGCCTGCAGTTCCGGGTGCGGAACGCCCGACCCGAAGGCGTTGCCGTAAAGCCAGTCCTCCATGGCGATGACCTCCACGCGATTGCCGAAATGCTCCTCCATGGCGCGCCGGAACTGCCGGTGCCGCCCCGGAAGGACGTGCGCCAGCGCCGCCCGCGGTTCCCCGGTCAACGGGTGGCGCAGGCAGGCGCACACGGCGGGTGCTTCGCGAAGGTCCAGGCGCTGGCTGACCGTGCGCATGCCGTGATCCGTGGTCGTGAGCAGCAGCGTGTCCGTACCGGCCAGCTCGGCGCACAGGCGGCTATAGGTGGCGTCGATCGCGGCGAGGTGGTCGCGGACCTCAGGGCTGCCCGGCCCGCATTCATGCCCCAGATGGTCCAGGTGGGACCAGTAGAGATAGGTGTAGTGGGGCGCCCGCCCCACAGCCCGAACGTGGGCGCCCAGTAAGGCCGGCAGTTGCTCCAGTTCGTCGTACCCGATGACCGTTGCTGAGCCGCTCATCAGCCGGTTGTAGGGCGAGTGCGCGATTCGGGCCGGGGAGACGAAGGTGCTCTTTCGTGCCAGTCGGTTGACCAGAGGCGAAGGACGGATTCGGGCATTCAGGCTCTGCGAGCTCAGCGCGGCGGAATTGCCGGCGTGGTCGCTTTCGCGTGCCGGCAGCACTGTCAGCGTGCGATCCGCCTGCGGGAGGTAGGTTCGCCAGCCCAGCAGCCCGTGCTGTGCGGGACTCATGCCGGTGAAGAGGCTGGTGATGGCGGTGGCCGTGGTGCTGGGAAAGACCGCTTCCAGCTGCAGCGCGAGATCGGCGCGCAGGGAAGGTACGTATGCCAGGTAGTCCAGAGCGAAGCCGTCGATCAGCCAGACCAGCACATGGCGGTAACCCGCCACCACTTCCGGCGGAAGCGCGGCCAGCGGGGGCTCCGGGTTCAAGGCCTGGGCGGAACCCAGCCCCTGTTCGAGGCTGGCCAGCAGGTTGATGAACCCGTGCCCCTGTGGGGCCTCCAGGTTCCATCTCCGTGCCGATGCGGTCACGGGCGACCTTGCATCGGTGGGGGGCGCGATCACGGCGGGCTCAGGACTTGTCACCGCCGTGACAGGGTGGCGAGTCGGGCACCTTCCCGGCGCGCTCGAACCATTGCTCCGGATCCAGGGTATGCAGGGCCAATGCGTGGATGCTGCCGGCAAGTTCCTCCGACAACACCTGGTTGACCATGCGGTGCCGGGCCACCAGTTTCTGTCCGGTAAAGGCCTCGCTGACCAGTGTGACCTTGAAATGGGACTCGGAGCCGGGCGGCACGTTGTGCATGTGGCTCTCGTTCTCCACCTCCAGATGCACCGGATCGAAGTGTTGCTCCAGTTTTTCCGTGATGCGTTGCTGTTGGATCATGGCAGGTTGGGTCCGTACTGACGCGTTCGGGTATCAAACCCGAAGCATACTCCGCCACGCTCATTTCGCAATTGGCCTCTCCGATGCAAAGGCATGCAGGGCGATCCAAGGCGCGATGTCTGCCGCCAATGCGTACGTGCGATCCAGGTTCAATCGGGCAGTTGGTAGAAGGCGCGCGCGTTGGCGCTGGTCTGGCTTGCCAGGGCCTCCGGGTCGGTGTTGCGCAGGCGCGCCACGTGTTCGCCGATGTGCGGAAGGAACGAAGGCTCGTTGCGCCGGCCGTGCGGCAGGCCCTTGGGTAGGGTGCGCGGCAGCAGGTAGGGGGCGTCGGTCTCGAGCAGCAGCCGGTTGTCGGGGATGCGCGGCACCAGCTCCTGCAGCCCCTGGCCGCGGCGCTCGTCGCAGACCCAGCCGGTCACACCGATATGGCAGTCCATCTCGAGGTAACGGGCCAGGGCGGCGGCGTCGCTGGTGAAGCAGTGGACCACTGCTGCGGGCAGTCGGTCGCGGTACCTCTGCAGAATGTCCCCAAAATCGCGGCTGGCCTCGCGCTCGTGTAGAAAGACGGGCATGCGCAGGTCGACGG
>NZ_REBW01000131.1 GCF_007692535.1 Thioalkalivibrio sp. | reverse complement strand
GCTGGGCGTCATCGTCGCCCTGGTGTTCTTTGTTTTCAGTATCTACAACGGGCTCGTGCTGGCCCGGAACCAGTACAAGAACGCCTTCGCGCAGATCGACGTGCAGCTGACCCGGCGCCACGACCTGATCCCGAATCTCGTCGAGACGGCCAAGGGCTACATGGGTCACGAGCGCGAGACCCTGGAGGCCGTGGTGCAGGCCCGCAACGCGGCGGTCAGCGGCCTGAAGGCGGCGGCGGCCGACCCCGGCAATCCCGATGCCATGCAGGAACTCGGTGGGGCGGAAAACCAGCTCACCCAGACCCTGGGCCGCCTGTTTGCGCTGTCCGAGTCCTACCCTGACCTGAAGGCCAGCCAGAACATGATGCAGCTGTCCGAGGAACTCGCGAGTACGGAGAACCGGGTGGCCTTCGCGCGACAGGCCTACAACGATGCCGTGATGGCCTACAACAACAAGCGCGAGGTCGTTCCCAACAACTTCATCGCCGGCATGTTCAATTTTGGCCCGGCACAACTGCTGCAGATCGAGGACAAGAGCGTGCGCGAGGTGCCGAAGGTGACCTTCGGCTGAGTCTTCGGGCATACGGCGAGGGACTGGGGCGATGGATTTCTTCGGCGAGCAACGCCGCGCGGTCGGGCAGTCGAGGCGCCTGCTGGTTCTGTTCGCGATCGCGGTGATCCTGATCGTGGTCGTGGTCTCCGGCATCGTCGCGCTGGGCTGGATCGCATTCTACGACGGCGAGGCAATGACCCGGGGTCCGACACCCGGCGAGGTGATCCCGGTCGCGGTGATCGCCGGCCTGATCACGCTCGCGGTGATCGCGCTGGCCAGCTGGACGCGCACCAGCCGCCTGCGCCAGGGCGGCGGCGTGGTGGCGCAGGAGCTGGGCGGTACCCTGATTCCCCCCGATACCACCAACCCGAGTTACCGACGGCTGCGCAACGTGGTCGAGGAGATGGCGATCGCCTCCGGTATCCCGGTGCCCGAGATCTATGTGCTGGAGCAGGAGCCCGGGATCAACGCCTTTGCCGCCGGGTACACGACTTCCGATGCGGCCATCGGCGTCACCCGCGGCTGTCTCGAGCAGATGAGCCGGTCGGAACTGCAGGGGGTGATAGCACACGAATTCAGCCACATCCTCAACGGCGACATGCGCCTGAACATCCGGCTGGTAGGGCTGCTGTTCGGCATCCTGATGCTCTCGATTCTGGCCCGCATGGTCATGCGCGGCGCGCGCGGCAGTCGCGACAGCCGCGGTACAGCGCCGATCCTGATGGTGGCTTTGGCGGTGGCGGTGATCGGCTCCATCGGCATGTTTTTCGGCCGGCTGATCAAGGCCGGGCTGTCTCGCCAGCGGGAATACCTGGCAGACGCCTCGGCCGTACAGTTCACGCGGGACAACACCGCGGTGGCCGGTGCGCTGAAGAAGATCGCCATCACCGCGCAGGGATCACAACTGGCGATGGCCGACGGGGAGGAGATCAGCCACATGCTGTTCGGCGATGGCGTCGGCTATTCCCGTCTGTTCGCGACGCATCCGCCGTTGATGGACCGCATCCAGCGCCTGGACCCGGGCTTTCGGCCCGAACAACTCCGGGATCTCGCGGTGCAGTGGCAGCGGCGCCGAAAAGCCGAGCAGGAAGCTGAAGAAGCGGCGGAGTTGCAGGATGCCCGTAATCGGTTTCCCGGCGGGCTGGGCTCTCTCCCGGGAAGCGAGGCGCTGCCCGGCGGCGTGGTCGGTGGGGTACTTGCGGGTGCGATCCTTGCCGGGGGCGCTGCCTCGGGTTCCGGGACGTCGGCGGGGGAGGCCGGTAGTGCCGGGAGTCGCCCGCCGACGGACACGCGGGATCCGTCGGTGGCCCGGCTCGTCGCCAATCCCAGCCTCGACCACGTTCGCTACGCGGAGTTGATCCGCGCGGATCTTCCGGAGGCGCTGGCGGATGCCGCACACATGCACGACCATGCGATCGACCTTGTGCTGGCGGTACTGGTCGACGCCGCTGGTCGCGCTCCGGCTGCGCATCTGGAGCGCATCGCGGAGCACCGCGGGGCCGACTCGCGGGCGGCAGTCGAGGCGTTGCTGCCGCATTTCGCCCAGCTGCACCCGGTGCAGCGCACGCCCCTGCTGGCCATCGCTTTTCCCGCGCTGAAGCGCCGCCCTGTGCCCGAGCTGATGGCATTCCGAGAGCTTGTCGATGTGCTGATCCATCTCGACGGCGAGGTCAGCCTGTTCGAGTACGCGCTGGGCCGCGACCTGGCGTCGCATCTGGAGGAAGCGCGGCATCCGTCGAGTGCGCGCGTGTTCGGCACGGTGCATCTGCCTGAGGTACAGGCCGAGGCGGCGACCGTGCTGGCGGTGCTGGCCATGCACGGCCACGAGGATGACGAAGCGGCGCGCCAAGCCTACCTGAAGGGCCTGTATACGCTGCTGCCGCAGGCGTCGATTCCCTATGCGCCGCCACAGGACTGGGTAGCGGCGCTGGACCAGGCCCTGCCGAAACTCGATCGCCTGGAGTCTGTCGCCAAGGCGCTGCTGCTGGAGGCGCTCCTGGCGACGCTGCACCACGACGGGCGGATCACCACGCAGGAGTCGGAGCTGCTGCGCGCCGTGTGCGCGGCCGTGCATTGTCCGCTGCCGCCGTTCCTGCCGCAGCAAGCCGGCGGGAATTGAAATGCCTGGCAC
>NZ_REBW01000003.1 GCF_007692535.1 Thioalkalivibrio sp. | reverse complement strand
CATGCTCCGGGCACACCCCGACGGCGGCGAAGCACCAGAGGATCTGGTGCCGCCATGCCGCCATGTTCCCGTCCGCACGCAGGCACAACGGGCAGAACCGGCGCACACGGGGGCTGGCGAAGCTGCGCTGGCAGTCCTCTCCGCGGAACGTATTGAAGCGTGTGAGAAGGGAAAACGCGCCGTGCCGCACCCGTCCGGGATCCTCGCCCGCGGCCGCGGCCAGGGCACCGACGACCGACGCCTCGCCGGTCAGGAAAGCGGTCACGGGGATATCTGCCAGTCGGAGTGCGCGGAATGCTGCAGTGCGGTATTGCCGAACCGGTCATTGATCCTTGCCGCAGCAATCATGACCGGGCCATTCACCGATGCCGCCGTACCGATGCGTGCGCGAACGCCCGGCGGACCGGGGTGGCGTCGGTGCTAGAAACTCGATTCGATCTGCGTCCGCCGCAGCGTTTCCACAAACCGTTTCAGCCCACTGGACCAGGGTTGGTCGCGTCGCCAGACCAAACCGTAATCCATCTGCATCCAGGGCTCCTGGAGAGGCAAGGTCACGAACTCGCCCCGCTCGAGCTCGTCCTCGATGAAGGCGGGCGGCGCGGCGCTGATCGCGCGGCCGTTGCGCACCGCGGCGGTCATCGCCGCGAAAGAATCTACGCAGATTGCCGGCACGAAATCCCCTGTGCTCGGATCGCATCGCCCGGCCACGCCGAGATCGGCCGGCAGGACATCGAGCCAGCGCCCCTGCATCAGGGTCATCGCCCAGGGAAAGCGCATCACGTCGGCCCATGTGACCTCGGCCCTTTGGGCGAGGGGGTGGCGTCTGTCGCAGAAGAAGGCGACCGGGCCGCCGCCCAGACGCTCCGCCGCGAGCTCGGGGTGCACGAGCGCGGAGCGGGTGTCGGTGATGGCCAGTTCGCTGCGTCGCTCGAGGACGTCTTCGAGACAGGTTCGCCAGTCGCGCACGACGAACCGGCCCTGGAAGCTCCGAATGTTTGTCGTATGGGCGGCCATGCCTGCGAGGCCCACGGCCTCGGCCGCGAAAGGTCCGATGGAGACGCGCACGCCACGCTCGGCCTCGCCCCGTTTGAACTCGAGCGCCTGGGAAAGATCCTTGAAGCCTGCGATCAGGGCATCGCAGCGCAGCAGAACGATCTCGGCGTAATCGGTCGGCGTGACGGCGGTACGGCTCCGCTCGAAAAGCTGTGCCCCGATCGCTTCCTCCAGTCGGGCGAGGGCGCGGCTCAGGCTCGGCTGGCTCATCCCCAGTTCATCTGCGGCGCGTGCAAAGTTGCGGTGCGAGGCCAAAGCGCGCACGATCTTCAACTCGCGAACTGTTCTCATCGATGCACCAACGGCATCATACAGTCTCTATGCACTGGGAGTGGGTGCGTCCACACAACTTTGCATGCGGCGTGTCGCAGCGCAGGCGGCGGGTTCCGCTGCTGATATTGCCGCATTTCTCGTTGTTTGCATCCGGAGCGTTGCCGGGCACGGTGTGATCCATGCCGGGTGATCGTCTCGCCGGGGCGCCACCGCGGGCCTGCGGCTGATGTGCGATCGACATCACGGGTGCCGAACCCTGCATTGGACAGCGGACCCCGGGTCAAGGGAGATGGCGGGGCTGCCCCGACAGGACGCGTTGTCTTCCGAGCCCCTCGGTCTTCGAACGCGCCGAGGGCAACGGCCGACGCGCCCCGAGGGCGCACCCTTGATCAAGCGCCGTCAGGAAAGATTGACATGACCCCCAGGACCCCTCCTGCCCCCCATCGGGATGCGCAGCTCACCCGCCGAACGCTGCTGCAGGCCGCGCCAGCCACGGGCCTTGCCATCGGCGCGGGCGCCTTTGCCGGGACGCTGGCCGCCGGCACCACCTCTGCCCGCGGCTCCACCGGGCCGGCGCCGTTTCAGGGCCCCGGCGTGGAGACGACGACCGGACAGGCGCTCTATTCCCTTCCGCGCGACCATGCCTGGCATGGCGGCACGTTCTATCAGTCCAACGACTTCAACGAGTGGCACTACATCACGGTTATCGGTCGTGACCTCGACACCGGCGAGCGCATTTCGGTGTTCTGGGTGCCGCTCAGCCAGGGCTGGGTCGCGGCGGAAGGCCGCCCGTTGCACAACGTGCTGTTCGCCTTCCAGAACCTCGACACCGGCGAGTTCCACACCGCGCTGCTGTACATCACCGGGCCGTTGACCACCGAAGGATCGGCGCCGGACGCCGAGGACTTTCACTTCCGCTACGAGATCGACGACGGCGAGAACGGGTTCACCACTGCCTACACCCATGCCGACGAGACGTGGAGGTTCTCCGGCTACAACACCAAGGTGGACGACTGGAACCATGCGTTCCGGCTGTCGATGTCGGCGACGGCGAGGGCACCCGGCTATGTGCCGATGGCCTATTGGGGTCTGGAAAGCATCGGGGTCGATCCGCAGGATCGACAGAACCCCGAGACGATGTACGGCATGACCATCTATTACACGGCCCCGGACATGGCTGCGTCGGGCGAACTCGAAGTGGGCGGCCGCACGGTCCGCTTCGAGGGCACGGGCTGGTTCGAACACCAGTGGGGCAATTTCCGCAACACGCTGCAGTATCGCTATTTCTGGGGATTTTTCCGGTTCGAGAACGGCGATACCATGACGTACCGCCAGTACTACTCGGGCGAGGATTTCCGCGATCCGC
>NZ_REBW01000088.1 GCF_007692535.1 Thioalkalivibrio sp. | reverse complement strand
TGGCCGTGACTTTCACGTTAACCCGACCTAACGTTTGCGGCTTTTCGTCGCCGGGAGCGGCGCAGTGCCTTGATCGTTGCGGCGACGGAGGCGGTCCGATCCGCCGGAACCCCGGGGCCGGAGGCTCAGGCGGAGGCCGAGCCCGATTCCCCGGCTTCGGCCGGCTTGCTGCGCTGCTCTTGCTGGTGCTGCGCATACAGGGCGTCGAAGTTGATCGGCTGCAGCAGCAGTTGCGGGAAGCCACCCTTCAGCACCAGATCCGCGACGACTTCACGGACGAACGGGAACAGCAGGTTCGGGCAATAGGCCCCGAGCAGGTGGCCCTGCTGGTCTTCCGGGAAACCGCGCGCGACGAAGACGCCGGCCTGCTTGACCTCGACCAGGTAGGCGGTCTCGCCATGGGAGGTGGTGGTGACCGTCAGGCCCAGTTCGACCTCGAACAGCCCATCCTGCTCGTTCAGCTTCCGCGCCTTGGTGTTCAGCTGGATGTTGGTGTCGCCCTTCCATTCCTTCAGGAATACCGCGGGCGAGCCAGGCGACTCGAACGACAAGTCCTTGATGAAGATCTTCTGGATCGCGAACTCGGGGCCCTGGTTCGCTGCGGGGGACGTGCCGGAATCGGTGCTGCCGGTCTTGGTGTCTTCAGCCATGTCGTTTTCTCGTTTTCGGGGAAGTTGGGAACGGGTTCCGCGCCCACGCGGGGGCGGTCTTCAGCGAGCGGCGTGCCGGGCCCAGGCGACGATATCGCCGGCGGACATCGCGCCACTCTGCCTCGCGGCCTCACGGCCGCCATGGAACAGGATCATCGTCGGGATGCCGCGGATGCCGAAGCGGGCCCCGGCATCGGGATCTGCCTCGGTGTCCAGCTTCAGCAGACGCATGCCCGGCTCCAGCTGGCGCGCTGCGGTGACGAATTGCGGGGCCATCGTACGGCAGGGCGCGCACCAGGGCGCCCAGAAATCGACCAGGATCGGCCGTTGGTCGCGGGACACGAAGCGCTCCAGGCGCGCCAGGTCGACGGCCGCCGGTTCGCCCTGGAACAGCGGCTCGTGACACGCTCCGCAGCGGGCCGCGCCGGCATTGGCATCCGGAACGCGGTTCACCTGGCCGCAGTGGGGACACACCCGATGCACGGCGGTCGACGCGCTCATCCCTCGTCACCGGCTTGCTGCGCGAGCAATTCCGCCAACCCGCCGGAACGGTGCAACGCAGCGAGGTCGTCGTAGCCGCCGATGTGCGTCTCGCCGAGAAAGATCTGCGGCACCGAAGTACGCCCCGAGCGTTCCACCATGACATCCCGCTGCTTCGGCTCCAGATCGATACGGATCTCGTCGTATTCGTGACCGAGCGAATCGAGCAGCTCGCACGCCATCTCGCAGTAGGGGCAGAAGCCGTTGAGATAGATCTGGAAACGCATCGCGAACCGATTACTTCTTTTTCACCGGCAGTCCGGCGGACTGCCAGGCCTGGAGGCCGCCCTGCAGATTCGTGACATCGGTGAACCCGGCCGCGACCAGCTGCGAGGCTGCTACGGCCGAGCGGGCACCGGTGCGGCAGTACACCACCACAGGGGATTCCTTGAAGCGCTCGATGTCCTTCACCCGCTGCTTCAGCACGCCCAGTGGGATGTGCCGGGCACCCCCGATGCGTCCGCCGGTGAATTCGTTGTCCTCGCGCACGTCGAGGACCAGCGCGCCCTCCTGGTTCATCACGCGCACCGCCTCGGCGGGTGGCAGAGCGCGGTACTTGCGGGTCAGGCGCTGGAACTCGGTGTAGAGGATCAGCGCGATGATCGCGACCAGGGCACCCGAGAGAATGGGGTGATTGCCCAGGAATTCCGGCAAACGTTCAAGCATATGGACAACCGTTGGGGGTCAGGAACGACAGAAAACTTCCTGCATCATACTGATCAGGCGCAGCGTGCGGGAGTCGCCGACGCGATAATATACGCGGTTTGCATCCTTGCGCGTGGCGAGAATGCCCTTGTCGCGCAGAATGCCGAGGTGCTGCGAGATGTTGCTCTGCGAGGTGCCCACCTGGTCGACGATCTCCTGTACGCTGATCTCGCGGTCGCCGAGGATGCAGAGTATCTTGAGGCGCAGCGGGTGCGACATCGCCTTCAGCGAACGCGACGCGCGCTCGATGTCCTCGTCCTTCGTCATCAGGGCTTCGTCGAAGCAGGTTGGTTCGTGATTCACGGTGAGACACCCGTATTTTTGGAAGATCATGGGCCGGAATGACTATCACGCGGTATATAAGCAATCAAAAGTACTCGTATATTCCCCCGAGCGCAATGCTTGATATGGAGAAAGCTCCCCGGTTACAGCCTCTTGGGTGGTTCCTGGCCGCGCTGGCGCTGTTTGCCATACCCGCCGCGGCCGTCGAGACCGGCGCCGAACTCGAGGCGACTCGCGAGGCCATGCAGGCACTGGAGCGCGAGCAGCAGCAGCGACTGCGCGAAATCGAACGCCTCGAGGAGCGGGTTGCGGAGGTGGCGCGGCGCAACCAGGGCCTGCGCGCCGAGCAGCGGGGCCTCGCCGCGGCCGTCGCGGAGCAGGACCGCGCCGTGGCCGCACGCCAGGAGGAGGTCGACCAGCGTGAGCGGGAACTCGCCGCAGCGAGGGAGCAGGCGAGGCAGTTGCTGCGTGGGCAGTGGCTACGCGAGCGCCATCAGGGCTGGGCGCCGTCGGACGACCGCATCGGGCGACACCAGCGTCCGCTCGACGCCCGGGTCCAGGCGCAACGGGAGCTGGCCCTGGCGGAGATTGCAGGGCAGGTGGACGCCCTGGTCCTGGCACGCGACCGCCTGGCCAGCGCGCGGGACGAACTGATCGTCAAGGAGACCGAAGCGCGCCGGATGCTGCGCGAGATCGCCCGCCAGGAGGAGGAACTGGGGGTGCTGCTGGCGCGGGTCCAGACGGAGGTGGAAAGCGACGCAGTAGAGATAGAGCGACTGGAGCGCAATGCGCAGACCCTGGAAGACGTCGTGCGCCGGATGGCGGCCCAGGCCGCCGAGAAGCCTCCGGAGCCGGCGGCCCGAACGGCGCAGCCGCTCCCCCCGGGAGCCGGGACGCTCTTCTCCAATCGCCGCGGAAGCCTGGCACACCCGGTGGACGGCGGTTTTCTGCACCGCTTCGGCAGCCAGCGCGGCGGCGGCCTGCAGGCCCAGTGGCGCGGTGAAGTCTTCGAGGTCGGCGACGATGCGGCGGTGCGCGCCGTGCATCCGGGACAGGCGGTGTACGCGGACTGGATGCACGGCTACGGCTTCCTGGTCATCCTCGACCACGGCGAGGGCTACCTGACCCTGTACGGCAACAACAGGGAACTGCTGGCCCGCCAGGGACAGCAGGTCGCGGCAGGCGACGTGATCGCCCAGGCTGGCGCCACCAGCACCGTGATCGCGCCGGGGCTTTATTTCGAGTTGCGGCACGAGGGTCAGACATTGAACCCACGCCCCTGGTGGCACTCAAAGTAGGCAGCCAACAGACACAGCCCCGGGCAGATAGGATCATTTCGGCACGGCCCGCCTGCGGTGTTACCATTTGATACAACAGCTTCCCGCGTGGGGATCACGAACATGAACAAGCGTTTCAGCGTCGGCTACGGCCTCGTCACCGGCGTCATCCTGGGGGTCTTCCTCAGCGTATCGATTGGCGTCTTCGCCGACCGTAACGACGGCGCCAACGCCGTGCTGCCGGTCGAGGATCTGCGCCGGTTCACCGACGTCTACATGCGCATCAAGCGCAGCTACGTCTCCGAGGTCGACGACCGCGAACTGCTCGACAACGCGATCAAGGGGATGCTGTCGGGGCTCGACCCGCATTCAGCCTACCTGGACGAACGCGAGTTCCGCGACCTGCAGGTCGGCACCAGCGGCGAGTTCGGCGGCCTCGGGATCGAGGTCGGGATGGAAGACGGCTTCATCAAGGTGATCTCGCCGATCGACGACACCCCGGCGAGCCGCGCCGGCATCCGCGCCGGCGACCTGATCATCCGCCTCGACGACACGCCGGTGAAGGGCATGACCCTGTCCGATGCCGTGAACAAGATGCGCGGCAAGCGCGGCACCGACATCACGCTGACGATCATGCGCGATGGCGCCGATGGCCCGCAACGCATCACCATCACCCGCGACGTCATCCGGGTGCAGAGTGTGCGCTGGGAAGAACTCGAGCCAGGCTTCGGCTACGTGCGCATCACCAACTTCCAGGCACGCACTGCGCGCGACCTGGTCCGCGCGGTCGAGTCGCTGAAGGAAAAAGGGGCGCTGCAGGGCCTCGTACTGGACCTGCGCAACAACCCCGGGGGCGTGCTGAACGGCGCGGTCGGCGTGTCGGACGCCTTCCTCGACCAGGGCCTGATCGTCTACACCGAGGGTCGCCTGCAGGAGTCCCAGTTCCGCTACACGGCCTCGCCCGGCGACGTCGCGGGCGGCGTGCCGCTGGTCGTGCTGGTCAACGAGGGTTCGGCGTCCGCCTCGGAAATCGTCGCCGGCGCACTGCAGGACCACAAGCGCGCAGTGATCATGGGCTCGCCGACCTTCGGCAAGGGTTCCGTGCAGACCATCCTGCCGCTTGCTCAGGACACGGCGATCAAGCTGACCACGGCCCGTTATTACACGCCGGACGGACGGTCCATCCAGGCCGAGGGCATCCAGCCAGACATCACGATCGAGCCGCTGACCGTCGCCCGCGTCGAGGACAACGGTCCGTCCATCAACGAGGCCAGCCTGCAGAACCGGTTGGACAACGACAACGGATCCGGCAACAACGACGCGGGAAACGCAGCCAACGACGAGAAGAAGGAGCCTCTGGTCCAGCGCGACTATGGCCTCTACGAGGCGCTGAACCTGCTCAAGGGCCTGGCCATCCTCGGTAATCGTCTGTGACCGACAGCCCGGAGAACATCCGGGTCCTGGTCCCGCTGGCTCCGGGCGCGGAGGAACTTGAGGCGGTGACCATCATCGACCTGCTGCGCCGGGCCGGATTCACCGTTGTCGTCGCCGGGCTGGACGACAACCCTGTGCAATGCTCGCGCGGCGTCGTGATCGTACCTGACCAGCCGCTGGCGCAGGTCCTGAACGAAGACTTCGATCTGATCGTGCTGCCGGGTGGTCTGCCCGGCGCCGACCACCTCCGGGACGATTCCCGCGTGCAGTCCCTGCTGCTGCGCCAATCCGATGCCGGCCGCCTGGTTGGCGCCATTTGCGCGGCACCCAAGGCCCTGGCCAGCGCCGGGCTGCTGACGGGCCGCCGGGTGACAGCCTACACCGGGGCCCTGGACGAAAGCGGCACCGCGTCCACCGGTGCGGCGGTGGAGGTCGACGCCGGCGTGGTCACCGGACGCGGGCCCGGAGTCGCCATGGATTTCGCACTGACGCTGATCGAGCAACTCGCCGGCGTCCAGGCGCGGAATCGGGTCGAGGGTCCTCTCCTGCGCTGAATGGCCTTGCCCTGGTCGCTGGCCGAGGCGGATCAGCGCTCGCCGGAGACGTCCGGGTCCAGCCACTCGGCCGTATGCGGCAGGAAGTGGGCCAGGCCCTCCAGTACGCCGCCCGAGTAGTTGCCGTTCATTCCGAGAAACCCGCCGCTGGCAAAGTAGAGCCGGTCCGGGTAGCCCGCCTCGGCGACCCTTTCCATCGCCTCCTCGCGCACGTCGTCCGGGGCATTGCGCACCAGCACCGCCTGCAGGCCGCTGACCAGCACCTCGAGGTCGTTGCCGCTGTCGCCCGAGAACACCGTCTGCGTGTCGCTGAACCCCTTTTCGCGCATCAGGAACCGGATAGCGTGCAGCTTGTTGGCCGCGGCCGGCAGCACATCGAGCAGGCCGCAGTCCGCAGCCTCGTCGATGCTCCAGATCAGGCTGGCGCGGATGCCGCGCTCATCGAGTCGCTCGCGGACCTCCGCGAGCAGCGCGTCGGGCCGGGTACCGGTGGGCGCGTAATAGCTCAGCTTGAAGTCGTTCTGTTTCTCCGGCTCCTGCAGCTGCAGATCGTCCAGTCCCCGCAGCAGCTCGGCCAGCGACTCGCGGTCATGGCCCTGCCAGTCCGGTGCGATCTCGTCGGACCAGGCGTCCCAGGGTCGCCATTCGCCGTCGCGCACCTGATAGATCGTCGTGCCGACATCGCCGATGGCGTAGTCCGGGATCGGCAGGTCGTAGTCGCGGATCGCGTCCTCCAGCAGGGCCTTGTGGCGGCCGGTGACATAGACCAGCGTCGACTCCGGACGGGCCGCGAGCCGGCGCAGGCGCGGCCGGGCCTCGGGCGATTCCGGCTGTGCACCGTTGGGGATCACGGTGCGGTCAAGGTCGGTACACAGGACAATCTCAGCGTTCGTCATCGTCGATCCCAAACAGGTTGCGCCCCTTCAGGGCATGGTGGCCGATCACCGCCGCGGCTGCGCTCCAGCCCTGGTGGCGGGTACCGCCGGCGGTCAGTTTCCGGCCGTGCACGTACTCGGGGAAACTCCAGGGCTCGTCATCGATGGTCAGCGCGTTGCCCCGATGCACGGCCTGCAGAAGCTTCCGGGCCTGATCGGTCTGTTCGCGGCGCGCCAGGTCCGCGACATAGAAGCCGGTCAGCATGGGCCAAAGGCCGCCGTTGTGGAATTCGTACGGGTTGTTCTTGAAGGTATAGGAGAACATCAACTGCAGATCCTCCCAGTCCTCGTGCACCGGATCAATAACCGGATGGAAGGCCGGCAGCAGGGGCAGGTCATCGTGCAGCAGTTCCTCGGCGATGTAGGTGTCCACCCGCTGCCGGCGCGCAGCGTCGGCGACATCGAGCAGCGAGGCCAGGACATTCGCGAAGGCGTCGAAGCGATAGCTGTAGCCACTCGGCGAGAACGACGGCATCCAGTAGCGGTTCGCGCAGTGCGGGGCGGCTTCCTGACCCTTGCGGTACAGCACGTCGTGGTAGGCGTCGGCGGCGTTCGTTTCGTCCTCGTCGAACCAGTAGTTGGCGCGGATCAGGTGGCGCAGCCGGCTGATCTTCTCCAGCAGGGCATGGTCGCGTGACCCGTGGACCTCGGCGTGCAAGGCCGCAAAGCCGCGTTGTGCCTGCAGGTAGAGCAGCTGATCGTAAAGCACGTAGCCGCTCTGCAGGTACTCGTCGGCCCAGTCGCCCGTCACCGGCACGTAGAGCAGACCGCGGTTGTTGAATTCCCAGGCGCCGAGCAGAAACCGCACCTTCTCGAGCGCAGGCAGCAGCGCATCCAGAAAAGCCCCGTCGCCGGAAGCGCGCCAGTACTCGGCACAGGCGATCGCGAACCACAGGCCGGCGTCGACGCGTCCGGTGGTCCCGCCATAACTGATCCGCCCGGTCCCGGGATCGACGTTGCTGGGAATCTCGCCGTGCGGACCCTGGTGCTGCGCCAGCACCTCCAGGGTGCGACGGGCGGTCGCGATCAGTTCATCGTCGTCGGCACGCAATGCGGCCAACGTGAGGATCGCGCCGTCGCGTGCCCAGATGCGGCGGTAGTTCGAACGCTCCGTGGGTGAGGCCAGAAAGCCGTCCTCGGTCGCGCAGTCACGCATCAGCCCGATGGCGCGGTCGTAGCCTTCGCGGTCGTTTTCATCCATGCATCGCCTCCTCCGGGGTCGCTCGGCGGACTGATGACCCACTCGGCCTCAGTCGTCGACCGGGACCACCTCCAGCGCAATCTCCACCTCGGTTTCGCTGCCGTCGCGCCAGAGGGTGACGGTCACGACGTCGCCCGCCTCGCGCTCGAGGATGACCCTTTGGACATCGATGGCCCGCGCAACCGGCTGGCCCTCGATCGCCGTGATCACGTCCATGCCGACCGGATACGGCTCGTCATCGATCAACACGGCGCCCTCGGGGCCCCTGATGCCGGCGCGATCGGCCGGACCATCCTTCGACACGCCCGTGACCACCACGCCCTGGGCGGGCAGGCCCAGATGTTCGCGCAACGCACGCGGATAATCCGCGACCCGCAACCCGATCTGCAGGCCCAGCCGGGGCCGGTCCGGCAACTGGGCAGCGGCAGCCGCCAGGCCGGAGAGACCGCCCGCGAGCAGCTCCTGCATCGCCTCGCGCAGCAGATTGCTGGGCACAGCGAGACCGATGCCCGCGAAGGCGCCGGCGGGGGCCAGGATGGTGTTGTTGATGCCGACGACCTGCCCGGCTGAGTTCAGCAGCGGGCCGCCCGAATTGCCGGGATTGATCGCGGCGTCGGTCTGGATATAGGGAATGTCGATGCCCACCAGCCCCGGCTGGTGGCGTTCCACCGCGGAGACGATGCCAGCCGTCACGCTGGAATGCAGGCCGAAGGGATTGCCGATCGCGATCGCCTTCTGGCCGACCAGCACCCGGTCCGAATCGGCCAGCGGAATCGCCGCGACGGTCGGCGCCTCACCGGGACGCCGCAGTTCGAGCAACGCCAGATCGACGTCCGGATTCGCACCCACGACCCGCACCGGGTGCTCGATCTCGGGACTCCCGAGATAGGAGACGCTGAGCGAAGCCCCGGGGGCCAGTTCGACGCGATCGTCCGAGGTCTCGCCGATCGCCATCGCGACGACGTGGAAGTTGGTGATGATGCGGCCTTCTTCGTCGACCACGAAGCCGCTCCCTCCGGCGACCCTCTGACTTCCGGGCGGGCGCTCGTTCTGCTCGCCCACGGCCGAGACACGAACGGAGACGACGCTGGGCCCGGCGGCGCGGACCACCTCGATGGTGTTCAGTTCGTAGGCCAACCGGGCGCCTGGAGCGTCGACCCCCACTGCGCAGCCCGACGCCACGGCCAGGAACCCGAGCAGCAACCCGCTCCCGAGGAGCGTCCGACAGAGGCTTCCAGGCCTCCGCCACCAGGCGCGGCCACCCGGGTCGATCGATGGGGCCTGGTTCAAGGCTTCCGGATTCGACATCCCCCCCTCACTCTTGCAGCGCGAACGCTCTGTAGCATACGGGGTTCACGCCGGATCGGCCAGACGGATGGCCGCCGCCCCGGCCCATGGGGCAGCGCCTTTGGAGTGCGGCGGCTCGCCGCCGCTTTGGGGCGCTGGGTTGGTCCCTGCGTCGAAAAGCGGGAGCAAGCTCCCGCACTCCATAAGCTGGTGCGTTGGGGAACGGTCGTCCGCCGTGGCGGCCTGGGTCACGGTACGGGGGTAGCCGCGACTGTCACATCAGGGGCGATGGCGACTCTCGCCGGTGGCAACGCCGCCGGCGATCAGGTGCGCCGCACGCAGCGGCTCGGGCAGGCGGCCATGGATCTGCAGGCCGGTTACCAGCCCCTCCGCCTCGGCCGACGACAGCCCGCAGCGCTGCACGTAGACCCCGGACTGCGGCTCCATCGCCCCGGCCGCCTCGATCAGGCGCCACTTGCGGGCGCCGCCGGGAACGTGTGCGAGCAGCGCGCTGCGAATCGCCCCCAGGTCGGGTGCCCGGCGCGCGACGACCAGCACCGGCAGGCCGGTGCGCCGATGCAGGTCTGCCAGGTCCACGACGTTGAAACCGGCGAAGGCGATGCCCTGCAACAGGACCGCCTGCAGCTGGGGCCGATAGCGGGAACCGGCCAGACACTCGGCCAGCCGCGCCGTCGCGTTGGCGCCGTCGCGGCGCACCTTCGTGGAAAGCACGCCTTCGAGCCGCTGTCCGGCGAAGACCGCGCCGACGACCAGCACGTCGCCCCGGTGCCCGCGGTCGAAGGGGGCATCGTCGAAGCCCACCACGTGCGACAGGCGCCGGGTCATCGCTTGCGCAGTCCCACCGACCCGACCGCCGGCCGGGACGGCTCGGGAGACACGGCGCGGATGGTCACTCGACGGTGACGGACTTGGCCAGGTTGCGGGGCTGATCGACGTCGGTGCCCTTCAGCACCGCGGTATGATAGGCGAGCAGTTGCAGCGGCAGCGTGAACAGGACCGGGGCCAGCGGCTCGAAGACGCGGCCACAGGGCAGGCCGATCCAGATGTCGGCGGCGCTCAGGGCCTTGGCGGTGTCGCGCTCGGCGAAGACGATCAGCTGGCCGCCACGCGCGCGCACCTCCTGCAGGTTGCTCGCGAGCTTCTCCAGCTGAGTATCGTTGGGAGCGACGGCGATCACGGGCATGTCCGCGTCCACCAGGGCCAGCGGGCCGTGCTTGAGTTCGCCCGAGGGATAGGCCTCCGCGTGGATGTAGGAGATCTCCTTGAGCTTCAGGGCCCCCTCCAGCGCGATCGGGAAATGCAGGCCCCGACCAAGGAACAGCGCATGTTCCCGCTCGACCAGCTGCTCGGCCACCAGCGCGACTTCGTCGTCCATGGCCAGCACCGCGCGCACCTGATCCGGCAGGGCGCGCAGGGCCTGGAGCCACTGGGCCCGGACCTCGGCCGGCATGGTCGCCTCCGGGCAATGCTCCGCGAGCAGCAGCACCAGGATCGCCAGCGCCACCAGCTGGGTGGTGAAGGCCTTGGTCGAGGCCACGCCGATCTCCGGGCCGGCGTGGGTCATCAGCACCAGGTCCGCATTGCGCGCCATCGCGCTCTCGGGAACGTTGCAGATGGCGAGTCGCGCACAGAAGGGTTCCGCACGCGACTGCTTCAGCACCGCGAGCGTGTCCGCAGTCTCCCCCGACTGGGAGATCACGACCAGCAGGGTGCCCGGCGCGACCACGTGGGGCCGATAGCGGTATTCGCTCGCGACCTCGACCTGGCAAGGCAGACCCAGCACGGCCTCCATCCAGTAGCGGGCCACCATGCCGGCGTGATAACTGGTGCCGCAGGCAACGACCTGGACTGCTCGCACCTCCGCGAGACGACGTGCGGTATCCGGACCCAAAAGGTTGGGCAGCAGGCCCTGCGCACCGAGGCGGCCTTCGAGGGTCGCGGCAATAGCCTCTGGTTGCTCGTGAATCTCCTTGGCCATGAAGTGCCGGTACTCGCCACGGTCGGCGGCGAGGGACTCCCGACTGCTTTCGCGCACCGGCCGCTGCACCGGCATCCCGTCGATGTCGACGACCTTGATGTCGAGACGTTCCAGCACCGCGAAGTCGCCGTCTTCCAGATCCATGAAGCGCTGCGTGACCGGCAGCAGCGCCTGGATGTCGGAGGCGGCGAAGTTCTCGCCGATACCCAGGCCGATGACCAGCGGGCTGCCCTCGCGCGCCAGGATCACGCGCTCCGGGGCGTCCCGGTCCAGCACGGCCACCGCGAAGGCGCCCTGCAGCTTGCGGGCCGCGGCGCGCAGGGCCGTCAGGAGGTCGCCGCTGCCGTTCCCGAGTTCGTCCACGATCAGGTGGGCGATGACCTCGGTGTCGGTTTCGGAGGTGAAGCGGTGGCCGCGCGCTTCGAGCGTGGCCCGCAACTCGGCGTGGTTTTCGATGATGCCGTTGTGGACCACCGCGATGCGCTCGACGGAGACGTGGGGATGGGCGTTGTCGGTGCTGGGCTTGCCGTGCGTGGCCCAGCGGGTGTGGGCGATTCCCGCGTTGGCCTTCAAGCCGTTGTGCTCGACGACGTCGGCGAGCGCCGCGACCTTGCCCAGGGCACGCTCGCGCAGCAGGATCCCGTCCGCGAGCAGGGCGATCCCGGCCGAGTCGTAGCCTCGGTACTCGAGGCGGCGCAGTCCCTCGATCAGGATCGGGACGATGTTGCGTTCAGCGATGCCAGCGACGATTCCACACATGGCCGCAGTCTAATCCATGGTTGGGCGGGATGTCTTTCGCGGGCGTTCCCAGTCGGTTCGGGTCTCCTGAGGCGACCGCGTCAGCGTCAGCTTGCCGGGCGGCGCGTCCCGGGTCAGAACCGTTCCGGCGCCGATGGTGGCATGGTCCCCCACGACCACCGGCGCCACCAGGGCCGAGTTCGAGCCGATGAAGACATCGGCGCCGATGCGGGTCTGGTGCTTGTTCGCGCCGTCGTAGTTGCAGGTGATGGTGCCGGCGCCGATGTTGGCGCGCGCGCCGACCGTCGCGTCGCCCAGGTAGGTCAGGTGATTGGCCTTGGCGTCGGGACCGAGCGTCGCGTTCTTCATTTCGACGAAGTTGCCGACGCGCGCACCGGCCTGCAGCAGCGCGCCGGGGCGCAGGCGAGCGAAGGGACCGACGTGGCAATTCGGGCCGATCTCGCAGGACTCGAGCAGCGAATAGGCATCGATCACGGCATCATCGCCGACGGTCACGTCGCGCAGTCGGCAACCCGGGCCGATCCGGACGCCGTCGCCGAGCCGAACGCTGCCTTCCAGGATCACGTTCACGTCGATCAGGCAGTCCTGTCCGAAGGCGAGGTCGCCACGCAGGTCAAACCGCGCCGGATCGGCCAGCATCAGACCGTCGCGCAGGCAGCTCTCGGCACGTGCCCGCTGATACTGCCGCTCCTGTTGCGCCAGCTGAACCCGGTCATTGACCCCCAGGACGGCCTCGGGCCAAGAACTCAGTACCAGTGCGACCGGCAGGCCCTCGGCGCGCGCGGCCGCGACCACATCGGTCAGGTACCACTCGCCCTGACGGTGAGCGGCCTCGGACTCCCCGGCGGCCAACCAGCGCTGGAGGTCGCCGGCAGCGGCGCAGAGGATCCCGGTATTGATGCGCCGGATCCGCCGGGTCGCCACGTCGGCGTCGCGTTCCTCGACGATCCGCTCGAGATGGCCCGGCGGCTGCTCGATCAGCCGGCCGTATCCGGTCGGGTCCGGGATCTCCGCCCCGAGGACCACCAGGCGGGCCTCCCCGTCCAGGCAGGCCGCGAGGTCCGCCTCCGGGATCAGGGGCACGTCGCCGTAGAGTACAAGCACCAGGTCGGAAGGGTCCTCGCCGGCCAGGGCCAGACTGACCGCGTGTCCGGTGCCTTTCTGTTCCACCTGTTCGACGAAGCGGAGATCGTCGGCGTTGGTCGCCTGCCGCACGCGTTCGGCTTCGTGCCCGACCACTACCGTGACCGCGCGCGGGTCCAGCCCGCGGGCGCGCCGGAGCACGTGCGCGATCAGCGGTTCGCCGCCCAGCGGCTGCAGGACCTTCGGCAGGCGCGAACGCATGCGCGTGCCCTTGCCGGCGGCAAGCACGACCACGTGCAGGGGAGCCTTCGCGTC
>NZ_REBW01000158.1 GCF_007692535.1 Thioalkalivibrio sp. | reverse complement strand
CCACACCGGATTCTTCCAGGGAGGCCTTCAACCGGAAATAGAGGAGATCGCGGAAATGGAACGCGAGCCGGCCTCCTGCTTGCGCGGGTCGTTCGAGATAGGTATCCAGCGTTTTGACGACCTCAGGCTTCAGGTGACGCGATTCCCGGGCCAGGTTCAGTTGCCGTAGCAGACGGGCGGTTTCAAGGGTCGTCTGTGCGACGGGATGCCGGCCCCTGGCGCCAGGATAGTGAATTCCGCTCACCCCCTGTGGGAGCGCACCTCGCACGCGAATCGGCGCTTATGCAACCGCCTCATCCCGCTTGGAATCTCCGGCGAGCAGCCGCTCGAAATAGGCGATGGTCGGCTTCAGCCCCTCCCGCAGCGCAACCTTCGGCTCCCAGTCAAGGTGCTCGCGCGCAAGCCGGATGTCCGGCTGGCGCTGGCGGGGGTCGTCGGCGGGGAGCGGCAGGTGCTGCAGCGGCGAACGCGAGCCGGTGAGGTCGCGGATGGCCTCGGCCAGTTCGATCATCGTGAACTCGCCGGGGTTGCCGAGGTTCACCGGGCCGGTGAATCCGCTGGGGCTTTGCATCAGGCGCAGGAAGCCTTCGATCAGGTCGTCCACGTAGCAGAACGAGCGGCTCTGGTTGCCGTCGCCGTAGAGGGTGATCGGCTCGTTGCGCAAGGCCTGCACGATGAAGTTGGAGACCACGCGGCCGTCGTTCGGGTGCATGCGCGGGCCGTAGGTGTTGAAGATGCGCGCGACCTTGATGTCCAGCGCGTGCTGGCGCTGGTAGTCGAAGAACAGCGTCTCGGCGCAACGCTTGCCTTCGTCATAGCAGCTTCTTGGGCCGATCGGGTTCACGTGGCCCCAGTAACGTTCAGGCTGGGGGTGCAGCTCGGGGTCGCCGTACACCTCGCTGGTCGAGGCCTGGAAGATCCTGGCCTTCACGCGCTTGGCCAGCCCCAGCATGTTGATCGCGCCGTGCACGCTGGTCTTGGTGGTCTGCACCGGGTCGTGCTGGTAGTGGATGGGCGACGCCGGGCAGGCCAGATTGTAGATCTCGTCCACCTCGACATACAGGGGGAAGGTGACGTCGTGGCGCATCAGTTCGAAGTGCGGGTGATCGAACAGGTGCTTGACGTTGTCCTTGGTGCCGGTGAAGAAGTTGTCGACGCAGAGGACGTCGTGGCCGGCATCGAGCAGGCGGTCGCACAGGTGCGAGCCGAGGAACCCTGCCCCACCGGTGACGAGGATGCGTTTGCGGGTGTTGTAGTTGTGCATGAGGGATTGCCGGGTTGTGTGGGCGCGGGGAGCGCACGCGATGGTTTGGGGGGTTCGGTTTTGGTGGCGGTGCGGTGATGGGCGCGCCCGGGGCGCGAACGGGGATATTGGTCCACAACTGGCACGCTACCGCCACCGTCGTGCACGACCGTGCCGTGCCAGGGCGGGCCCGACCGCCGCCGCTCGGGCTTGACGAGGTGGCTTTTCGGGGTTCTTGGTGGCCGGCGGAGGCCACCGCGACCGGTTAATTTGTGTAAACCGTACCCCGATTCCCCTATCGCGACAAGCATTGACGCGGGCTTAGATCTATGTCTTTCAATAAATTTTCTGAATCTTTTAGGATTCCCCCAACGATTTACGGGACGATCGACCGCCACGGGCATTCGGCGGTCCAGAATAGCAAGTATAAATCGATTTTACATCTTATTGTAACTAGTTGTTTTTGTGATAAACGGCTGCTCATGCAGCGTTTTGCACACAGCCTTTGTCGCGCGCAGCACAACTGGGACAGACCGATCTCTTGCGGCAACGGTCTGTCGGGTTACGCTGCGCTAACCCGACCTACGGGAGGGGCGGCGCAGAAGTGTGCCGAGGAAGATGGCCAGTACGACCTGGGTGGAGGGGATGTGCCAGCTGAAATCGCCCAGGCCCACGAGGGCCAGTGCCGCCAGGCCGGCGTACAGGGCGATCCGCTCGGTGCTCAGGTGCGCAGCGCGGATCAGCCCCGCGATGACCACCAGCAGCAGGATGACCCCGACCAACCCCATCTCCAGGAGCCATTGCAGGACGTCGCTGTGCGCGTAGTCGACCCAGAAGGTCAAGTGCCCCGGCTGGATCTGCTTGAACATGGCCTCGAACCCGCCCAGGCCCACACCGTGCAAGTACCAGCTCAGGGGTAGCTCAGCTCGAACCACGGTGAGAACCTCGAACCGCATGTCATGCGTGCCGGTCGCGAGCAGGCGTTCGACCAGTGGCGTCAGACCGTACCAGGCAGCCGCGAGCAGGCCGCCGCCGAACGCCAGGTAGGCCGGCCAAACCGAGGCTCCATGGAGCAGGTGTCGGTGCCGGGACCAAAGCAGCAGCGCGACCGCCGCGCCCACCACGGCGGCCCCACTGCCCAGCCGCGACGTGGAGGCAAACAACGCAGCGCCGATCACGACGCTGGCCAGCAGGCTGCCCGCGAACTTGAGCTCCCGTGGCAGGCGACCCAACAGGGGCATGTCCCGAATCCACCAGACCGCAACGCTGAGCGGCCACAGCAGGGCCAGGTAGGCGGCAAAGAGGTTGTAGTTGCTGAAACTGCCGTGTACGGCGTGGGGAGTGTTCCGCGGCCAGATCCCGAAGATGGTCTCGGCGCCAGACGCGTGAGCGGTGACGCCGTAGATCGCCTGGAACACCGCCATCGCCGCCAGCGCGAGCCAGAGCACATTGC
>NZ_REBW01000033.1 GCF_007692535.1 Thioalkalivibrio sp. | reverse complement strand
GGGTTAGCGCTGTGGTCTTTCGCGCGGGTCCAGGCCCGGTTCGGGGTCGCGGCTCACGGCGGTGATCGCCGGTCCGTCTTCCACCTCGTCCATCAGCATCTGGTCGCCGTCCATCCAGGGCGGCGGGCTGTCGGGGCGCCACTCGAGCACGCGGGCGGGTGAGGGCAGGTCCAGCTCGCTGATCAGCCGCGAGGCCGAGTCCACGGCGTTCGGGTTCTGCAGGGTGAGCACCAGGCCGGTTGCGAGCACCAGGACGCCTAAGCCCAGGGACGGGTCATTGGTCTTGGTCTTGGATTGGAACATGAAGCGCATCTCACCTGCCTCTCGCTGATTCTATAGGGAACAGTACGCGTTCCTGGGGGTCCTGTTCAAGCACCCGTAGCGCGATTCCGGTTACGGGAATCGCCGCCAATGCGTGGGGGCTTCGGCACGATCCCGCCGCCGCGGCCGGCAACCCCGCCCGGGCACGTCCGGGAAAATCGGCGACAATGACGTGGTGCGTCGCGTGCCCCTGCGTTCGCGGCTGTTGGTACTTGGAGAGGAACGAGGTGGAAGAGTTCGATGTGGTGGTGATCGGGGCCGGGGCCGCCGGGCTGATGTGCGCGCTGACCGCCGGTGCCCGTGGCCGGCGCGTGCTGGTGCTCGATCACGCCAATCGGGTGGGCAAGAAGATCCTGATGTCCGGTGGTGGCCGCTGCAACTTCACCAACATGTACTCGACGCCGGACAACTTCCTCTCCGCGAACCCGCACTTCGCGAAATCCGCGCTGAGCCGGTACACGCCGTGGGACTTCGTCGAGATGGTCGACCGGCACCGCATTGCCTGGCACGAGAAGACGCTGGGGCAGTTGTTCTGCGACGTCAGCGCCAAGCTGATCGTGAAGATGCTGACCGACGAGTGCGCGGTGGTCGGCGCCGAGGTGCGAACGCATACGCCGGTGGAGTCGATCGAGGTGGGCGACCCGCACCGCCTGCGCATCGCGGCGGGTGAGGTGCGCGCCGGCTCGCTGGTGATCGCCACCGGCGGCTACTCCATCCCCAGCATGGGGGCGACCGGGTTTGGCTTCGATTTCGCGCGCTCGCTGGGCCTGGACGTGGTGCCCACGCGCGCGGCGCTGGTGCCCTTCACCCTCAGCGGCCGGCCGCTCGAGCAACTGGAGGGGCTGTCCGGCATCGCTGTGGATTCGGTGGCGTCCTGCGGCGACGGCCACTTCCGCGAAGCCATGCTGTTCACCCACCGCGGTCTCAGCGGTCCCGCGGTGCTGCAGGTATCGTCCTACTGGCATCCCGGCGACAGCGTCGAATTCGACCTCTGGCCGGGAGCCGAGATCGCGCAGGCCATTGCCCAGGCACGGCTGGAGCGTCCGAAGATCGCGTTGCGTACCCTGCTGGCCGAGCGCTGGAGCAAGCGCGTCGCCCAGCGCTGGTGCGAGCTGTGGCTGCCGGACCAGCCGATCGATCAGCTCTCCCGGGGCGAGGTCGATCGCATCGCAGCCGCCACGCACCGCTGGCAGGTGAAGCCGTCGGGGACCGAGGGCTACCGTACCGCCGAGGTGACGATCGGGGGCGTCGACACGCGCCACCTCTCGTCGAAGACCATGGCGCTGCGCGACCAGCCCAACCTGTATTTCATCGGTGAAGTGGTGGATGTCACCGGCCATTTGGGCGGCCACAACTTCCAGTGGGCCTGGGCTTCGGGCCATGCCGCGGGCGAGGTGGCCTGAATGCGTTCGGCGTCCCGTGCCTGGCTGCTCGCCCTCGCCCTGGCAGCGCTGCCGCTGACCGGCGCCACGACCACGGAGGGGGAGCCGCGGCGCCTGTACGTGCAGCCCTCGCCGCTGGCCGGCGTGATCGCGGGTCTTGGCGCGGCGCCCGCAGCCGCGCGCTTCGACTTCGCGCAGCTGCTGATCGATGCGCTGGTCACGGCGTACGAGAGCGAACTCGATCCCTCCGCCTTCGAAGGGCGGCGCGATGCCGCAGATCGGCGCAAGCTCGCGCGCTGGCAGCAGGCCACCTTGCCGCTGTTGGCGGAACTGCGCGTTGCGCAGGCGGCCCTGTATGTCGCGAGCCATGTCGAGGTGCGGACGGATCGGCACAACCAGATCCTGGTGCTGATCGACGGGCGCCCGCTGTGGGTCGCGTGGCCGCGCATCACCGCGCAGCCGCGGCTGGAACGGGAACTGGCGGCGGAATTCTGCCGCCGCCATGACTGCGCGGGTGACGGGGAGGACGGATCGATGCGTGCGGCGCTGGAGCCGGCGGGCGTGCAGGGCCACTGGGCACTGTCGCAGCGGCATCCCCCGGCCTGGCAGACCGCGGATGGCCTGCGCTGCGAGTTCGCGGACCTCGCGGACCGGGGCGCGAAGGAGGCGACCTGCCGGGCCATCGTGGCGGACCTCCACGCGCTCGCGGCAGTGCTGCGCGAGGCCTCGCGGGGCGGCGAACGGGTTCAGTGGGAGCGCCTGTCCCTGCAGGCGGACACGGGTGCGGGCCCGCAGCGGGTGACGGTCAACGAGCGCGGCGACTACGTGCAGGCCGCCGTCCCGGCACTGGCCGCGAATCCCGTGGATTGGAATGCCGCCGGGCGTTGGCTGCAGGCGCGCGCACAGGGGCGGCCGATGACCGCGACCGTGCTCCCGGCCACACGCCGCCGGTAGCTCTCATACCCCGGAGCGCGCCACCCCGAGTGATGCAAGCACAAGCCCCTATGGAGTGCGGC
>NZ_REBW01000058.1 GCF_007692535.1 Thioalkalivibrio sp. | reverse complement strand
AACCGGGACGGAACACGAGCCACCCGGATCATCGCTCTCCTTCTCAAGGTTCCGCGGATCATGCCGCCCAGACCGACCACCAAGAAACAGGTGTACTGTCCCCGGAAACCCGGAAACGCGAGTGCATGGGTACGCGGGTTGTGTCGGAGCTTGCTGGTGGGTGCGGGAACGGCGGGGTCAACTTGTCGGCGGCGGGGTGGCCAGCAGCTTCAGCAATACAGCGGTGTTGATCGGCTTGGTGAGATGTTCGTCGAAGCCGGCCTCCTTCGCGAGGCGCTTGTCGTCCTCCTGCCCCCAGCCGGTCACGGCGTATAGGCGCATCTGCCGGCCGCCCGGTAGCGCGCGGATCCGGCGCGCGACTTCGTACCCGCTCATGCCGGGCAGGCCGATGTCCAGCAACACGACCTCCGGCGCACGCGCCTCGATCGCACGCAGCGCGGCGGGGCCATCGGCCGCGACCTGCACGTCGGCCCCCTTCAACTCGAGAAACAGGCGCAGGCCCTGGGCCACATCGGCATTGTCATCGACCACCAGCACCCGCCGCGGGACCGCGTCCGTGCCTGCATCCGGTACGGCGTCGGCCATCTGCGGCGCCGGCAAGGCCAGCGGGAGACGCAACACGAACACGCTGCCATGACCGAGCCCCTGGCTGGTGGCGACGATCGATCCCCCGTGCAGCGCAATCAGCTGGCGCGACAAGGCCAGGCCGATGCCGAGCCCGCCACCCCCGGTCAGTTCACGGTGCTCCGGCACCTGGACGAACATGTCGAAGACCTCGGAGAGCCGCTCGGGCGGGATCCCATAGCCGCTGTCACTGACCCGCAACACCGCCTGACCGGCCTCAACGCCGGTGCTCAGGTGGATCGTACCTCCCGAATTCATGTATTTGGCGGCGTTGCTGAGCAAGTTCGCGGTCACTTGCGTCAGGCGCTGGTGATCGCCGTCGATCCACAACGGCGCGCCGGTCCGGCGCACAGTCAGCTCATGGCCGCGGGCATCGATCAGTGGTTGCGACAACTCGGCGGCCGCATCGACGACGCCATCCAGGTCGATGCGCGCGCGCTGCAGATCGATCTGGCCGCGGCTGATGCGCGAAACATCGAGCAACTCGTCCACCAAATGCACCAGATGGTCGACCTGCCGCTCCATCATCGCGCGCATGTTGGCGTGCGCTTCGGGCGAGGCGCGGGATCCCAGCACCTCAAGGCCCATGCGCAGGGGCGCCAGCGGGTTTCTCAATTCATGCGCCAGTACCGCGAGAAACTCATCCTTGCGCGCGGCCTCCTGGCGCAGCGCCGCCTCGGCCTGCTTGCGTTCGATCGCCCAGGAGGCCGCATGGCACAGACCCTCGACGAGTTGGCGCTCCCAGAGGGTCGGCTGCCGACACTCCCGGAAATAGGTGCCCAAGGTCCCCAGTACCCGGTTGTCGGAGCCACGAATGGGCATCGACCAGGCCGCCTTCAAGCCCAACGCCAGCGGCAGATGGGCGAGCCCTTCCCAGGACGGCGCGGCCTCGATATCAGGGGTGACCGTGATCTCGTTGCAAGCCGCGGCGTGGGCACAGGTCCCGAGGCCCGGTTCGATCCTCACTCCGTCCACGGCCTTGTAGTACCACGACGGCAACCCGGCACCGACGCAGGCGCGCAACGTTTCACCGGTTTCATCCGCCAGCATGATCGCCGCCACCGCGGAATGATCCGATTGCTGATCGACGATGTCGGTCAGCGCACGGAGCGCCTCGTCCAGCGGAATCGGAGCGGCCACGCCTTCCAGCGCCTGCTTCTGGGCACGCAGCAGCTCATCGGCCAGCCGGCGCTCCGTCACGTCGCGGCCGGAATGGTACATCGCGCCACCCGTGGCCGCCGGCACCAGATTCCAGCTGATCCTCTTGAAGCGACCATCCTTGCACCGCACCCGTTGCTCGAGTCTTTCCAGCGAGCGGCCAGACTGCAGATATGCGGCCATTGCAGCCCGCTCGTTCGGGTGCAGGATATCGTCGCAGGCCATCGCCAGTAGTTCGTCCGAACTCCAGCCAAGGACCTGGCACAGGGACGGGTTCACGTATATCCAACGCCACCGGCCATCACGCAGGGTCGTGATGCCGAGCATGTCCAGGGAATCATCGATGAAGGAATCGCTGTGCTCGTGGCAACAGGCGGCCATCGTCGCCCGATGCTGCACGGTCTCCACCGGGGCGTCCTGCTTGATCATGGTCGTCTTCGCATGGTTCTTCCTGGTTCCGCTTTGCGCCAACCCGTACTGACTACCCACCTCACATTCCTGCCCGACTATCGGCGATGGCCTGCAATACTGCGGGTAATACAAATCTTATGCGCGATTTGTCCTGGTCGCCATCGGCTTCGCGGAAAAACTTGACCTAGGTCTAGCATTTTGGTCCCCGACGGAAAGGCCGCGTGGTGACGGGAGCACGTTTGGCTCAAGCGAAAGCGGTAGCGGAGCTCTCTCAAGAAGGGTAGAGGTCAATAGGTTTCCTGATTATCACGGAAGCTCCGCAGAGGACTTCTTCGCGTGCAAGGCGCACTCCCACGGGTCCTTCGAACTGTGGGCAGAGGTTCGCCCGCGCGATCCGTTTGCTCAGGTGGCGTGACGCAGGGCAAGAGCGTTACCGTTCAGCCGCCGCAGCATCCGCTGATGCGCTATGCCGGCATTTTCGAAGATGTCGCTGATCACGATGAAGCCGTGCGGAGCGTAGAAGCCCCTGCGCG
>NZ_REBW01000114.1 GCF_007692535.1 Thioalkalivibrio sp. | reverse complement strand
CGACGCATGGCGTTCTACGAGGCACGTCTGTAGCGTCTCGCTTCCTGCCGCGCTCTTTGGCGGGTAACGATTGGGGGGCCGGTGACGGCCCCTTTTTTTGGTCGCTGCAGGCGAACGAAGCACTCCCCGCCCTGTCTACTCCCCTGGAACAAGCATGGGTTTCGCACAACTTGATTCGCACCAAAGCTCCGCAGGGAATCCGCTCGTGCGCAACGCCCCCCTGCATGTCCGTCCCTTGTGGGAGGCGAGCCCTCTCGGCGACCTGACGGCGGAAAAACTTCGCCGAGAGGGCTCGCCTCCCACAGGGCGTCCCTTGAAACAGCGGCAATCCGACCACCTGCGGAGCTTTGGTGCTAATCAAGTCGCACCTTCGACCTGTAGATCTACCCCGTAATGGGCAGTATTGGGGCGGGTACCGTCTCGGCGCTTGTTCGTGCACAATACCGGCGCTTCAGATATTTGACTCAAGGCCAGGAAACAGCGTGACTTTCGAATCTTCCGGCATGGCCGACAGGAAACTGAGAGCCGTCGACCTTGCAGCGGAGCGCGGCGAGAGACGGCTCTTCGAACATCTCCATTTCACGCTCTCCCCGGGGCAACTGCTCCAGGTCTCCGGGCGCAACGGCAGCGGCAAGACCAGCCTGTTGCGCATCCTCAGCGGCCTGTCGCGCGCGACCGAGGGAGACGTCTTCTGGGGCGAGGAACGCATCCAGTCGATCGATGGCGGCACCGGGTCCTGTCTCGGCTATCTTGGGCATCACAATGCCCTGAAGGAGGACCTGACGGCAGAGGAGAACATCCTGATCGCCGTGCGACTCGGCGGCGGCTCGCCCGACCGCGACTCTGCCCTGTCCATGCTCGAGCGCCTGGGGCTGGCCGGCTACGAGGATCTTCCCACCCGTTTTCTTTCCCAGGGCCAGAAACGCCGGGTGGCGCTGGCCCGCCTCCTGCTGCAGCGCCGGCCCTTGATGATCCTGGACGAACCCTACGCCGCCCTCGACGTTCAGGTGATCGACGTCCTGCGCAGCTCCATCGAGGGCCACCTCGCACAGCGGGGCATGATCGTCATCACCACCCACCAGGCCGTCGATATCGACGGCGACTGTCACAGCCTGCACCTGGGATGACCTGATGTTCCGCTCACTGTTCGCCCTGCTCCGGCGCGACCTGACCCTCGCGCTGCGCCGTCCCCAGGATGCCCTGACCGTGGTCGGCTTCTTCGTCGTGGTGGTCGCGCTTTTTCCCCTGGGCATCGGACCCGATCCCGAATTCCTGCGCAGCCTCGCGCCCGGGGTGCTCTGGGTGGCCGCGCTGCTGGCGGTAATGCTGTCCCTGGAACGCCTGTTCTCGGACGATTATCGCGACGGGACGCTCGAACAGATGCTCCTGGTCCCGGAACCCCTGGGCCTTCTGGTACTTACCAAGACGTTTGCCCACTGGCTGATCACCGGTCTGCCCCTGGTGCTGATCTCGCCGCTGCTCGCCGTCCAGCTCAACCTGCGCGCCGACGAGATCGTGATGCTGATGCTGGCCCTGCTGCTCGGCACTCCCATTCTCAGCCTGATCGGATCGATCGGCGCCGCCCTGACCCTGGGCCTGCGCGGCGGTGGCGTCCTGATCGCGCTGCTGATCCTGCCGCTGTACGCCCCGCCGCTGATCCTCGGCGCCGGGGCGGTGGATGCGGTGATGCACGGGGCGAGCGCCCAGGCGCATCTTTCCTTATTGGGTGCAATGATGGTATTTGCTCTGTTCGCGACGCCGTGGGCCACCGCCGCGGCCGTGCGTATCATGCTCGACTGACGGAGGGGACGACACGTGTCGGAAAGAAGTATTCAGTGGTTTCGCTTCACCGCGCCGGCGAATTTCTACGATCTTGCAGGGCGACTGATCCCCTGGTTCGCCGCGCTGACCGTTGCCCTGTTCGCGGCAGGCCTCTACCTCGGGTTGGTCGTAGCGCCCCCCGATTATCAGCAGGGCGACAGTTACCGAATCATGTACATTCACGTGCCGACGGCATGGATGGGCATGTTTCTGTATGTGCTGATGGCCGTCTACGCAGCGATCGGACTGATCTGGCGCATCAAGATGGCGGAGATCATGGCCAAGGCCATCGCCCCGACCGGAGCGCTGATGACCTTTTTTGCGCTCTGGACCGGCGCGCTCTGGGGCCGCCCGACCTGGGGCGTCTTCTGGGTCTGGGACGCACGGCTCACTTCGATGCTGATCCTGCTGTTCCTCTACCTCGGCTACATGGCACTGCACGCCGCGATCGATGACCGCCAGCGCGCGTCCAATGCCAGCGCGGTACTGGCGATGGTCGGCGTGGTGAACGTTCCGATCATCTACTTTTCGGTGCAGTGGTGGAACACTTTGCATCAGGGTGCGTCCATAACCGTGACCGATGCGCCGACGATGGCGACCATCATGTTCGTCACACTGCTCATCATGACCTTCGCCTGCTGGATGTACTCGATTGCGGTGGTCCTGGCCAGGGCGCGCATCGAGGTGCTGGAACGGGAGCGGAAGGCCACCTGGGTCAAGCAACGTTTGGAGGCTGAGACATGATGGAATTTCTCGCAATGGGCGGCTATGCGCCCTACGTCTGGGGCTCGTATCTGGTAATGGCCGGCCTGCTGGCGGTGGAGATGGTGCAACTACGCTACCGTCGCCGCAGTCTGATGGGCTGGCTCCGGCGCATGGCGCGGTTGACGGATCAGGAGGCGAAGTGATGAAGAAGC
>NZ_REBW01000130.1 GCF_007692535.1 Thioalkalivibrio sp. | reverse complement strand
GGTGACGGCCTGGTGGCCGCGCACATCATCGCCCGCGTGCACAACGAAGTGGAAGGCATCCTGCCAACCGAGCCGTCCGCCTGATTCAGGGGCTTGCGGGTTCTGTAATACTGTAATGGAGAGAGTGCATGGCTAACGTGGCTGGTATTGCCCTTGGCATGATTGAGACCCGTGGTCTGGTTCCCGCGATTGAAGCAGCGGACGCCATGACCAAGGCCGCCGAAGTCCGGCTGATCGGCCGCCAGTTCGTCGGCGGCGGCTACGTCACCGTGCTGGTGCGCGGTGAGACCGGCGCGGTCAACGCGGCCGTCCGTGCGGGCGCCGATGCCTGCGAGCGCGTGGGTGACGGCCTGGTGGCCGCGCACATCATCGCCCGCGTGCATAACGAGGTGGAAGGCATCCTGCCAACCGAGCCGTCCGCCGTTGGCGGTGGCCGCGACGCCGAACTTACCTCGACCCGCAGCTAGGACGCCGCTCGATGAGCGTCGATCCGCGGACCATCGGCTGGCTGTCGCGCGCGCTCACTCATGAGATGAGCGCCGTGCAGCAATACCTTGCGCAGAGCGTGCTTGCACACCTGTGGGGGGATGAGACGCTCGCAACGTACCTGCGGGCCGAGGCCGTCGAGGAACTGGGGCATGCGGAGCGCCTGATGGAACGTCTGATCCGGGTCGGGGTGGCGCCCGCCGCCGCGAGCCTGACGCCGGCGCGGCTGGGTCGCAGCGTCGATGACCTGCTGGCTGCGAACCGCATTCTCGAGGCCGACGCGGTCAAGGTCTACCGCGAAGCCGTCGCTCACGCGAGGCGCATGCGCGACGCCGAGTCAGCGAAACTGTTCGAGGAGATCCTGGAAGACGAACTGGCGCATGTTCAGGAAATCGACCGCATGATGGCAGAACGGAACCGGCATGGCTGATCTACCGGAGGGATGGGAAGCGCGCGGGAGACCTCCGGCATTGTTTCGGCGCTTCGAGTTCGAACGCTACGGCGAAACGCGTGTCTTCCTCGATGCCGTCGCCGCGTTGACGGAAGAGTTGGGAGTGCACCCGCAGAACATCAGTTTCGGCACCACCTATGTCAACATCACCCTGGAGTCGGCCGATGGCAGCGAGCCGGGGTCGGTCGAGCTGGACCTCGCCGCGCGAATCAATGCGCTGACGGGGTCGGTGGAGCCCTGAAATGCCCACGCACGTCACGGCAGTCGTCAATCAGAAGGGTGGCGCGGGCAAGACAACGCTCGCGATGAATCTTGGCGCTGGCCTCTCTCGCCGTGGCGACACTGTGGTCATCGACCTCGATCCGCAAGGTTCCTCACGGCAGTGGGCCACACTCGGAAGCGCGCCCTTCCCTGCAACCGTCAAGCAGATGAGCGGCAAATGGGATGCCCGCTCCCTGCAGAAGGGCTTCCAGGCCTACCGGTACACCGTATTGGACTGTCCGCCGTCTCTCGACAGCCATGCGTCTCTGCAGGCGTTGCGCGCCTGCGATATCGCGCTGATCCCCATCCTGCCGTCACCGGTGGATCTGTGGGCGAGTCTGCGACTCCCACAGGAGATCGCTGAGGCCCGCAAGGTGAACCCGAAACTCAAGGCCTTTCTGGTCCTCAACCAGATGGAGCCCAGAAGCGCGCTGTCGGCGTCCATGCGCGAAGCGCTGGAAGAGTTCGACATCCCAGTGCTGGGTGCCGCGTTGCGCCGCCGTGCGGTATACCGGGGCGCCGCACTCGATGGCGTATCCGTGTATCAACTGGGTGGCCGGGGAGCACAGGCTGCGGCCGAAATCGAAGCCGTCATCAACGAGGTGATCACACCATGACAAATACCAAGGACAAGCTATCCGCCAGCGTGCGTCAGGCCAAGGCGGCCCAGAAGAGCGACGCCAAAGATCCGGTAGCGGCAGAAGTAGCCAAGCCTGCGGACAAGGCCCCAGCCACCGCTGCGAAGCCCCGGCCCACCGCCCCTCTCAAAGAGGCTGCCCCGAAGAAGCCGGCGGCGCGGAAACCGGCAGCTACCGCAAAGAAGGCACCGGCGTCCACTGGCACGAGCAAGCCCACGACCGGCAAGAAGCCCCGGACCGACGAAATCCCCGAAAGCGGAAGCGCCCTGTTCCCCAAGCGCGTCTGGCCCGACTGAATGCAACCCTGCAGGTGACCTGACATGCCCAATCGACCCACCGTGCGAACCTACGCCCCGCGCATCGATGCCGTTGCGCGTTCGACCGTCCGGCAGCCGGCTGCCTACCGGCCCACAGCAGACGCTGCTTACCGGCCCGCGGCAGACCATGTGACCTCGGAGGTTCTTGGCCCCTATGTGATCAGGGAAGAACCGTACTACCTTGCCGTTGCCGATGAGGTCGATCTTTACGAGGCGGCCTACTCCGTCCGCATGCCGATGATGCTCAAGGGTCCAACCGGCTGTGGCAAGACCCGCTTCGTCGAATACATGGCCTGGAAACTGGGCAAGCCTCTGATCACGGTCTCGTGCAACGAGGACATGACCGCTTCCGATCTGGTGGGCCGATTCCTGCTCGACGCCAACGGCACCCGTTGGCAGGATGGCCCGCTGGCGGTGGCGGCACGCCACGGGGCAATCTGCTACCTCGATGAAGTGGTCGAGGCGCGCCAGGACACCACCGTGGTCATCCACCCCCTGACCGACGCGCGGCGGGTGCTGCCCCTCGAGAAGAAGGGCGAGTTGATCGAGGCACACCCGGACTTCCAGGTCGTGATCTCGTACAACCCGGGCTACCAGTCGCTGATGAAGGACCTCAAGCAGTCCACCAAGCAGCGCTTCGGCGCGCTGGACTTCAACTATCCCGAACACGAGGTCGAGGCGGAAATCGTGGCGCATGAGTCCGGGGTAGGCATCGAGGTCGCGAAAAACCTCGTGCACATCGGCGAGCGAGCGCGCAACCTGAAGGGACACGGACTCGACGAGGGTCTGTCCACCCGCATGCTCATTTACGCTGGCACGCTGATCGCCAAAGGCGTCGCGCCCCTGGCCGCCTGTCGCGTGGCCCTGGTGCGCCCGATCACCGACGATCCCGACATGCGTGACGCTCTGGATTCGGCCGTCACAACCTATTTCTGAGGGCACCGTGCGCCGTCCTTGACGGCGCACACTGGAATTCCATGGCCATTCATCTCGAAGATTACGGGGAGATCCTCGAAGACCTCCCGCACGATGCCCAGGATGTCCTTCGCGGCTCATGGAACGAGGCTGCGCGCGTCTTCTCCTCCCGCGGTCTGGACAACTACCTCAAAGGTGCGGTCGCGCTGCATCACCTCGACCGGGATCCGGAGCTCGTGGTCACCTATCTGCAGGAAATGCCGGAGGTGGCGCGCGCCATCGGTGAGGAGACCCTGCCCGATGTCGTGACCTTCCTGCTCAGCATGGCATCGAAGACATCCGGCCAGGTTCTGACACTCATTGTCGGGACCGCACCGCTGGCTGCGGAACGCCTCGGGGACGAAAGCCTCTTCCGGTCCTACCTGAACGTCCTTCAGGTGATGCTGGCCCAGGCACCCCGCGGCATGCGGCCGATGCTGGAGCACCTGGACCAGCTGCTGACCCAGCTCACGCTGGGTGGTTTTCGCCGCTGGGTGAACTGGGGTGCACAGGCCTACAAGACCGATTTCGAGGGCCAGATCCGTTACTTCTCGCTGCAGAGTCCCGATGCCATGTCGGTGCTCCAGGCCGAGCGCAAGGGCACCCTGTTCGTCGACGTGCAACGGCGCCTCAACATCTACCTTCGCGCAATGTGGGGGCGGGATTTCTTCCTGCGCCCGACCGCCGGGGACTACGAGAGCCGCGAGGGTCTGAAGCCCTATATCGAGCACTTCGTCATCCACATCGCGGATGCCTATGACGATTACCGCCCCCTGGGCGACGAGACGCCGGATGCGCAAGTCGTATCCGGCCTCGAACTCTACCGCGCGGCCGCCAACCACTGCGCGGCGCATCTGGTATTCACCCGGAAACCGCTGTCCATGGAGACGCTGGACATCATGCAGATGGCCATCATCGAAGCGGTGGAAGACGCGCGAGTGGAGGCGCTTGCCTGTGCGCAGTTTCCCAACATGCGATCCACGTGGCTCGCACTGCATCCGCCAGCCGATTACGGCGACCCGCAGAGCGTCGGTGATCTCCTGAATCGCCTCGCGCGGGCCTTTCTGGAACCCGAGTCCCGGGATCCCCACCCCTGGGTCCAGCAGGGGCTGTCCCTGTTCCGCGCCGAAGAGGACCTCTCCAGCAACCAGATCAGCTGGAACATCGGCGTCGACCTGGCCCACAGTCTGGCCACACTGCCCCTGCCCGGGTTCAACCCACGCACCGATGTCCTCCGCGCGCCCTACCGCGACGACAACCGAACGGTATGGGAATCCCAGGAATACAACCTGGAGGCCGCGCTGGAGGCGACCTGGGCTCCGAAACAGGTACGCAGAACCGTCAGCGTGATCGAGATGGTGAACACGCTCGACTACGAGTTCGCCGGCGACGACGCCCAGGAGGTCTGGGTGCTGCCGACCGAGTTCTACCTGGATCAGGAAGGCGTGACCATCAATGAACTCGAGGGCAAGACGCCCGTCTCCGACCCCTTCCACTATCACGAATGGGACTACCAGATTCAGCTCGAACGCCCGAGCTGGGTGACGGTTCTGGAACGGAGACCAAAGCTGGGGGATCTGGAACTGATCGAGAAGATCATCGAGGACCACAAGCCCGTGATCTCCCGCCTCAAGTTCCTGATCGAATCGATGATCCCGCAGGGCATGCAACGCCTGCGCCGCCAGGAGGACGGGGACGAACTGGATATCAACGCGGCGGTCCGTGCGATGGTGGATATCCGCACCGGCCAGCATCCCGATACCCGGATCATGATGCGCTACAAGCGCAATGTTCGGGATCTCGCGGTGATGGTGCTGCTGGACATGTCGGAGTCCGCGAACGACAAGGTGCGCGGCCAGGAATACAGCATCATGGACCTGACACGGTCCGCGACCATCCTGCTGTCGGATGCACTCGATCGGATTGGCGATCCCTTCGCCCTTCACGGCTTCTGTTCCGACGGCCGACACGACGTGCATTACTACCGCTTCAAGGACTTCGACCAGCCCTACAACGACCTCGTGAAGGCGCGGCTGGCGGGCATGCAGGGTTCGTACTCGACACGAATGGGCGCGGCACTCCGCCATGCCGGCACGGTTCTCGAAAAACAGCCGAAGAACAAGAAAGTCCTGTTCATCATCACCGACGGCGAGCCGGCCGACAACGATGTGCGTGATCCGCAGTATCTGCGTCACGATGCCAAGCGCGCGGTGGAGGAGCTGGCGCGAAACGGCATCACCACCTATGCGCTGTCACTGGACCCGCATGCGGATCAATACGTCTCCAGGATCTTTGGCGCGAACAATTTCACCGTGCTCGATCAGGTGGAGCGACTGCCCGAAAAGCTGCCCATGCTGTATATGGGCCTGACCCGGTAAAACCCCGATGGACGTCAACTCGCTGAGCAAGAAGCTCCTGTTCAACACCATCCGGGTCGATACCGTCCTCGAGGACGGCAGCGAGGGTTCCGGCACCGCCTTCGTCGTCAGCCACACCCACCGCCGGGGGAGCTTCACCTTCATCGTCACCAATCGCCACCTCGTCGAGGGTGTGCGCAGCGGCGGCCTCGTCTTCACCCAGAAACGCAACGGCCAGCCGTTGATCGGGCACCGCTTTCAGCTGAACATCGAGGATTTCCCGCACGCATGGTTCCTGCATCCGGATCCCGAGGTGGACCTTGCGATCGTCCCGATGCGTCCCCTGGAACAGGCGGCCCGTGATCAGGGGGTTGAACTCTATTACCACGTCATCGACAGTCGGCTGTGTCCCGACGCCGCCGCGCTGCGGGCGCTGGACGCACTGGAAGAAATCCTCTTCGTGGGTTACCCCAGCGGCGTGTGGGACCACGTGAACCTGATGCCGATCATGCGCCGAGGCACGACTGCCACCCCGATGTTCCTCGACTTCGAGGGGCGCCCGGAGTTTCTGATCGATGCCGCCGTCTACCCCGGCTCCAGCGGCAGTCCGGTCTTCGTTTATCAACCCGACTTCATGCGTCCCACCCAGAGCGTGGGTCGAAAGTTCATGTTCGCCGGAGTGATTGCCGCGGTCTTCTTCCGCGAGGAGACGAACGAACTCGTGCCTGGTCCCGTGCCGGCAACCCCAGGTAGCACGGTCACGACCGCGGAAATGATCGACCTGGGCCTGGTGATCAAGGCACAGGCCGTCATCGACATCATCGATGCCTACCTGGGCCGCTGGGCCGAATGACCGTGTCCCGGGCCTCCGGCTCGTCGGTATACTCGCTGGCTGCTATCAGACCCGGACCGAAGCTTCCCAACCCGCCCGCACAGGAAACCTGCGATGCAATTTGAACCTGTGGTGCTCTTCTTTCTGCTTGGGGTGTTCGCGGGCCTGGTCCGGTCCGACCTGAAGATTCCCGGCTCGATCTACGAGGCCCTTTCGATCTTCCTGCTGCTTGCGATCGGCCTCCAGGGCGGCGTGAAACTGGCCGAATTCCCGCTTGTGCAGCTGCTGGTCCCCGCCCTCCTGATCCTCGCGGTCGGCGCGCTGATTCCGCTGCTGGCGTTCCCGGTACTGCGCCTGCTGGGCCGCATGACCCGCGCGGACTCAGGCTCCATCGCTGCCCACTACGGTTCGGTCAGCGTCGTCACCTTCTCGGTGGCCGTGGCCTTGCTGATGCAGGAAGACATCGACTTCGAAGGTTACATGATCGTCTTCCTGGTCCTTCTCGAGATCCCTGCGCTGGTGATCGGTGTCGTGCTCGCCCGTAGCGGGTCGGGCAGCGCACAATGGGGAAGACTTGCGCACGAGGTCTTATTCGGGAAGAGCATCCTGCTGCTCGCGGGCGGTCTGGTGATCGGATTCGTCGCCGGTGCGGAAGGGATCAAGCCGCTCGACATCCTGTTCTTCGACCTGTTCAAGGGGATCCTGGCACTGTTTCTGCTCGAAATGGGTCTTGTCGCGGCGGGCCGAATCGCGGGGCTGCGGAGCTATGGCGTGTTTCTCGTCAGTTTTGCCATCCTCACTCCTCTGCTTTCGGCGATCCTTGGTACCCTCCTCGGCTGGATGCTGGGGCTGTCGGTCGGTGGCACCATGCTCCTGGCGACGCTTTATGCCAGCGCCTCGTACATCGCCGCTCCCGCGGCCATGCGCATTGCAGTACCAAAGGCCAATCCGGCGCTTTCCATCGGCGCCGCGCTGGGCATCACCTTCCCCTTCAATATCTTCCTGGGAATCCCGATTTACCTCTGGATGGCTCAGTTCATACATTCCTTCGGAGCGTGATCGCTATGACTTCGCAGCCCATGACTCTCCTCATCATCGTCAGTGAGACCGTCCTGGAAGACATCCTGATCGACGAGATCATGGATCTGGGCGCCAAGGGGTATACCATCACCGACGCGCGGGGCCGCGGGACACATGGAACCCGCGCCGGGAGGTGGACCCAGGGCGGCAACATCCGTATCGAAATCGTCGGCAATGCAGAGCTGTGCCAACGTATCGTCCAGCGCCTCCAGTCAGCCTACGAGCAGGATTACGGGCTGCTGATGTACACCGCACCCGTCGAATTGCAGAATTGACCGTCCACCCCCAGCGCCCGGCCACCGTGCCGGTCTTGATTGACCGCAGCTGGAAACCGGCATGAGCGGCAAGGATCCGTCACAGCCCCAGATCATGCTCAAGTCGGAGCTGCCGGGACACCTCATCCGGCACGCCACGCTCCGCCAGCTGCAGGTGTTCGAGGCGATCGTGCGGCTGGGCAGTTTCACGCAGGCGGCCGAAGCACTGTTCCTGACCCAGCCGACGGTCTCGATCCAGATCAAAAAGCTCTCCGATGCCGTAGGCATGCCCCTGTTCGAGCAGATCGGGCGCAAGGTCTTCCCCACCGAGGTCGGCCATGAACTCTACGACACCTGCCGGGAAATCCTCGGATCCCTGACCAACCTGGAGATGAAGCTCGCCGATCTCCACGGTCTGAAGCGCGGACGGCTGCGGCTGGCAGTGATCACCACGGCACAGTACCTGGCGCCGAGCATCCTGGGGCAGTTCGCCCGCAAGTACCCCCAGGTCGAACTCTCGCTGGAGGTCAGCAACTACGATCGGGTACTGGCGCGGCTCGCCAACAACGACGACGACCTCTACATCATCGGGCACGTGCCGGACCAACTGACGGACGTCGCCGTCTACCCGTTCGCGCCCAACCCGCTGGTGGTCATGGCCCGGCGGGATCATCCCCTGGTCGGCAAACGGAACATCCCCATCCAGCGCCTCGCCAAGGAATATTTCCTGATGCGCGAACCGGGCTCCGGGATCCGCGAGGCGACACTGAAGCTGTTCGATCAGCATGGCATGCAGCCGAAGATCCGGATGGACCTCGGCAGCAACGAGGCCATCAAGCAGGCGGTGATCGGAGGACTCGGGATCGCCGTCCTCTCGCTGCATACCCTCAGCGCCGAGGGAACCTGCGGCCCGATCGCTCTCCTCGACGTTGCCGAATTCCCCATTCTGCGCCAGTGGCACATCGTGCACCCGCGCCGCAAGGTCCTGTCCATCGTCGCCAAGACCTTCCTCGAGTTCGCCATCCAGGACGAGGCCCGCGTCCGTGCGCACATCGACAGGATGATGGAGGATTTCCAGCAGAACCTGAATCGCTGAGGGCGACCCTCACGCATACTGGGCGCCAAGGATGATCCGCGCGAACGTCTCCGCCCCGCAACAGGAAACGCTACCGGTGCCAGCACCCCTTCCCCTGCCGAACAGGTCCGCGCGCAAGGGCGCCAAAACAGGCAGCGCCCGCCCCCCGCAGACGCCAGCTTTTGCTATGCTCATTCGGTGCCCCTAGCTGGCTTTCAAACGCCGATGGGCATAGGCCGGTGCAACGCTTCGTACGCAAGCCCGGCATCAAACCGATAAAAAAAAGGAGAATGGGATGAAGTTTCTGATCGCGGGGTTTGCACTGCTGCTGGCTGGCCACTCGGTCGCATCAGCGGACCCGGCCGACACACGCTTTGAGGCCATCGAGGACGGCGCTGTGGTCCTGGATCGCGAAACGGGTCTGCAATGGATGCGTTGCAGCATGGGGCAGAAATGGACCGGAACCGCTTGCGCAGGCCTTCCCAATCGGTACACCTGGGACCAGGCCATCAATCTCGAATCCGACCTCGCCGGCAACGACAGTTGGCGCCTGCCGACGGTCGGGGAGCTGCAGACGCTGGTGGAGTACCGGGTATTCAACCCCGCTATCAATCCCGAGGCATTCCCCAATACCCCCCCTGCAAATTACTGGTCATCCTCCGAAGCCGCCTACGACGCGTTCTATGCCTGGAGCGTTCATTTCGCCAACGGCTTCAGCAACTGGCGGCACAAGCGCCAGCGTTTCGAGGCCCGCCTCGTACGTGACGCGGACTGATCTCGGCCAGCGTGGATGCGTGGCCGCAAGGCCGCGGTCCGCGATGGTGGGGACGGCCGGAATCGAACCGGCACGACCTTGCGGTCAGCGGATTTTAAGTCCGCTGCGTCTACCAATTCCGCCACGCCCCCGGGGAACCCCCGGCCGGATTGATGCAGCCCGACCGGACCTTGCCGCAGCACCCGGATGGTACCGGAATTTCCACCGGTGCGGCAGCCACGGGCAGTGCCCCCCTCCACGATCCGCCGCGCCTGGGGTGTGCGGCAGTCCGGACCCGCGATGACCGAAGCGGATCCATCCAGGATGGTTTCAACCGGAATCGAGGGCCTCGACACCATCCTCGACGGGCTGCGGATCGGCGACAACGTGGTATGGCGTGTCGACGACATCGACGACTACCGCCGCTTTGTGGAACCCTTCGTTGCCGCTGCCTCGGCGCAGGGGCGGCAGATCATCTACCTGCGGTTCGGGCAGCACGCCCCCCTGTTGCCGGAAGGCCCCGGCGTGCGGACGGTACGGCTTGACGCACAGGGAGGCTTCGAGGCCTTCACGGTGCAGGTCTACCAACTGATCACCGATCATGGACGCGGCGCCTTCTACGTCTGCGACTGCCTGTCGGATCTCCTCTCGGCCTGGGCCACAGACTACATGGTGGGCAATTTCTTCCGGGTCGTCTGCCCCTACCTGTTCGAACTGGATACCGTCGCCTATTTCGCGCTGCAACCTCAAAGCCACTCGCATGTGACGTTGTCGCGGATCCGCGAGACCACCCAGGTCCTGATCGACGTGCATCACGCCGAAAACGAGCGCCAGGTCCAGCCGGTCAAGGTCTGGCGTCGGCAGTCCCCCACCATGTTTCTGCCGCACCGACAGCGCGGCGATCGCTTCCTGCCGGTGGTGGACAGCAGCGATGCCACCCGTCTGCAGGCGGCGCTGGAACATCGGCGCGAAGGCACCAGCCGGCGCCAGCTGGACTGCTGGGATCGACTCTTCCTCGAAGCCGCGGAAGTGGTCGCACCGGGCGTGGACGAATCCCGGCGCTCCGGGGTGCTGGAGCACCTGCTGCAGGTCGTGATCGGCCGCGAGCCGCGCATCCTCGCGCTGGCGCGAGGCTACCTGACGATCGAGGATCTTCTCGCCGTGCGGGCCCGCATGATCGGTACGGGCTACATCGGCGGCAAGGCCGTCGGGATGCTGCTGGCGAGAAAGATCCTGCTGCACGAGAATCCCGAGCGCTGGCAACGGCACCTCGAACCCCACGACTCGTTCTACCTGGGATCCGATGTCTACTACTCCTACCTGGTTCACAACGGATGGTGGCCGCGGATCATGCGCCAGCGCACCTCGGAGGGCTATTTCGAGGAGGCCCGGTCACTGCACCAGGACATGCTCGAGGGCGAGATTCCCGATGAGGTGCGCCTGGAACTCGAGCGCGTGCTCGACTACTTCGGCCAGTACCCGATCCTGGTGCGTTCCTCCAGCCTGCTGGAGGACGGCTTCGGCAATGCCTTCGCAGGCAAATACGAAAGCACCTTCCGGGTCAACCAGGGATCGCCCGAGGCTCGGATGGAGCAGCTGGAGGAGGCCATCCGCCTGGTCTTCGCCTCCAGCATGAGCGAGGACGCCCTGGTCTACCGCCAGCAGCGGGGGCTGGCCAACCAGGAAGAGCCGATGGGTTTGCTGCTGCAGCGGGTCAACGGCCGCTACCACGGACCGCTGTACCTCCCGGACGCGGCCGGCGTCGGCGTCTCGCGCAACGTGTTCGCCTGGGACCCCGAGATGGACCCGAAGGCCGGCATGCTCCGCCTCGTGCTTGGCCTCGGCACGCGCGCAGTCGATCGGATCGAGGGCGACCACGCCTGTGTCGTCGCCCTCGACCAGCCGCACCGGCGCCCGTTTCGCGATGCGGGGGATGCCTACCGCTACTCCCAGCATGCGGTGGACATCCTCGACATCATGGACAACCGGTTGCGTTCGATTCCTCTGCGTCAACTGGTCCAGGCCGCGCCCGACCTCCCCCTGCGCTGGGTGGCGGAACTGGACCGCGAGGCCACGGAACGATCGCGGGCACGACCCGACGGTGGCCCGATCTGGCGGCTGACTTTTGCCCCGCTGCTGCGCGAAACGGACTTCGTACCGTTGATGCGGCAGTTACTGGATACCCTGGAAAGGGCCTACGCCTACCCGGTCGACATCGAGTTCACCCTGCATCTCGCAGAGGACGGAACGCCGTCGATCAACCTGGTGCAGTGCCGCCCGCTGCAGACCCTGGGCGAAGCACAGCAGGTCCAGCTGCCCGCCCAGGTTCCGGCAGACCGGCTGCTGTTCTCGACCAGCGGTCGCTTCATGGGTGGCAACATCGACCAGCCGATCCACCGGATCATCCATGTCGACGGTCCCCGCTACAGCGCACTCAGCATTCCGCAGCGTTTCGCCGTGGCCCGCCTGGTCGGGCGCCTGAACAGGGAAACCAGCGAGCGCGACGACTGCCCGACGCTGCTGATCGGTCCCGGGCGCTGGGGCACCGGCAGCCCCGAACTCGGCATTCCGGTTCGCTTCGCCGACATCAGCCGCGTGGCGGTGCTGGTGGAGGTCGCCGAACTCGGGGCGGGGTTGATTCCGGACCTATCGTTCGGTTCGCATTTCTTCCAGGACCTGGTTGAGTCTAGAATCGCCTATGTGGCCGTGTTTCCGGGGGAGTCCGGCACGGCGTTCCATCCCGAGTGGCTGGACGCGCTGCCCGAAGGGTGCCGGATCCGGCGGGATACAGAAGAAGCGAGCGATCCGGCAGTTGCGGATACCCTCCGCCTTTATGACGTCCGCGGCAGAGACCTGCGCGTATCCGCCGACGTGGTGCAGCAGCGCCTCTTCTGCTACCAGCGCTCGCTGGCCTAACTTCCAATGGGGAAACGTGAGATGAAGACTGTAGTGGTGACCGGCTGCGGCCGGGGTATCGGGCTCGAATTCGTGCGCCAGCTGCTGGCGCGGGGAGATCGGGTCTTCGCCGGCGCGCGACGCCCGGAGGCATCCAGCGAACTCATGGCGTTGGCGAACGCCAACCGTGACCGCCTCACCGTGCTGCCGCTGGATGTCACCAGCGCGCCCCATCGGGCCAACCTCGCCGCCACCCTCGGTGGCACGAGCGTCGACCTGCTCATCAACAACGCGGGAGTCTATGGACCGGTCCCCGACCGCCTGGGCAATACCGACGAAGAGGCCTGGCTGGAGACCTTCCGGGTCAATGCCATCGCCCCGCGCCAGATCGTCGAGACCCTGCTGCCGCATTTGCGCACCGGCACCCGCCCGTGCATCGCCTTGCTGAGTTCGAAGATGGGCTCCATGGACGACAACGGATCCGGGGGCGTCTACATCTACCGCTCGTCCAAGGCGGCGCTGAACGCAGTCGGCGTAAGCATGGCCCGGGATCTTGCCGACCAGGGGATTCTTACCTTGATCCTGCATCCCGGGTGGGTGCTTACTGACATGGGTGGCCCCGATGCCGAGATCGACGTCAGCGAATCCGTCGCCGCGATGTTGAAAACCCTGGACGACGCCTCGGACGCCGACAACGGGCGTTTCATCGACGTGGACGGCAGTACGATCTCTTGGTAGGGGTCGTCGGGAACGGTGTCCAGGAAGGTGTCGGGTTACGCCCTTCGGGCTAACCCGACCTACGGTAAGTTGGCGTAGGTCGGGTTAGCGCAGCGTAACCCGACGGGATCCTGGCCTCA
>NZ_REBW01000004.1 GCF_007692535.1 Thioalkalivibrio sp. | reverse complement strand
CTTCGCGCCCGACGCTGATGGGGTAGGTCTCCACCACCTCGGGGCTCGAGTAGTAATAGAGCCGCATCTCGGACAGGTTGATCACGATGCCTTCGCGGGGGGTGTCCGGAAGGATGTGGCGGTCCGGGATCAGGACCTCTGTTCCCGGTCTTGGCGCCCAGATGCTCACGTTGGGGTTGGCGATCCGGATCTCTTCGAAACCCACGTTGTGCTCGCGGGCGATATCCACCAGCGTCTCGTCTTCCCGGACCCGCACGACATACATCTCACCGATCAGATCGCTGTATTGCGGTAGCGGGTAGTGTCCGCGCGGCCAGACGCCGTCGGCGAGTTCTGCCGCGGCCCCGCCGGGGAACAGCATGCAAAGCGCCAGCATCACGACCCCATAGGGTGTCCAACAGCCCTGCTTCGACATTGCCGCCCTCATACCGCCCCATTGATCATGCACGAACTCCTGGTTCGATCAAGCGGCGCCCCGGCGGTTCACCGCTGGTCGGCACCCCCCATCACGGCGCTCGCGCTCGGTACCAATGATATCCTGCAGTCTGGCGATCTTCCTCTGTTCTTCTCCGTTTTCATGCGTTGACACGCCATCGTCGCGTACCTTGCGGAACGTACCGCAAGCCGTTCCCGGAAACCGGACTCAGGAATTGCCAGGGACAGACGACCTCATGCCCGCGCTACGCGTCCTGCTCAGCAGCCTCCTGCTAGGGGCAAGCATCGCCCTTCCCTCCCTCGTGGTCGCCGAGGACACCACGCTGATCTTCGAGTACGAAAACGATCTGTTCGCCGGCGAGGACCGCTGGTACACCAATGGCGTGCGCGCGACCTGGATGCGCACAAGCCGCCCGGGGCTCCATAACGACCGGGTTACCCGGGTGGGCGAGCGCAGCCGCCTTGTCGATCTCGGGAAACCGGTCAGCTACGGCTTCTCGCTGGGGCAGAACATGTACACCCCCAAGGACATCACCGACCCGGACCCGCCGGAGGACGACCGGCCCTACGCCGGTTGGCTTCACGTCAGCGCGGGCCTGGGCCAATTGCGCAGTAGCAGCCTCACCCGGCTGTCGATCACGGTGGGCATGGTCGGCCCGGCCTCACTGGCGGATCGCACCCAGAAGGAGGTGCACCGGTTCATCGACACCGACGTGCCCCGGGGCTGGGACACCCAGTTACGCAACGAGCCCACCCTGATGGTGAGCGCCGAGCGGATCGAGCGCGTCTGGGAGATGCGCCGCAGCGATGGCTGGGGCGCCGACCTCAGCGGCCACCTGGGGGTCGCCCTGGGCACCCCCTTCACGCTGGCCGGCACCGGTCTGACCCTGCGCCTCGGCCGCTACATGCCCAATGACTTCTCCCCGCCCCGCATCCAGCCCGCCTTCCCCGGCTCCATGCACTTCGTGCCCGCGGAGCGCTGGGGCTGGTACGTCTTTACCGGCATCGATGGACAGCGCCGGGCCAGGGATGTCTTCCTGGACGGCAACACCTTCCGACGCAGCCGCAGCGTACCCCGTGAGCCCTGGGTGGGCGAGCTCTTCGTCGGCCTGGCGGTGGCCAACCAGCGGGCCCGCCTGGCCTATACCCACGCCTATCGCAGCCGCGAGTTCAGCGGGCAACCGGAGGACGCCGAGTACGGATCACTGAGCCTGAGCGTGTACTGGTAGCGCCGGGCTCGGGACGCTCAGGAATGGGTCCATCATCCACCTGTCGTGCTGTCCACGACAACCAGACCACGACCTGCGGGCAACGCCGACGAGGCCTCTTTACCCAAGGGGTGTGAGGAGTTCCGAGAAAAACCGTTGGAGCACCTGCGGTTCCAGCCAGACCATGAAGGCGATACCCCAGGCTCCCCCCCAGAGATGGGCGCTGTGGTTGACATTGTCGCGGGCCCGGCGCTGAGCGTAAAAAGAGTAGGCGACGTAGACGGCGGCAAAAACGATCGCGGGCACCGGAATGAAGAACACGAACAGGAGCGACCAGGGTTGCAGAAGGATGTAGGCAAAGAGGACAGCCGAGACCGCGCCTGATGCCCCGAGACTGCGGTAGGAGGCGTCCCGCCGATGACGGAAATGGGTTGGCAGGATCGCCACGATGATACCGGCAAGGTAGAACAGCACGAAGCCCGGGACACCCACAGCCGGAATCAGGATCCGCTCCATCACGCTGCCGAAGAAGAACAGCGTGATCATGTTGAAAGCCAGATGCGTGCCGTCGGCGTGGATGAATCCGTGCGTCAACAGCCGCCACCATTCACCCCGCGATACCGCTGGTGGCCAATAGATCAGCGCTTCAAAGAGGCGGCCCTGCTGCCACGCCAGTAGCGATATGACCACGGTCGCGGCGATCAGCAAAAAGGTGACACTGAACTCCATGGATCTAAGACTCCGATGTCCGGCCGGTGGCTCCAGCATCCGTCCTTGGAAGGAAAAACATCCTTTTCCCCTTGGCCAACTGTTCAACTGTTTCCGGGAACAGTACACCCATATCCATTCCTGCCGGCGATTGCCACGCTGCTTCGCAAAATGCGGCTAACGTTCATGCCGTCGTGGGGTGCGGCACCCCTGATGATGAAAAGCCGCAAACTGTAGGTCGGGTTAGCCCAAAGGGCGTAACCCGACGGGCCTCGCGACCACCCATGGCCGCAAAGCAGCGCCGTCCCGGCAACCCGGCACGTCGGGTTACGCTACGCTAACCCGACCTACAGACCTGGGCCGTGACTTTCACGTTAAGCCGATAGACAGTCTTGAGGTGAGCAAATCAG
>NZ_REBW01000148.1 GCF_007692535.1 Thioalkalivibrio sp. | reverse complement strand
CCAGGGACAAGGCCACCGGCAAGGAGAACCGCATCGTGATCAAGGCCTCCTCGGGTCTCAGTGACGACGAAGTCGACAAGATGGTCAAGGATGCCGAGGCCCATGCCGAGGAGGACAAGCGTTTCCACGAGCTGGTCGCGGCGCGCAACCAGGCGGATGCCCTGGTGCACTCGGCAGAGAAGTCGCTGAAGGATCTGTCCGACCAGGTCGAGGCCGACGAACGTTCGGCGATCGAGGCCGCCATCAACGAAACCCGCGAGGCGATCAAGGGCGATGACGTCGGTGCGATCGAGACGGCCAGCCAGAAACTCGCGGAGGCCTCCGGCAAACTCGCCGAGCGGGCCTATGCCAAGGCTGGCGGCGGCGCGGCAGAGGGAGAGGCGGGCGGCGCCCAGCCGGGCGGTGGCAGCGAGTCCGGTGCATCCGACGATGTCGTGGACGCCGAGTTCGAAGAGGTCGACGACAAGAAGAAGTGAGAGTGATGCCACGGCCTTCGGGCCGTGGGTATCCTGACCCGATCAGGCACGCCCGGAGACCGCTGAGAGGGATCCGGGCGTGCGCGTTCCCGCGTGGCCTGGACGGGCGGGCGCGGCAACCCGCAAGGATCCTATATGGCGCAGCGTGACTACTACGAAGTGCTCGGTGTCTCCCGGGACGCTTCGGCAGAAGCAATCAAGAAGGCGTTCCGGCGCCTGGCGATGAAACACCATCCGGATCGCAATCCGGGCGACTCCGCGGCCGAGGCCCAGTTCAAGGAGGCCCGCGCGGCCTACGATGTTCTCAGCGACAGCAACAAGCGAGCCGCCTACGACCGCTACGGCCACGCGGGGGTGGACGCCGCGGCCGGCGGCTTCGGCGGTGGGGGCGGCGGCAACTTCAGCGACATCTTCGAAGACATCTTCGGCGATATCTTTGGTGGCGGCGGGCGAGCCGGGGGGCAGCGCGCCTATCGCGGCTCCGATCTGCAGTACAACCTGGACCTGAGCCTGGAAGAGGCGGTGTTCGGGACCGAGGTCAAGATCCGTGTGCCGACCACTGCCAGCTGCGAAGCCTGTGGCGGGTCCGGAGCCGAACCCGGCACCAGCCCCGAGACCTGCCCGACCTGTAACGGTGTCGGTCAGGTGCGGATCCAGCAGGGTTTCTTCTCGGTACAGCAGACCTGCCCCCGTTGCCACGGTACAGGGAAGGTGATCCCCAACCCCTGCAAGTCCTGCGGGGGCTCTGGCCGGGTGCAGAAGCAGAACACCCTCGACGTGAAGATTCCGGCAGGCGTGGACAGTGGTGACCGGATCCGCCTCTCCGGGCAGGGCGAGGCAGGAATCAACGGTGGGCCGCCGGGCGATCTCTATGTGCAGGTCCGGGTCAAGCCGCACAAGTTGTTCCGGCGCGAGGGCAACGACCTTCTCTGCGAAGTGCCGATCTCCTTTGCGACAGCCGCTCTGGGTGGTGAACTGGAGGTTCCCTGTCTGAACGGCCGGGTGGCCCTGAAGATCCCCGCCGAAACCCAAAGCGGCAAGCAGTTTCGGCTGCGCGGCAAGGGCGTGACCTCGGTGCACGGGGGCGGCGTCGGTGACCTGTTGTGCCGGGTGCTGGTGGAGACGCCGGTCAACCTGACGCATAAACAGAAGGAACTGCTGCGCGAGTTTGACGAATCCATGCAGGAGGGCGGTACCCGTCACAGCCCCCAGGCGCACTCCTGGCTGGACGGAGTCAAGGGCTTCTTCGAGGATCTGAAGTTCTGGGGCAAGTAAGCGCGGCAACGCACCCGACCGCAATGGCTGCTGGCAGGGATCGATGGGTCGATTCAGATCACCTGGGTGAAATCGAAGTCCATGTGCTCGCTGGGTGGATGCACGAAGTAGCCCTGCACCAGGTTGACGTTCAGGCTGAACAGAACGGCCAGCGTGGCGGCATCCTCGACCATTGGAACGATGATCTGCTTGCCCTTGGCGTGTCCGCCCTCGGTAAAGCGGCGAATGGCCTTCTGAATGATCTCGTTGCTGACGACGTCGCGCACGAAGGCGCCGTCGAGCTTGATGTAGTCGGCATCGACGTGGCGGAGGATGTGGAACGGATTGAGCCCGTTGCCGAAGTCGTCGATACAGAGCGAGGCATTCATCTCCTTCAGCCCGCGTGCGGTGCTGATCGCCGATTTCAGGTTGGTGATGATCGTCGCCTCCTTGATCTCCACCACCACCCTTGATGCCGGAACCCGCCGTTTGTGCAGGAACTTCTGCAGCCAGACGACGACCGACCCGTCGAGCAGGGAACCACGGGTCAGCTTCAGAAAAAAGGTGGTCCTGGGATCCGACTTCAGGCGGTCCGCAAGGGCCTGAATCGCATGGCTGATGATCCAGCGGTCGATCGTGGCCGCCATGCCGGTCCTTTCGGCTGCGGGCAGGAAGTCGCTCGGATCGTAGACCTCGCCATCGGGGCCCGTCACGCGCATGAAGACACTGAAGCGCGGAAAATCCCCGCCGTGGAGATTGACCACGGGTTGATACACGAGACGCAGCCGCTGGTGGGCGATGGCGTCCTCGAGACGCGCCTTCCACTGTTGATCGGACTCGGCCCGGGCATGGGCGTCCGAGAGGAGGTGCTGGAAGGCGTAGCCGTTGCCGCCGGCCTGCCGGATCCCGTCCAGGGCCCGAGCGGCCTGGTCGAGCAAGCCTTCGATCGTCGGAGCCGAATCATCCGCGATGATCGCGCCACAGGACAGGGAGACCACGGTGGAACCCTGGTCCAGGTTGATCTGTCTCGCGGCGGCGGCCCGCACCAACGCGGCAAGCCGTTGATCGAGTTCCGTTCGCCGCGCGCTGGGCACCAGGATGCCGAAGTCTTCGTTGCCCAGGCGTGCCACGGTGGCCGGAGGCGGGAAATGCTCCTCGAGCAGCAGGCCGATGTCGGTCAGCAGGATATCCGAACTGCTCGACCCCAGCGTGCCGTGAATGCGCTCGAAGTCATCGACTGACGCCTCGATCAGGGCGAAGGGAAGTTCGGCGCGTGCCGATGCGGCCAGCACCTGCTCCAGCGTCTGGATGAGGTGCTGGCGGTTGTGGAGACCGGTCACCGGGTCGAGCGCGGACAGTTGTTCCGAGGCGTCTTTATCGGCGTTGGCCACCACCCGCAGTACCGTGCAGGCCTCACCATCGACGCTGGCGCCGGTCAGGACCAGATCGCCCTCGAACTTGCGCCCGTGCGCTGTCCGAAGGCGGAACGTCTGGCGGGTCTCAGCGCTGTCATTCTGAACGGCTCGTTCCTCCACCAGCAGCCGTAGCGTGTCCTGCTGCTCGGGGATGACGAAGTCGCCCAGACCGTAGCCGGAGAGATCCGCGCTGGCGTCGATCTTGAAGTATTCACGCCACGCGTCGTTGGCGAGCAGGATCTGTCCCTGTCGGAAACAGGCGTTTGGCGTGGGGGAGTCCTGGAGCAGGCGCAGGTGGCGCCGTTCAGCAGCCTGCAAGGTGCTCTGCAGGCGATGCATCTGGGTGCAGCAGAGATGGAATTCCACCGCCTTCAGAATCAGGATCGCCGCGACGTCGTCGGGGCCGAGGCTGATGGCGGCGAAGGCCCCGGCCTCGTAGTCGGCCACGCGTTCGTCCTCGGGCCGGTCGGTCAGCAACAGTACCGGGGTGAGGCGGCCGGAATTCTGCAGCGCGCCAATGACATCATGGGTGCCCACGTCCATGCCGCGATCAATCAACACGATGATGTGGAAGCGGTGCGACAGCAAGCGCTCCTCCAGTTCAACGCGGTCCGCCGCCTGATGCGCGCGGACCGTCCGGCCGCGCATGCGGACGCAGCTGATCAGGCGTTCCGCAAGTTCGGGTTCGCGTGTCACGAAGAGGACGTTGATGGTTTCTATGTTCTGTGACATCCGGATTCCTGAACCCTGCGTACCCACCCGTACCGGCGGGAGGCTTCAGGCACAGCCCCGCCCGGCACCTCCCGGAGTGTCATCGGCACGCTCCGGATGCAATGCTGTCCGTTCAGCAAGAAGGCCCCCTGCCCGTGCGCCACTCCAGGATTCGGGATCGGCCTGCATTGGCAACGAACTTCATCATACCGAAGAGTATCAGAAGGCGGCGACGATGCCATGCTGGCCGCGTTCGGAACTCTTGCGTCCAGCGCTGACGGCAGAGCGGGTCGGCGCGCGCGAAGCCTCAGGTTCGGGAGGGCGCCGGCATCGGGAAGTCTGCGCGAGCAAAGGTATGGCTCTCGGTCTGAACGGATTCCAGTTTCACCACCTGCTCCTCACCTTTGACGCGGAACACCACGCGCGTGCCGGCGGCGAAGGCCCCGGGAGCAAATACCAGCGTTCCGGTATCCGGCTGGTCGCGCCTGGGGAAAAACAGCCCTGGCTGGGCTTGGCCGGACGGTCTGTTTCCCCGGTAGAGCTGGATGTCAGTCGGGACACAGGCGGGCGCGAGGTACTGGATACCCACCGCGATGTTGTCGGCGTCTTCGTAGCACAGCCAGCGAATCATGCCGAGTTGCCAGAAGATCTGCTCCTTGCGCGCTGTGCGGATCGCAATCAGGTCGCCGCTGAAGATCTTCTTCGTCGGAGATTGCAGAACCAGTCTGAGCCCGCCGGCACCCAGATCCCGCATTCGCGCGGCGGTGGGTCGGAGCATGCGCACCATCGGCGGCTGCCCGGCACCAGCCGGGAGGGCACTGATTCCCGTGACTGCGTTGTTCCACGCTGCGCTCAGCCGGTCCATCTGCCGGTCCGAGCGGAAATGGGGGTCGTCGTCGGATCGGGAACCAGCGTCCTCGACCTGCAGGCTGAGCTGCGCATCGTCGGAATCGCCGATCCCCACCGAAAAGGCGGCGGGGATCTGCTCGGGCCCGCTGGAAACGGGATCGGACAGGCCGCCCTGGATTCCCGAGATCTCGCCGATGGCGACCTTTCTCTGGTGCCGGTAATCCGCACGGACCAGCGCGTGAATATCCTGCAGGCCGGTCACCGTGATGATCGGGCCGGTATCGGTCGGCTCGCGGCTGTAACGCCGCTGTGGTGGCGTCACCCATAGGCTCAGCAGGCGGCGGTCCAGCCCGCTGTCGAAGGGGTGCCAGCCTGGCTGTCCGCCATCCGCCGGACCGGAGCGGATGGCCGTCAGGACCGGGCCCAGATCGACGAAGCGGGTCTTGCTGGATGTTCCCGGATACCCGATGACCAACGACGGCGCACGGTCCGAATCCACCACCAGGCGCAGCAGCGGCGTGGATTCATTGGCACCAGCGGGCACCTGCTCGGAACACTGCAGCGGCACGGACTGCAGCCAACGGGCGAGGGGGCCGATCTCCCCATGGCGGAGGGCATAGACGCCGGTGGAACTGAGTACGGCGACGTATGCGGCGAGCCTCTCGACACTGTCCGGTGACAGTGCGTGGCCGTGGCCGTGGGGCATCTCCAGCGCCGGTTCGGACGCGACCCCCAGCCGCTCGGCAAGCGTGAGGATGTGATGCATCTGCAGCCACGTGCCCTCGGGCAGCGGCTGGTAGAGACGCCAGGAATGCAGGCATTGATGCCCGTTGAGAAGCATCGCCCGGCGCAGGAGCGGGGCTGCATCAGGCGCCGGCAGACGTCTCTGTTCCAGCCCGTCGTCCACCAGGCGCAGGCAGACGATGCCGAGTTCCTGCAGGGCCTCGGAATATGCCGCGGCCAGTGCCTGGGTCTTGCGCCCCAGGGGTATCGGCAACTGCCGCAGATGCGCATCGATCTGGTCGAGAATCGGGGGGATGCGGGCCAGGAATACGGCAGTCAGCCCTGCAAGCATGGTGTACTCGATCGTCATGCGGTTGATCGAACGCAATGCCTCGAGCAACACGGTGGCGGTCGATGTGAGGTCGCCAGACTGCTGGCTGCTGATCCAGGTGTCGAGATCCTCGGGTGTCCTGTGCGCAAAGCTGCCTGCGTCAGCCGGATGACGTGGTGGGAGTGTGAATCCCGATTTCGGATGTTGGTCGGTCATGTCACCCCCCGTTGCCGCCGGCAAAAACTTCATCATGCTAAATCAACGGGAGTGCGATCGCCATGCATTTGCGAGCCCTTGCGTGCCTGTCTGAAAGCGTCGGGCGAATCCGGGCGGGAATGGTCCGTTCCGTCGTCATCGGGTACGTTCATCAGGCGGGTGTCTTGGCCGGGGCCCCCGGAATCTCGCGGACCAGGCGCGGCAGCAGATAGCCTGGCAGCCGGACCCGCATCGCGTCATGCAGGGCGCGTGCCCGTGCCTCGTCGACCTCGAAATGGGAGGCCCCTCGTACCCGGTCCAGCAGGTGCAGGTAATACGGCAGGACACCTGCGGCAAAACCCGCCTCCTGCAGCTGGCACAGGGTATCGATGTCATCATTGACTCCGGCCAGCAGCACCGACTGATTCAGCAGGGTGATGCCCGTGGCACGAAGGCGTGCCAATGCGCCATCGGCGGGGGCCTCGAATTCCCTGGGATGGTTCGCGTGCAGGACCATCACCTGATCCAGCCGGCCCTGGCCCAGCCAGGACAGCAGGCCATCGTCGACCCGCTCCGGGAGCACGATCGGCAGCCGGCTGTGGATGCGCAGCCTGCTGACGTGGGGGATGGCTTCCAACCGGTGCAGCAGATTCGCCAGCCGCGTGTCGGGCAGGGTCAGCGGGTCGCCGCCGCTCAGGATGACCTCGGCGACGTCCGGGTGCCCAGTGATGTAGTCCAGCGCCGGCTGCCAGTCCCGCGCCGCGCTGAATTCGCCGTAGGGAAATCCGCGTCGGAAGCAGTAGCGGCAGTGGATGGCGCAGGCGCCGGTGGTGACCAGCAGGACGCGGCCGCGGTACTTGTGCAGCAGACCCGGGGCCGCCATTGCACCGCCGTCGCCCACCGGGTCCGTCACGAACGCCGGGTGATCATTGGCCTCCGCGGCCTGCGGCAGTACCTGCAGCAGCAGAGGATCGCGTGGGTCGCCGGGCCGGATGCGGGCGAGATAGCTCTCCGGTACCCGGGTCCTGAAGAGGGTGTCGCCGCATTCCATGTCCTGCAGCAGCGAGGGTTCCAGTTCGAGACGTCGGAGCAGTTCGCGCGGGTCCGCGATCGCCCGGGCCAGGGCCTGTTGCCACGCAGGAGTCTGTGCGGGCGCAGCGGCTCGGGGTATCATAACGGGATTTGTGGACATGGTTACCTCGTTGACCGGCCACTCTTCTTTGATTTTCAGGCGGCGGGGCCGCCGCGAGGACGACGCGACATGGCAAGTTACAGTACCAGCGAATTCAAGAGCGGACTGAAGATTCTACTCGACGGCGATCCGCAGACCATCGTCGAGAACGAGTTCGTGAAACCGGGCAAGGGGCAGGCCTTCAGCCGTGTCCGGGTACGTAACCTGCGCACCGGCCGCGTGTTGGAAAAGACCTTCAAGTCGGGCGAGTCGGTCGAGGCGGCCGACGTGATGGACACCGACATGCAGTATCTCTACACCGACGGGGAGTTCTGGCACTTCATGGTCCCGGATACCTTCGAACAATATGCGATGGGACAGACGGCGCTTGGCGATTCGGCACAGTGGCTGAAGGAACAGGATGTCTGCACGGTCACGTTGTGGAACGGTGAACCGCTCTCCGTGACACCCCCCAATTTCGTCGAGTTGACGATCGTCCAGTGTGACCCCGGGTTGCGCGGCGATACCGCCCAGGGGGGGACCAAGCCGGCGACCCTGGAGACCGGCGCCGTGGTGAAGGTGCCACTGTTCGTCGAGGAGGGTGAGGTGGTCAAGGTCGATACCCGTTCGGGTGAGTACGTCTCCCGCGTCTGATGGCGCGCCGGCCCGGAGCCAGCCAGGGGTTGCGGGTGTCTGGAACAGAGGCAGCGACCTGGCGTCCCTGTGCCACGCGGGCCCGGGTTCATCGCGCGCGGCTTAACGCCGCACTGCGGGGATTCCTCGCCGCACGGGGCCTGCTCGAGGTGGAAACGCCGATCCTCTCAAGCGGCGCACCGCTGGATCCCGGCGTCGAGAGTTGGCGGGCGCGGGCGCCGGACGGGACTGTCGGCTACCTGCACACCTCCCCCGAATACCCGATGAAACGCCTGCTCGCCGACGGAGCCGGCGACATCTTTCAACTGACCCGGGTCTTCCGCGGCGAGGAGACGGGCGTCCGGCACAATCCCGAGTTCAGCATGCTCGAATGGTATCGGTTGGGGTTCGACGACCGGCGCCTGATGGACGAGGTGCTGGAACTGGTGCAGGCGGTGGCAGCCGCGGATCCTGGCTGGAACCGGCCCCAGGCGTCGGTGCGGCGGGTGGCCTACGCAGACCTGTTCCAGGAGGCGCTGGGCCTGAATCCGCTCACCTGCAGCGCTGAGGAATGCGCTGTCGCGGCGCGACGCGAGGGTCTTGGGGTCATCGGGCAGCTCGATCGCGACGGCTGGCTCGATGCGCTGATGGCAATGGTGCTGGCGCCGCGCTTCGCGCCCGGGCAGTTGACCGTTGTCTTCGATTATCCGGAAAGCCAGGCGGTGTTGGCGCGGCCCAGCGCGCGCGCCCCGGGCTGCGCGAGCCGGTTCGAACTGTACTGGGGCGACCTGGAGCTGGCCAACGGCTTCCATGAACTGAACGACCCCGTGATCTTTTCCGCCCGGCAGGGTCAGGATCTCGAACGTCGGCGGCGCAACCGCCAGACGATCCCGGAGTCCGACCGTTTCTTTGCCTCCGCGATGGCGTCCGGGTTGCCCGACTGCGCCGGTGTGGCGCTGGGGGTCGATCGTCTGCTGATGTGTCTGCTCGGAGAAGCGGATATCGCCCGGGTCATCGACTTCCCCTGGGGCCGCGCCTGACGGGGATCGGCCTAAGTCCGCACGGCCGACCAGGAAACGATCCGCGCGATCTCCTGACGAAACCGGACGAAAGTCTCGGGGGCGAGCGCCGGGTCGAAGTGCACCGGATGGTCGGGCATCAGCAGCACCACGGAGGAGCCCAGATTGAAACGCCCCATTTCGGCTCCACGCTGCAGGCGGATTTCCTGATCGCCGTAATCGGTACGGGTGATGACCCGGCCTGAGGGCGGCGTGATCTCGCCGGCCCAGACGGTCTCGATCGAACCGACATTGATCGCGCCGATCAGTGCCATGGCCACGGGGCCGAACGCAGTGTCGAAAAGGGCCACCACGCGCTCGTTCCGGGCATACAGGCGCGGCGTGTGGGCGACGATGCGTGGGTTGACCGAGAAAAGCCGTCCCGGGATGTGCAGCATCGTGGTCAGGCGTCCCGAAACCGGCATGTGCAGCCGGTGATAATCGCGCGGGGACAGATAGACGGTCAGGAACGACCCGCGGGCAAAGGGCCCGGCCAGGTCCGCGAACCCCCCCAGAAGCTCGGTCACCGTGTAGGCGTGCCCCTTGGCCTGAAAGATCTGGCCGTACTCGATGGGCCCGAAGGCGCTGACCCTGGAGTCGGCAGGGCTCAGGATGCTTTGCTCGTCGCCCTCGAGCGGCCGGGCGTCCGCGCGCAACGCCCGGGTGAAGAGCGCGTTGAAGCTGGGGTAGGCCGCAGGATCCGGTTCCACAGCCTCGCTCATGTCCAGGCCATACTGCCGGATGAACCAGCGCAGCAGCGGCTGGACCCGGGGCGACTCCCAGCGGGCAAGCCGGTGCGTGAGCCTGGAGATCGCATGATGCGGAAGCAGCCTGAGCAGTTGTGCGAGGAGCGCGTCTAGGGTGGCCATTTAAGATCCGTGAACGGAATGCGGCGGGCAGGCTTAGAGCCCGCTTGCGAAGTCGAAATCCAGCTGTTCACCGGGCGGCTGCACGAAGTATCCCTGTACCAGGTTCACCTGCACACTGAACAGGAGGGTCAGGGTATCGGCGTCCTCGACCATCGGGACGATGACCTGCCGGTCGCTCGCACGGGCGGTCTCGGTGAGTTGCCGCACGGACTCCTGTGCGGAATGGTCGCTGGCCAGACGGCTGACATAGCCACCGTCCAGCTTGATGTACCCCGCATCCACCGGTCCCAGGATCTTGAAGGGATCGAGCCCGTTGCCGAAGTCCCCGATGCACAGTCCCACACCCAGCGCCTTCAGGCCCTGGGCCGTCGCCCCTGCGCTGTCCAGCTGCGTCAGTATCGTGGCTTCCTTGAATTCCACGACGATGTTCCCCGCTGGAACCTGGGAATGCTCGAGGAACTCCTGCAGCCAGGTCACTACGGCCTGCGCGTCCAGGGACCCCTGGCTGAGCCTGACGAAAAAGGTGGTGCGCGGGTCGCGCTGCAACTGCTCCGACAATGCGGTGACTGCGTGCTGAATGATCCAGCGATCGAGATGCGCTGCAACGCCGCTGCGTTCCGCCGCGGGCAGGAACTCGTTGGGCTCGTGCGTCTCACCACCCTCCGCCTCGAGCCGGACGAAGACGTCGTATCGCGGCGAGTCATCCCCCTGCAGGCTTACGATGGGCTGATACAGGAGCTTCAAGCTGTTCTTCTGCAACGCTTCCTCGACGCGGGTCTTCCAGATCCGGTCGGCTTCGGGATCGCTTTGCTGTATCCCGGGCGGCATACGGAAACGGTAACAGCCGCCACCGCTGGCACGGGCCTCGGCAAGGGTTTGATGGCATCGGTCCAGCAGTTCCTGCGCGGAGGACTCCGTATCGTCCGCCAGCACGGCGCCGCAGGCCAGGGAGCCGGTGATGGTGCCGCCATCGTCGAGGGGGATCGCCTGCTCGTGGACCTGCTTCACCAGCGCGTCAAGCTGCGCTTCGACCGCCGCGCGGTTGGTGTCGGACAGGAGGATTCCGCAGTGGCCCTTCTCCAGGACGGCAACGGTTGCAGAGCGGGGAAGGCCATTCGCCAGTGTGCGCTGAAGCACGTTGCCAAGTACGTCGGGCGAGTCACCCAGCTGCCTGTCACGGGTATCCAGCGCGCACACCACAAGGCCGAGCGGAAGCTCCGAGCGGGCGGTGTCCGCCAGGGTTCTTTCGACTGCCCGGAGGAATTCCCGTTGCTGCTGGGCTGGGTCCATGCGCGGCTCATCCGGCGGGCGGACGGGGGCCTTGTCCCCAGGGTTTCCTGGCTCGTCGGGCCTGGCGCCTTCGTTCTTCGGCCTTGCGCGTGCGGCTCCCGGGTCCGTTCGCGGCGTGGCATTCCCTTCCGATCCGGAGGGCGGCCCCGGACTGCGGTCATGGCCGAGCGGCTTCATCGCAGCACCGTTCAGTTCCTGGAGTGTGGGCTCTCCTCCCGCAAACGAGAGGTGCACGACAGTACAGGGCTGCCCCCCGATGACGGCTCCGGTCAGGAGGAGGTCGGCGTCGAAGGTCTGTCCGCGACGGGTCCGCAGGGTCAGCGTCTCGCAGGTTTCCACGTTTTCGGGTTGGTTCTGACGGATGCGCAGCAGGTGGACGAGGTCTTCATGCTGATCGGGGATCACGAGATCCTGGAGCGTCAGGTGGTCCAGGCTTTCGCTGAGTTCCATTTCGAAGCAATTCCGCCACGTGTCGTTGGCATAGGTGGCGACCCCCTCGTGAAAACACGCGATAGGGTAGCGGGAACTGTCCAGCATCAGCAGGTAACGCCGGTCTGCTTCCTGCAGCAGTGTCCGGAGATGGTTGATCTCTCGGCCCTTGTTGAGGTACTCGACGGCCTTCAGCGTCATCGCCGCCGCCACGTCGTGATTCTCGGTGTCCACCACTGCGAAGGCGCCGCCTTCGACCGCGCTCAGGCGCAGTTCCTGTGCGCGGTCGGTCAGCATCACGATGGGGGTCTGACGGCCGGCACGGTGCAGGGCCTCGGTCAGTTCCTCCAGCCCGATGTCCAGATCGCCGTCGATCAGAACGACAGCATCGAAGCGGTGGCTCTGCAACAGACGCTCGAGGTCCCGTGCGTTGCCGGCCTGTTTCGGCCGGACCGCGTGGCCCCGGTAGCGGATGCGGCCGATGACCTGCCCGGCCAGATCCGGATCCAGGGTGATGAACAGAACGCTAATCGAATTGATCATGGATGCCCTCGCGGCTCGGTGTCAGCCGCACGCGGTGCGCCCTCGACGTCGCCGCGCATCACCAAATCGCCATGCCGGCAGAGCCTGCTACCTTGTTCGGGTCCAGGCCACCCCTGCATCAGATTATACCAAAGATGTAGTGCCATGGATGAATTTTGTCAGGGTCTAAATGCTGGATGGTACTAGCCCCGGAGAACGGCCGCGCACCCTGGGATCGGATTGTTGTAGAGTGCGGCAATTCGCGCCGCGACGCCAGCGAGCGGTTCCCGGACGCCCGAGGCTGGCAGCGCGGATTTTGGCAACCTCTTTCCAGGGCTCCTTCATGGATCCGGTCACCGATCTGCGGACGATCCGCGATTTCATTCGTTTCGGGGCCAGCCAGTTCCGGGCCGTGCGGCTCAGTTTCGGGCATGGTACGGATAATGCGATCGACGAGGCGGCCTGGCTGGTGCTGCATGCGCTGGACCTGCCGCTGGACCTGCCGGAGAGCTGGTGGAACAGTCGCCTCGCTCCCGCCGAGCGACGCCGGGTCGAGGCCGCTCTGCGCATGCGGATCACCACCCGCAAGCCCGCCGCGTACATCACCCGCGAGGCCTGGTTCATGGGCCTGCCGTTCTACGTGGACGAACGCGTGCTGATCCCGCGTTCACCGATCGCGGAGTTGATCGAGGCGGGTTTCAGCCCATGGCTCGACCCTGGTGCCATCGGCAGGGTGCTGGACCTCTGTACCGGTAGCGGCTGCATCGGCCTCGCCACGGCCACGGTACTGCCCGAGGCCGAGGTCTGGCTCGCCGACCTGTCGCCCGACGCACTGGCGGTGGCGCGCCGCAACGTGCGGGAGCATGACCTGGAACAGCGTGTGACGCTGGCTGTCAGCGATGTCTTCGAGGGTCTCGCCGGCGCGCCCGGGTTCGACCTGATTGTCTCCAATCCACCGTATGTCGACGCCGGCGAGATGGCGGCACTGGCGCCCGAGTACCGGCACGAACCGTCGCTGGGGCTTGCGGCCGGGGCGGACGGCCTGGACATCGTCAGGCGCATACTCGCCGGGGCGAAGGCTCGTCTGAATACAGGCGGCGTGTTGATCGTCGAGGTCGGGAACAGCCAGCCGGCGCTGGAGGCTGCCTTTCCGGAGCTGCCCTTCACCTGGCTGGAGTTCGCCGGGGGCGGCGAGGGCGTCTTCCTGCTGGCACGGGACCAACTGCCCGAGTGATTCAGCACTGTTCCCAGGGCAGACCGTGAAAGCGCCAGCCCGCAGTCGTGGAACGACGGTGCTCGCTGTCCAGCGGTCCCTCGAACCCCTCGTCGACGGAGTAGACGTTATCGATCCCCTCGGCGATCAGGGCCTGTCCGGCGGCCAGTGACCGTTTCCCGCTCCGGCAGATCAGAAATACGGTCGGGGCATCCTCACCCTCGTCGCCGATGCCGCCCAGGAGCAGTTTGCGAACCTGGGCAACGAAATGCGGGTTCTCGACCCAATCCGGTTCATCGATCCAGGGGATGTGCACCGCTCCGACGGGATGGCCCACGAACAGGTACTCCATGGTCGAGCGGATATCCACGAGGAGATCCCTTGGGCGTTTCTCGAGGCTTTCGAAGGCCTGCTGCGGCGTGACTCTTCTCGGGAGTGGTGCAGTCATCGCGGTCCCTCGTTGGTGACGATGAAGCGGCGGAGCGCGTCAGGATGCACGGCCGGCGCGGGAAGAACAACCCGCGTCATGGGGCCCGCGTCACTGGGCCCCTCATGCGGCGACGGTGCAGTCGCGTCCTCGTTCCTTGGCCTGATACATCGCCTTGTCCACGCGCTTGAGCAGGGTGGATATCGTCTCACCCTGCAGGTATTGCGTGACCCCGAGACTGATCGTCAGCTGGCCCGGGCCCGGGAAGTCCGCCTGCGCCACCCGGACCCTCGTCGCCTCGGCGAGATGTGTCGCGTGCTCCAGGCCGGTCTCCGACAGCAGGATCATGAACTCCTCACCGCCCCATCGTGCCAGTATATCGGTGCGGCGGATCTGCTGACCCACCACCTCGGCCATTTTGCGGAGCACCGCGTCCCCGACGTCGTGTCCGTAGGTGTCGTTGACCTCCTTGAACCAGTCGATGTCGAACATGACCAGGGAAAACTCCGTCCGGTAGCGACGGGCACGCTCCGTCTCCAGGTTCAGCGCCTCCTCGAACTTCCAGCGGTTGTAGAGGCCGGTCAGCCTGTCGTGGGAGGCCTGGCGTTCCAACTCCAATTCCAGGCGTCTGCGCTCCGAGAGATCCACTCCAAAGCCCACCAGGAAGACCTCGTTGGCGAGCTCGACCCGGTTGCCGGTGAAGTAATAGGGGATCGGCCAGCCGTTGCGCGACACGAGCCCCGCCTCGACATCGCCCGACCCCTCGTTCAACGTCTTCTGGATCGCTGCGGCAACCCGGTGCCGGTCGCCCGGTTCCACGCATTCGATGGCCCTGTGTCCGCCGATGCCATCCGCCGGCACCCCGATGACCGTCTCGAGATTCCGGTTCCAGCGGATCGGGCGTCCCCCCGCGTCGAGGAGGAAGAAGATCGCCGGCAGCCCCTCGAGTACCCTCTCCCCGAGATCGCGTTCGTAACGAAGCTGGTCTTCCAGCGCCCGGCGTTCGGTCACGTCCTGGACCGTGCCGCGCATGCGTGCTGGCCTTCCCGTTGGGTCGCGTACGATCCGGCCCCGTTGATGAATCGTGCGCTGGCTGCCATCGGCGCGAAGGATGCGATGTTCCAGGTCGTAGTCACCCGGACCGCTGAGTGCATGGTCGATCGCGGTGGTTATGCGTTCCCGGTCCGACGGATGAACGAAACGCAGAAAATCACTGTAATTCGGGCTGAAGTTGGCGGGTTGCACTCCGAAGATGCGATAGACTTCATCCGACCAGGCGATCGTTCCGCTGGCGATGTCCCAGGCCCAGTTACCGAGTTGCGCGATCTCCTGCGCCGCAGCCAGCTCGGACTCGCTGCGGCGTAGAGCCTGTTCAGCCACTTGCCTGTCCGTGATGTCGCGGATCACCGCCTGCAGGATCGGACCCTCGGGGAGATCGACCCGGCTGAGCATGACCTCGCTCGGAAAGGTGCGCCCGTCCAACGCCTGGCAAAGCCATTCATAGGCCACCGATCCCTCCGCCAGCGCCTGTTTCGTATAGGCATTCACGGCCTCCCGCGAGAGTCTCCCATCGGGCTGGAATTCCGGCGAGCAGCCGCCGGGATGGCGGCCGATGAGATCGGTTGGCGCTTGGGCGCCAAACAGGGCAACGCTGGAAGGATTGCAATGCACGATGACGCGCTGGTCGTGGAGCACGATCGCATCGCGGGCGGCTTCGAACACGGCCTTGTACTGGGCCAGCGTGCGTTCCCGGAAGAGGCGGTCGGTGATGTCCTCGATGGCCACCACCGCACCACAGACCTCGCCCTGGCTGTCCCTTAGCGGTGCCGCGTGCACCTGTGCGAAGAAGGGGCTGCCGTCGACACGTCGAAAGCTGTCCGTGCCGCTTTCCAGTGGTTTGCCGGTGGACATGACGCGATAGATCGGACAGTCCGACTCGTGGTAACGGATCCCAAGGTCATTGGCATGGCAGGTCAGCGAGTGGCTCTCCTTGCCCAGGACGGCCTCCGGTGTGGCGAAGCCGAACAGCCGTATGGCGGCCTGGTTCAGGAAGGTGAACCTCCCTGCGCGGTCGATGCCGAAGACGCCCGTGGCGAGGTTGTCCAGGAGCATCCGCGACAGGTCATGGTCTGGGAGGGTGGCTGGCGAGAGTTCTGCATAGTGCCCGGTAACGGACATGACACCTCCTTCCCGCCCGTGAAGACGGCGTATTCACGGGACGCGATCAGCTGACTTTCATCATACGCCATTCGTTTGTGGAAACGACCGCGCCGGGCTTCCGGCGTTTCCACAACGTGTTTTTCAGGGGGCCCAGACGCGAAAATTCATCACGACAATAAACCATGGCGGACGGCAGAACAGTCGGAACAATACCCACTGCAGGCAGGCTCGGGCTACACTACGCCAATGTCGGGAAACAGCTTCGGAAAGTCATTCGTCGTTACCACTTTCGGCGAGAGCCATGGCCAGGCGCTGGGAGCCATTGTCGACGGCTGCCCTCCAGGTCTTCCTGTGTGCGAGGACGACCTGCAGGGCGATCTGGACCGGCGCCGCCCCGGGCAGTCGCGGCACACGACCCAGCGCCGCGAGCCGGACCAGGTCCGCATCCTATCCGGCGTGTTCGAGGGCCTGACGACGGGCGCTCCGATCGGGCTGCTGATCGAGAACGTCGACCAGCGGTCGAAGGATTACGGTGACATCAAGGACCGCTTCCGTCCCGGCCACGCCGACTACACCTACCACCAGAAATACGGGTTCCGGGATTACCGGGGCGGCGGCCGTAGTTCCGCGCGCGAGACCGCGCTGCGGGTGGCGGCCGGCGGTATCGCGAAGCGATATCTGGCGCACCGCTACGGCGTCGAGATCCGGGGCTGGCTATCGCAACTCGGGCCCATCCGGGTCGAGTACCGGGATGCGGCCGCCGTGGAACAGAACCCCTTCTTTGCCCCGGACCCCGACCGGGTACCGGAACTCGAGGCCTTCATGGACCGGCTGCGCAAGTCCGGCGATTCGGTCGGGGCGCGCATCGAGGTCGAGGCCCGCGGCGTGCCTCCGGGGTGGGGTGAACCGATCTTCGACCGTCTCGACGCCGACATCGCACATGCGATGATGAGCATCAACGCAGTCAAGGGCGTGGAGATCGGGGACGGTTTCGCCGTGGTCGACCAGCGCGGCACCGAACATCGGGACGAGATGTCTCCGGAGGGTTTTCTGAGCAATCACTCCGGTGGCGTGCTGGGCGGCATCTCCTCGGGACAGACGATCCGCGTCAGCATGGCTCTGAAGCCCACTTCCAGCATCCGCCTGCCGGGCCGCAGCGTGAACATGGCGGGCGAGCCGGTCGAGGTGGTGACCAAGGGACGCCACGATCCCTGTGTCGGCATTCGGGCCACGCCGATCGCCGAGGCCATGCTGGCGCTGGTCCTGATGGATCATGCCCTGCGCAACAGGGCCCAGAATGCCGATGTCAGCACCGGGCTGCCGCCTTTCACCGAGATTACGGGTTCACCTCCGCGCAGCAGCGGCGGTTCCTGATCAGTCCGCGATTCCGCAGCCGGGTTTTTCGCGATCCATGGCCCGAGGCGCATGGCCGTCCAGTGACGACGGCGGCATGGGCTGCGGCCCTCTCGCCCAGAGTCTGCAGTCCTGTAGTGGACCGGTCTCCTCATAGCAGCGCGTCTGCCGTGCCAGGCGTCGGCTTCCATTCACACAGCAGCAAGACCCTGCGCCCGTGAACCAGCACGTTCGTCTCTCGAGCTTCTATTTCTTCTATTTCGCCAGTATCGGGGCGTTCATGCCCTACTGGGGGCCGTATCTTTCCGATCTGGGCTTCAGCGGTGCCCAGATCGGCCAGCTGATGGCGATCATCCTCGCGACCAAGATCATCGCCCCGAACGTCTGGGGCTGGCTCGCCGATCGCACCGGGGTGCGCATGCCCATCATCCGCTGGGGTGCGCTCGCGGCGCTGCTGACCTTCGGTGGGGTGCTCCTCCACTCCGGCTACTGGTGGCTGGCGGTGGTGATGGCCGTCTTCAGTTTTTTCTGGAACGCGATCCTGCCGCAGTTCGAGGCCACCACCCTGCGTGCGCTGGGGCGCGACAGCCACAGGTACGCCCTGGTCCGGCTCTGGGGTTCGATCGGCTTCATCGTCGCCGTGGTCGGGCTGGGGTGGCTGCTCGACAGACTGGCGCTCAGCTGGCTGCCCTGGATCATGCTGGGAATCCTCCTGGTGCTGTACCTCGTCACCCTGCGCGTGCGCGAGCCCCCGGATGGACTGCATTCCGGCGATGGACTGATCCCGCTGCTTTCGGTCCTGCGCCGGCCGGAGGTGATCGCTTTGCTCGCGGCCTGTTTCTTCATGCAGGCGAGTCACGGTCCCTACTATGCTTTCTTCACGCTGTACGTGGAGGGGCAGGGGTTCAGCCGGGCCGTCGCCGGGCAGCTCTGGGCTCTCGGCGTGGCGGCGGAGGTCGTGCTGTTCCTGGTGATGCCCCGGCTGATCCTCCGCTTCGGGGCCTGGCCGCTGGTCACGCTGGCCCTGCTGCTGACCACGCTGCGCTGGTGGCTGCTGGCCACGATTCCGGAGAGCCTGTCCGCGCTGATCTTCATTCAGCTGCTGCACGCTGCCAGCTACGGCGTGTACCACGCGGCGGCGATCTCGCTCATCCACTTGTATTTTCCCGGCAGACTGCAGGGCCGCGGCCAGGCCCTCTACTCCTCCCTGAGTTTCGGGTTGGGCGGAGCGATCGGCGCGCTCGCAAGCGGCTATCTCTGGGACGGCGTGAGTCCGGCTTCGGTCTACGTCCTTGCGGCGGTGCTGGCGGGCTTGGGTGTACTCGTCTCGGCGTTCGGCATGCTGCGGAACCGAATCGCGTGAATGACTCTTCAGGCTGGGAGTCCGGGCACCATTGGCCCCGGTTTCCCGGTACCCTTGCGCGAAGATCCAACGACGTTTCGGACAGGGAGATTCTTGAGATGACGCGAATCGCGATCGCGGGTGTTGGCGGACGCATGGGCCAGGCCCTGGTACAGGCGGTGGCGGAGCACCCGGCGGCGCGCCTGGGTGCCGCCAGTGAGCGGGAGGGGAGTGCGCTGGTAGGCCAGCCGTTGGCTGGCCAGGATCCCGCGGTGCGGGTCGTTTCCGATCTTGCTGCCGTCCCTGCGGACTTCGATGTGTTGATCGACTTCACGCGTCCGGAGGCCACCGTTGCGCACGCGGCGCTGTGCCGCGCGCAGGGCAAGCGCCTGGTGGTCGGCACCACGGGACTCTCGACCGCCCAGGAGGAGGAATTGCGCGCCGCGGCGCAGGCGATTCCGGCGGTGTATGCGCCGAACATGAGTGTCGGGGTCAACCTGACCTTCAAGCTGGTCGAGCTGGCGGCGCGGGTGCTCGGCGACTCTGTGGACATCGAGATCATCGAAGCTCATCACCGGCACAAGGTCGATGCCCCCTCCGGTACCGCTCTGCGTCTGGGGAGGGTGGTCGCGGATACCCTCGGCCGGGATCTGGATACGGATGCCGTCTATGGCCGCGAGGGCCACACGGGGGCGCGTCAGCGCAGGACCATCGGTTTTTCGACCATCCGCGCGGGCGACATCGTCGGCGAACACACGACTCTCTTCGCTGCCGACGGCGAGCGCGTGGAGATCACCCATCGAGCCACCAGCCGGATGACCTTCGCAGCCGGCGCCGTGCGCGCCGCCGTGTGGCTCGGTGGTCAGGATCCCGGCCTCTACGACATGCAGGACGTCCTGGGCCTGCGCTGATCCGGTTGGACCGCGTTTCGGCGCTCGCGTACACTGAGGCACATCCCGTATGCCAACGTGCTCGCCACTGTCAGCAGTGGTGGGTCGCGCGCAAGCCACCACTCCGGAGGTGCCCGTGTCCGTGCCCGCTGTGCTCGTTCTCGAAGACGGAACCGTGTTTCATGGCCAGTCCGTGGGGGCGGTCGGGGAGACCGTCGGGGAGGTGGTCTTCAACACCGCGATGACGGGTTATCAGGAGATTCTGACCGATCCCTCCTATGCCCGGCAGATGGTTACCCTCACCTACCCGCACATTGGCAATGTGGGCGCGACTCCGGAGGACGACGAATCGGCACGGGTGCACGCAGCCGGGCTGATCGTGCGTGATGTGCCGCCGCTGGTCAGCAACTGGCGCAGCCGCGAGTCGCTTCCCGATTTCCTGATGCGTCACCGGGTGGTCGCGATCTCCGGCATCGACACCCGCAAGCTGACCCGCATCCTGCGGGAGAAGGGTGCGCAGAACGGCTGCATGCAGGGGGGCGAGATCGATGTCGAGCGTGCGCTGGAGCAGGCGCGCGCCTTTCCCGGCATCAAGGGCATGGATCTCGCGCGCGAGGTCACCACCAGGAACAGCTACGAGTGGCTGGACGGCACCTGGAATCTCGACGGACCGGTGCACCGGCTCAGCCCGACCGACGCCGAGTTTCACGTGGTCGCCTATGATTTCGGCATGAAACACAACATCCTGCGCATGCTCGTCGATCGTGGCTGCCGGGTGACCGTCGTGCCGGCCCACACATCGGCGCAGGACGCCCTGGACATGCAGCCGGACGGGATCTTCCTCTCCAACGGACCCGGCGATCCGGAGCCCTGCGATTACGCAGTGGCCACCATCCGTCGCTTCTGCACGGAGCAGACACCGCTGTTCGGCATCTGCCTTGGGCACCAGTTGCTCGGGCTGGCCAGCGGCGCACGGACGGTGAAGATGAAGTTTGGCCATCACGGAGCCAACCATCCGATCCAGGACCTGCGCAGCAACAAGGTGATGATTTCCAGCCAGAACCACGGTTTCGCGGTCGACGAGCAGAACCTGCCGGACTGCCTGGAGCCCACCCACCGCTCCCTGTTCGACGGCACCCTGCAGGGCATTGCGCGCAACGACTGCCCGGCGTTCAGCTTCCAGGGACACCCGGAAGCCAGCCCGGGTCCGCATGACGTCGCCCCCGCCTTTGATGATTTCATCGCCGCGATGCGCGCCGCGCGCCGCTAGATCCTTCCCCAAGCCGCACTCGAATCCGACTCCGGAGCTGCCTTGCCATGCCCAAGCGTACCGACATCCAGAGCGTCCTGATCATCGGCGCCGGGCCGATCGTGATCGGCCAGGCCTGCGAGTTCGACTACTCCGGCGCTCAGGCCTGCAAGGCCCTGCGCGAGGAGGGGTTCCGCGTGATCCTGGTCAATTCCAATCCGGCGACCATCATGACCGACCCGGAGACGGCCGACGCGGTCTACATCGAGCCGGTCGACTGGCGCGTGGTTGCAAGGATCATCGAAAAGGAGCGTCCGGACGCGCTGCTGCCGACCATGGGCGGACAGACCGCGCTGAACTGCGCGCTGGACCTGGCCAACCAGGGCGTGCTCAAGGAATTCGGCGTCGAGATGATCGGCGCCAACGAAGATGCGATCGACATGGCCGAGGACCGCGAGCGGTTCCGTGAAGCGATGAGCGAGATCGGGCTGGCCACGCCGAGGGCCTTCATTGCCCACACCTGGGAGGACGCGCAGCGGGTGCAACCGGAGATCGGTTTCCCGGTGATCATCCGGCCGTCGTTCACCCTCGGCGGATCGGGGGGAGGCATCGCCTACAACCGCGACGAATTCGAGGAAATCGTGAAGGGCGGCCTGGACCTGTCGCCGACCAACGAGGTGCTGCTGGAAGAGTCTGCGCTGGGCTGGAAGGAGTTCGAGATGGAGGTGGTCCGCGACAAGGCGGACAACTGCATCATCGTCTGTTCCATCGAGAACTTCGACCCGATGGGCGTGCACACGGGCGACTCGATCACCGTGGCCCCGGCGCAGACCCTGACCGACAAGGAATACCAGATCATGCGTGACGCCTCGCTGGCGGTGCTGCGCAAGATCGGCGTCGAGACCGGCGGTTCCAACGTGCAGTTCGCGGTGAACCCGGATGACGGTCGGCTCATCGTGATCGAGATGAACCCCCGCGTGTCGCGTTCGTCGGCGCTGGCGTCCAAGGCCACCGGTTTCCCGATTGCCAAGATCGCCGCGAAGCTCGCCGTGGGCTACACCCTGGACGAACTGCGCAACGACATCACCGGTGGGCTGACCCCGGCCTCCTTCGAGCCCTCGATCGACTACGTGGTGACCAAGATCCCGCGGTTCACCTTCGAGAAGTTCCCGCAGGCCCAGGCGCGGCTGACCACGCAGATGAAGTCGGTCGGCGAGGTCATGGCGATCGGGCGCACTTTCCAGGAGTCCCTGCAGAAAGCGTTGCGCGGGCTCGAGATCGGGGTCGACGGCCTCGATGAGATGGTCGACGCGAAGGGCGATGACGTGGTCGAGCGACTGCGCACATTGCTCGCAAACCCCGGGCCGGAGCGGATCTTCAACGTCGCCGACGGCTTTCGCGCGGGTTTCAGCATCGAGGAAATCTTCGGTCTGACCGCGATCGATCGCTGGTTCCTGGCCCAGATCCACCAGCTGATCGAGATCGAGAAGACCACCCGGGACCGCTTCCTGAACGACCTGCGTCCGGAGGAGATGTTCGAGCTGAAGCGCCGCGGATTCTCCGACAGGCGTCTGGCCCGGTTGCTCAACGAAACCGAAAAAGCGGTGCGCAAGCAGCGCCATGCCCTGGGCGTGCGACCGGTGTACAAGCGCGTCGATACCTGCGCGGCCGAGTTTGCGACGACGACGGCCTACATGTACTCCACCTACGAGGAAGAGAACGAGGCCGAGCCCACCGACCGCGAGAAGATCATGGTGCTGGGCGGCGGGCCCAACCGGATCGGCCAGGGGATCGAGTTCGATTACTGCTGCGTCCACGCCGCGCTGGCGATGCGCGAGGACGGTTACGAGACCATCATGGTCAACTGCAATCCGGAGACGGTCTCCACCGATTACGACACCTCCGACCGGCTCTATTTCGAGCCGCTGACGCTGGAAGACGTGCTCGAAGTCGTCGCCGCGGAGAAGCCCAAGGGCGTGATCGTGCAGTACGGTGGCCAGACGCCGCTGAAGCTGGCGCGCGACCTCGAGGCGGCGGGCGTGCCGATCATCGGTACGTCACCGGATTCCATCGACCTGGCAGAGGACCGGGAGCGCTTCCAGCACCTGCTGCAGAAGCTGGATCTTCGTCAGCCCCCGAACCGCACCGCCCGCAGCGAGGACGAGGCCGAGAAGCTGGCGGCCGAGATCGGCTATCCGCTGGTCGTGCGACCCTCGTACGTGCTCGGCGGGCGCGCGATGGAGATCGTGCGCGACGAAGACGACCTGAAGCGCTACATGCGCGATGCGGTCTCGGTCTCCAACGACGCTCCGGTGCTTCTGGACCATTTTCTGGACGACGCGATCGAGGTCGATGTCGATGCGATCTGCGACGGCCAGGACGTGTTCATCGGCGGCATCATGGAACACATCGAGCAGGCCGGGGTCCACTCCGGCGACTCGGCCTGTTCGCTGCCGCCGTTCTCGCTGTCCGATCGACTTCAGGACGAGATGGCCGAGCAGGTGCGCCGGATGGCGCTGGGCTTGAAGGTCATCGGCCTGATGAACACCCAGTTCGCGATCAAGGGCGAGGACATCTACGTTCTGGAGGTCAACCCGCGCGCCTCGCGCACGGTGCCCTTCGTATCCAAGGTGGTCGGCCTGCCCCTTGCAAAAATCGGCGCGCGCTGCATGGCGGGCACCAGCCTGAAGGCACAGGCGTTGAGGGAACCGGTGCGACCGGCCTTTTACGCGGTGAAGGAGGCGGTCTTCCCGTTCGCGAAGTTCCCCGGCGTGGATCCGATCCTGGGACCGGAAATGAAATCGACGGGCGAGGTGATGGGTGTCGGGCGAAGTTTCGCCGAGGCCTTCGCCAAGAGCCAGCTGGGAGCCGGCGTGCGGCTGCCAGTGCGTGGCAAGGCCTTTGTGTCGGTGCGCGAGATCGACAAAGCTACGACCCTGGCCAAGGTCGGCCGGCGCCTGGTGGAACTGGGCTTTGAAGTGCTTGCGACACGCGGCACTGCGGCCTTCCTGCAGGGGGAGGGCGTCGAGGTCACGGTGGTGAACAAGGTCACCGAGGGCCGGCCGCACATCGTCGACATGATCAAGAACGACGAGATCAGCTTCATCGTGAATACGGTGGAGGGCAAGCAGGCGACCGCGGATTCCTTCACCATCCGCCGCGAGGCGCTGATGCACAAGGTCAGCTACACGACGACCATTGCCGGCGCCCTGGCCACCGTGCAGGCGCTCGACCACCTGGAATTCGAGAACGTGTTCTGCCTGCAGGACCTGCATGCCGAGAGCCTGCAGGGCCGGAGTGAATCATGAGCAAGACCCCACTGACCGTCGCCGGTGCCGAGAAGCTGAAAGAGGAATTGCGCCGGCTGAAAGCCGAGGACCGGCCCCGGGTGGTGAATGCCATTGCCGAAGCCCGCGCCCACGGCGACCTGAAGGAGAACGCGGAATACCACGCCGCGCGCGAGCAGCAGAGCTTCATCGAGGGCCGGATCCGGGAGATCGAGGGCAAACTCGCGAACGCCCAGGTCATCGATGTCGCCACCCTTCCGAAGAGCGGCAAGGTCGTCTTTGGCGTGACGGTGAAGCTCGAGGCCACGGAAGACGGCAACGCGGTGACCTACCGCATCGTCGGCGATGACGAGGCCGACATCAAGCAGGGCATGATTTCGGTGAGTTCGCCGATCGCCCGGGCGCTGATCGGCAAGGAAGAGGGCGACCTGGTGACCGTGCAGGCTCCCGGCGGCGCACGTGAGTACGAGATCCTGGAAGTGCTCTACGTCAACTGAGGGAAGGAATTCCCGCCAAGGGAATCACACCAGGGAGATCACCGGTTTTTCGGCATTGCGCCGAAACACGGTGGCGACGAATCCGATGCGCTGGATCAGGGCCGCGCCGGTCCGTTCGCAAAGGGCATTGACCATGGCGTTGCGGTGCTCGCGATCGCCGATCTTGACCTTGATCTTGACCAGCTCGTGATGTTCCAGCGCCTGGTCCAGTTCGGCGAGCACGGCATCTGTCAGGCCGTTGCGGCCGATGGTCACGATGGGTTTGCGCGGGTGCGCCAGGCTGCGAAGCAGCTTGCGCTGCGGGTCGGTCAGGTCCACGTACGAGATACCGGTGTTTCGTAGGGGTGCCAGTGTAGCATGGTGCCGTTGCCGGTCCGAAGGGGAGGGGATGGCGAAACGCAGCAAGTCCAGTCAACGCTGGCTCAGGGAGCACTTCGACGATCCCTTCGTCGTGCGTGCCCAGCAGGAAGGCTATCGTGCACGCGCGGTCTACAAGCTTGCGGAGATCGACCGGCGCGACCATCTTCTGGGGCCGGGCATGCGCGTGGTCGACCTGGGAGCGGCCCCCGGCGGGTGGAGCCAGTATGCCGTGGAGCGCGTGGGCCGGTCGGGCCATGTGGTGGCCTCGGACCTGCTGCCGATGGACCCGATTCCGGGCGTCGACATCGTGACTGGGGATTTTCGCGAGGAGTCGGTCCTGAATGCCATCCTGGCCCGACTGGGCGGCGAGCCGGCAGACCTTGTACTGTCGGATATCGCCCCCAACCTCTCGGGAACGGATGCGGTCGACCAGCCACGGGCCATCTACCTCTGTGAACTGGCGCTGGATCTTTCTGTCAGGGTTTTGAAACCGAATGGGGCTTTCCTCGTCAAAGTGTTTCAGGGGCAGGGTTCGGATGAATTCCTGCGTGAGATGCGAAAGCGGTTCAGCCGTGTGATGGTGCGCAAGCCAGAGGCTTCGCGGCCTCGGTCACGGGAAGTGTACGTATTGGCGCGAGGGCTCCGGGATGTGTAACGTTGACTATGGCGAACTAAGCGATTTCGAGGTGTTATTTTGAATGGCCTGGTAAAAAATCTGGTGATCTGGGCGGTGATCGCGGTCGTGCTGATGTCCGTGTTCAACAACTTCAGCCCCGAGCCGCAGCAGGAAGCCCGCAGCATGACCTACTCGTCGTTCATCAACGACGTGAAGGCTGGTCGGGTGGAGAGCGTGACCATCGAGGGCACCACGATCCGTGGCACGACCATCGAAGGTCGCTCGTTCCGGACCGAGAGCCCCAACGATCCGGGGCTGATCGGTGACCTGCTCGCGAACAACGTCGAGATCCGCGCCCAGGAGCCCCAGCGGCGCTCGCTGCTGATGGATATCCTGATCAGCTGGTTCCCGATGCTGCTGCTCATCGGTGTCTGGATCTACTTCATGCGCCAGATGCAGGGTGGTGGGGCCGGAGGCCGCGGTGCGATGTCCTTCGGGAAGAGCAAGGCCAAGATGATGTCCGAGGACCAGGTCAAGGTGACCTTCGCGGATGTCGCCGGCTGCGACGAGGCCAAGGACGAGGTCTCCGAACTCGTGGACTTCCTCCGGGATCCGTCGAAGTTCCAGAAGCTCGGCGGCAAGATCCCGCGGGGTGTGCTGATGGTCGGCTCTCCCGGAACCGGCAAGACCCTGCTGGCCAAGGCCATCGCGGGGGAGGCCAAGGTGCCCTTCTTCACCATCTCCGGTTCCGACTTCGTGGAGATGTTCGTCGGTGTCGGCGCGTCGCGGGTCCGTGACATGTTCGAGACCGCGAAGAAGCACGCGCCCTGCATTATCTTCATCGACGAGATCGACGCGGTCGGCCGTCACCGGGGTGCCGGTCTGGGCGGCGGACACGACGAGCGCGAACAGACGCTGAACCAGTTGCTGGTCGAGATGGACGGTTTCGAGGGCAACGAGGGCGTAATCGTCATCGCGGCCACCAACCGGCCCGACGTGCTCGATCCTGCGCTGCTGCGTCCCGGCCGCTTCGACCGCCAGGTGGTGGTGCCGGCCCCGGACGTGCGTGGTCGCGAGCAGATCCTCAAGGTGCACATGCGCAAGGTCCCGCTGTCCGACGACGTGCGGCCGAGCCTGATCGCGCGCGGCACGCCGGGCTTCTCCGGCGCGGATCTCGCCAACCTGGTCAACGAGGCTGCGCTGTTCGCCGCCCGTGCCGGCAAGCGTACCGTCGACATGTCCGACTTCGAACGCGCCAAGGACAAGATCATGATGGGCGCGGAACGCAAGTCCATGGTGATGAGCGAGGACGAGAAGAAGCTGACCGCGTACCACGAGGCCGGGCACGCGATCGTCGGCCGCACCGTGCCGGAGCATGACCCGGTCTACAAGGTCAGCATCATCCCGCGTGGACGCGCCCTCGGCGTGACCATGTTCCTGCCCGAGGAGGACCGCTACAGTCACTCCAAGACGCGCCTGGAGAGCCAGATCGCAAGCCTGTTCGGCGGTCGGATCGCGGAGGAACTGATCTTCGGGGCCGACCGGGTCACCACCGGCGCCTCGAACGACATCGAGCGTGCCACGATGATCGCCCGCAACATGGTCACCAAGTGGGGATTGTCCGATCGGCTGGGCCCGCTGGCCTACGGGGAGGACGAGGGCGAGGTCTTCCTGGGACGCCAGGTCACCCAGACCAAGCACATGTCCGACGAGACCGCGCATGCCATCGACGAGGAGGTTCGCCGGGTGATCGACACGTCCTACGAGCGGGCGAAGACGATTCTGACCGACAACCTGGACAAACTGCATGCGATGGCAGCCGCGCTGGTGAAGTACGAGACCATCGACGAGCCGCAGATCACGGATGTCATGGAAGGCCGTGATCCGAGACCGCCAGTGGATTGGAAGGACGAGGACGCCCCGGGCAAGCCCGACGTGGGCGCTCCGAGTCCGGATCCCGCGGCGGATGCCGGCGACCGTCCCAGTCCCGGGGTCGTCGGGGGTCCCGCCCCGCAGCCCTGAGCCCAGGGCGGTGCACGGGGGTACCCGGATCCCTATCCGGGTACCCCTTTTTTTTGTAAATCCATTACCATCCCGGCATGCTCGAACGCCTGCCCCTGGATTTTGCCGGACATCGGTTGCCGCTGGATCGCCCCCTGATCATGGGCGTTTTGAACGTCACGCCGGACTCCTTTTCCGATGGCGGCCGCTTTGCCGGACGGGAGAGCGCCATCGGGCACGCACGCAGGCTGGTTGCCGACGGGGCCGACATCATCGATGTGGGCGGCGAATCCACCCGTCCGGGCGCAGAATCCGTACCCCTGGATGCGGAGCTCGAGCGGGTGATCCCGGTGATCGCTGCGGTGCGCACGGAACTGAACGTGCCGGTGTCCATCGACACGAGCAAGCCCGAGGTGATGCGCGCGGCCGTGGCGGCCGGGGCAGGCATGATCAACGACGTCAACGGTCTTCGGGCTCCGGGCGCGATGGATGTGGCCGCCGCGAGCGGTGCCGCGGTGTGCCTGATGCACATGCAGGGCACGCCACGCTCGATGCAGGAACGACCGCAGTACCGCGATGTCGTCGCCGAAGTCGTTGCGTTTCTGTCCGGACAGGCCGAAGCGCTGCTGGCACGCGGGGTGGCGCAGGAGCGCATCGTGCTCGATCCGGGCTTCGGGTTTGGCAAGACGCTGGAGCACAACATAGCGTTGTTTCGCGGGCTGTCGACACTGGTGGCCATTGGTTACCCGGTGCTGGTCGGAGTGTCCCGCAAGTCCATGATCGGGTCCCTGCTGGGGGACAGGCTGGTAACGGATCGATTGATGGGTAGCGTCACGGCAGCGATGCTGGCGGCGCGCGCGGGTGCCCGTATCCTGCGCGTGCACGACGTGCGGGAGACCGCCGATGCGCTGGCGATTCTGGCGGCACTGGGTGAACAGGAAACAGGGGAGATCTGACCGATGGGCAAGTATTTCGGGACCGACGGAATTCGTGGTCGCACAGGCGAGTGGCCGATGACGCCGGAGTTTGCACTGCGGCTCGGCTACGCCGTCGGCACGGTTCTGGGTCAAGAAAGCTCGGGTCCCGTGCTGATCGGCAAGGACACGCGGGTGTCCGGCTACATGTTCGAATCCGCCATGGAGGCCGGTCTGTCGGCAGCGGGCGTCGATATCGCGCTGCTGGGACCGATGCCGACCCCGGCGATCGCCTACCTGACCCGGACTTTTCGGGCGGCGGCGGGCGTGGTGATCAGCGCGTCGCACAACCCCTACCAGGACAATGGCTTCAAGTTCTTCACGCCCGAGGGCGACAAGCTGCCGGATGCCATGGAGGAGGCGATCGAGGCCCACCTGGAGCACCCCATGGGCGCGCTGGATTCGCACCGGCTCGGCAAGGCCGAGCGGATCCGCGATGCTGCCGGGCGCTACATCGAGTTCTGCAAGAGCGCGGTTCCCGCGCGCTCCGAGCTCCGCGGCCTGCGGCTGGTGATCGACTGCGCGCACGGAGCCACCTACAACGTCACGCCGCAGGTCTTCGACGAACTCGGTGCGGACGTGGAGACCATCGGTGCCAGTCCCGACGGCTACAACATCAATGCCGACTGCGGGGCGCTGTATCCCGAGCAACTGCGCCTGCGAGTGCTCGCCGTGGGCGCGCATCTCGGTATTGCGCTCGACGGTGACGGGGACCGCGTGATCCTGGTCGACGAGCAGGGCGAGGTCGTCGATGGCGATGAGATCCTTGGAATCCTGGCCCTGTCCGAGCACACCGACGGCGGTTTTTCCGGGGGTGTGGTCGGGACGCAGATGAGCAATCTGGGTCTTGAGATGGCCCTGGGCGCGGCCGGTATCCCCTTCGTGCGTGCGCGGGTGGGTGACCGTTACGTGCTCGAGGAACTGCGCCGCAACGGTTGGCACCTCGGTGGCGAGGGCTCCGGCCACATCGTCTGCCTGAGCCACACCACGACCGGTGACGGTACGGTCGCGGCGCTGCGCGTGGCGCACCTGATGCACCGCACCGGCAAGCCGCTGTCGGTCCTGCGCCAGGCGGTGAAGAAATATCCACAGATCCTGATCAACGTGCCCGTCGAGGGCTCCGCCGCCCGGGTGCTGGAGAAACCGTCAATCAAGGCCATGGTGGAACAGGTCTCTGCGGAACTTGCCCGCAACGGGCGGGTGCTGCTGCGACCCTCGGGCACCGAGCCACTGGTCCGGGTGATGGTGGAGGGTGACGACGCGGTACGTATCGAGGCGGCCGCCCAGCGCATCGCCGCAGCGATCCGCGAGGCTCTCGCGGTCGCCCAGGTTGATTTGCAGGCACCGCGCCGGTAACATCGCGCGCCTCATTGAATACTTCAGCAAGGTTGATTGCATGCGTAAGGCACTGGTCGCAGGGAACTGGAAGATGAACGGCTCGCTGGCAGCGAACCGAGAACTTCTGTCCGCGCTCAGCGGCGCCATTCACGGCAGTGACGCCGTGGCGGTGGCCGTGTGCCCGCCCGCGGTCTATCTGCCGGATGTCGTGTCGCAGCTGCAGGGCAAGCCGATCTCCGTCGGGGGACAGGACTGCTCCGACGAGACGGCGGGCGCCTTCACGGGCGAGATCGCGGCGGACATGCTGAAGGAGCTGGGCTGCGAGTATGTGATCGTCGGTCACTCCGAGCGTCGCGCCCGGCAGCAGGAAGACAGCGCCTGGGTTGCACGCAAGTTCATCGCGGCCCAGTCGGCCGGTCTCGTCCCGATCCTTTGCGTCGGCGAGCAACTGGACGATCGCGAGGCGGGGCGGACCGAGGCGGTGGTGGCGGAACAGCTCGATGCGGTGCTGGACGCGGCAGGTGTGGCGGCCTTCGACCGTGCGGTCGTCGCCTACGAGCCTGTATGGGCCATCGGTACCGGCTTGACTGCGAGCCCGGAGCAAGCGGCCGAGGTGCACGCCTTCATTCGCGCCCGGGTCGCGGGCCGCGATCCCAGAGTCGCGGACGGACTTCGGATTCTCTACGGTGGCAGCGTCAAGGCCGACAACGCACCGGGGCTGTTCTCCCTGCCGGACATCGACGGCGGACTCATCGGCGGTGCCTCGCTGGACGCCGATTCCTTCATTGGTATCGTCAACGCAGCTGCCGCGGTGCAAGCGCAGGGCAACGTATGATTTATGGCATCCTGCTCGTCGTGCAGGTGGCGGTGGCTGTTGCCCTGATCGCGCTGGTGCTGATGCAGCACGGCAAGGGAGCGGATGCCGGTGCCGCCTTCGGCAGCGGGGCTTCGGCCACGGTCTTCGGCGCGCGAGGCTCGGCCAATTTCCTGAGCCGCGCCACCGCTGTCCTGGCGGTGGTATTCTTCGTGAACAGCCTCTCGCTCGCCTACCTCGCCGCATCGGCGCCGGAGGCGCGCAGCCTGATCGATCAGATGCAGGAAGAGGCCCGCCAGGAGCGGGTGCTCGACGAATCCCTTCCCATCGACCCGTTGCCGGGTCGTCCGGGCGACATACCCGAGTAATCTCCTGCCCTCGGCTTCGTTCTCGGCCCCGGGCGGGGCGGGGCGGCGAAGCCGCCTCAGGACAGTGCACGCAGATGTGGTGGAATTGGTAGACACGCTATCTTGAGGGGGTAGTGGCGAAAGCCGTGTGGGTTCGAGTCCCACCATCTGCACCATTCCGGCGCGGTCGCCGTGTCGCAAGACCGGCTGTCGAAAAATAAAACTAATTCAAGTATATCAATAGGTTACGATATTAAGAGAACTTGACACTGTTTCCGGGCTTACCCTAGACTCCCAGCCCGGTGGGAGTGATGGCGCCGGGTCCGGTTGCCTGTTGCACCAGATCTCACCCAGCACACGAGTTTGCGTGCCGCGTCTCAAGGCGGTCCGCACCAAGAACCTGCCATCGCCTGGCGGCGTTCGGGAGAAAAGGAATGCTGGAAGGTTACCTGCCCATACTCATCTTCCTGGTCGTCGGCGCCGTGGCGGGTATCGTGCCCCTCGCACTGGGCATGGCGGTCGGACCGAGCAAACCCGACGCAGCGAAGAATTCCCCCTACGAGTGCGGCTTCGAGGCCTTCGAAGACTCCCGCCTGAAATTCGACGTCCGTTTCTACCTCGTCGCGATCCTGTTCATCATCTTCGATCTCGAGATCGCGTTCCTGTTTCCCTGGGCGGTTGCCCTGGACAGCATCGGGCTGTTCGGCCTGCTGGCGATGGCGCTCTTTCTGATCATCCTGGTGGTCGGTTTCATCTACGAATGGAAGAAGGGGGCCCTGGAATGGGAATAGAAGGCGTTCTCGAGAAGGGTTTCGTCACCACTTCCGCCGACAAGCTGATCAACTGGGCCCGCACCGGGTCGTTGTGGCCGATGACCTTCGGTCTGGCCTGCTGTGCGGTGGAGATGATGCACGCCGGCGCGGCGCGCTATGACCTGGATCGCTTCGGTATCGTGTTCCGGCCCAGCCCGCGCCAGTCGGACGTGATGATCGTGGCCGGCACGCTGGTCAACAAGATGGCGCCGGCGCTGCGCAAGGTCTACGACCAGATGGCCGAGCCCCGCTGGGTGATCTCGATGGGTTCCTGCGCCAACGGGGGCGGTTACTACCACTACTCCTATGCCGTCGTCCGCGGCTGCGACCGCATCGTCCCGGTCGACATCTATGTGCCGGGTTGCCCGCCGACTGCGGAGGCCCTGCTCTACGGGATCATCCAGTTGCAGAACAAGATCCGCCGCACCAACACCATTGCACGCTGAGCTGCCGGGGTTACCGATGTCCGAAAGCGAGAACTGGGTCGATGTCCTGCAGGCGGAGTTCGAACAGCAGCTGCAATTGCTGCAGGTGCGGCTGGGCGAGGTGACGATCGAGGTCCCCGCCGCGGAATGGAAGGCGGTGGCCGAGCGCCTGCGCGATCATCCGGAACTGGGCTTCGACATGATGGTGGACCTGTGCGGCGTCGACTACCTGGAATACGGTCGCACCGAGTGGTCCACCGAGGCGGCATCGACGCAGGGCTTCGGCCGCGGGGTGACGGCCGCGACCTCCGGGCGCTTCACCTTCGACGACGCGCCCGACGAGATCGAACGCGACAGTCCCCGCTTCGCCGTGGTCATGCACCTCCTCTCGGTGACGCACAACCGTCGCCTGCGCGTGCGCGCATGGCTGCCCGACGACGAGTTTCCGGAGATCGAGTCCGTGACCGAGGTCTGGGCCGGGGCGAACTGGTTCGAGCGCGAGGCCTTCGACCTGTTCGGAATCCTCTTCTCCGGGCACCCCGATCTGCGCCGCATCCTGACCGACTACGGCTTCGTCGGGCATCCTTTCCGCAAGGACTTCCCGCTGATCGGCCATGTCGAGATGCGCTACGACCCGGAGCAGCAGCGGGTGATCTACCAGCCGGTGACGATCGAGCCGCGGGTACTGGTGCCCAAGGTGATCCGTGACGATCATCGCTACGCTGACGGCGAGCCGGCCGGAGAGGACCACGATGCCTGAGATCCGCAACTTCACCCTGAACTTCGGTCCACAGCACCCCTCCGCGCATGGCGTGCTGCGCCTGGTGCTGGAGATGGACGGCGAGGTGATCCAGCGCGCCGACCCGCACATCGGCCTGCTCCATCGCGGCACCGAGAAACTGGCCGAGAGCAAGCCTTACAACCAGTCCATCGGCTACATGGATCGGCTCGACTACGTGTCGATGATGGCCAACGAACACGGCTACGTGCTGGCGATGGAAAAGCTGCTGCAGATCGAGCCGCCGCTGCGCGCGCAGTACATCCGCGTGATGTTCGACGAGATCACCCGCGTCCTGAACCACCTGCTGTGGCTGGGCGCGCATGCGCTCGACATCGGCGCGATGACGGTCTTCCTCTACGCCTTCCGCGAGCGGGAGGACCTGATGGACTGCTACGAGGCGGTCAGCGGCGCGCGGTTGCACGCGACCTACTACCGCCCGGGCGGGGTGGCGCGGGATCTCCCCGACGCGATGCCGAAGTTCAGCGCCTCGCGCTGGAAGACCCAGGCCGAGGTGGATGCCCTGAACGAGAACCGTCAGGGTTCGATGCTCGACTTCATCGAGTCCTTTACCGAGCGGTTCCCGGGCTGCGTGGATGAGTACGAGACCCTGCTGACCGACAACCGGATCTGGAAACAGCGTACCGTCGACATCGGGGTGGTCACCCCCGAGCGGGCCAAGCAGCTGGGGCTGACCGGGCCGATGCTGCGCGGTTCCGGGGTGGAGTGGGATCTGCGCAGGAAGCAGCCCTACGAGGTCTACGACCGCCTGGACTTCGACATCCCGGTGGGCGTGAACGGCGACTGCTACGACCGCTACCTGGTGCGCATCGAAGAGATGCGCCAGTCCAACCGCATCATCCGGCAATGCGTCGAGTGGTTGCGCGCCAATCCCGGCCCGGTGCTGCTCGAGAACTACAAGTTCTCGCCGCCGCGGCGCGAGGAGATGAAGGCCGACATGGAGGCCCTGATCCATCACTTCAAGCTGTTCACGGAGGGGTTCTGTCTGCCCGAGGGCGAGGTCTACGCGGCCGTGGAGCACCCGAAGGGCGAGTTTGGCGTGTACCTGGTCTCCGACGGTGCGAACAAGCCCTATCGCCTGAAGGTGCGGGCGGCGGGGTTCGCGCACATGTCGGCGCTGGACGAGATGGCGCGGGGCCACATGCTCGCGGACGTCGTCGCGATCATCGGGACGCAGGACATCGTGTTCGGGGAGGTGGACCGCTAATGTCCGCGCAGAAGAACCAGACCGAAGCCGTACTCAGCGATCATGCCCGCGAGGAGATCGACGCCTGGCTGGCCCGCTATCCCGAGAATCAGCGCCGTTCGGCGGTGCTCGGCGCCCTGCGCGCGGTGCAGCACGAGGAGGGCTACCTGAGTACGCCGATGATGGATGCGGTGGCGGCGTATCTTCGCATCCCGCCGATGGAGGTCTACGAGGCCGCATCGTTCTATTCGATGTACGAACTGAAGCCCGTGGGGCGGCACACGATCGCCGTCTGCGACAATGTCTCCTGCATGCTGCGCGGGGGCGACCGCATCATCGAGCACATCGAGAACAAGCTCGGCATCCGGCTCGGCGAATCCACTCCGGACGGGAAGTTCTACCTGAAGCGCGAGGAAGAGTGTCTGGCGGCCTGCTGTGGCGCGCCAATGATGCAGGTCGATCACGTGTACCACGAGAATCTGACGCCCGAACGGGTGGACGAGATCCTCTCCAAGCTGGAGTCCTGAGCCATGGCCAACCAGATCTGCTTCGCCACCCGCGATCTCGAGAACCCATGGTCGCTGGAGACCTATCAAAGCATTGGCGGGTACGAGGCGCTGAAGAAGGTCTTCGGCGGAAGGATGCCGGCCGAGGAGGTGATCGAGGAGGTCAAGAAATCCAACCTGCGCGGACGGGGCGGTGCCGGTTTCCCCACCGGGCTGAAATGGAGCTTCATGCCGCGCAACACCCCGGGGCAGAAATACATCGTCTGCAACTCCGACGAATCGGAGCCGGGTACCTGCAAGGACCGGGACATCCTGCGCTTCAACCCGCATGCGCTGGTCGAGGGCATGGCCATTGCGGGATACGCGATCGGTGCCACGGTCGGTTACAACTACATGCGCGGCGAGTTCATGGACGAGGTGAACACGCGCTTCACCACCGCGCTGAAGGAGGCCTACGAGGCCGGCTTCCTGGGCAAGGACATCCTCGGTTCGGGCGTCGACTTCGATCTTCATCCCTCGCTGGGCGCCGGTGCCTACATCTGCGGCGAGGAAACCGCGCTGCTGGAGTCCCTCGAAGGCAAGAAGGGTCAGCCGCGGTTCAAGCCGCCTTTCCCGGCCAACTTCGGCCTCTACGGCCGGCCGACGACCATCAACAACACCGAGTCCCTGGCCTCGATCCCGTCCATCATCCGCAATGGCGGCGAGTGGTTCGCGGCCCTCGGGGTGCCGAAATCCGGGGGCGAGAAGCTGTTCTCGGTCTCCGGGCACGTGAACAAGCCCGGCAATTTCGAAGTGCCGCTCGGGATGCCGTTCAGGGATCTTCTGGAACTTGCCGGCGGCGTGCTCGACGGACGTCGGCTCAAGGCGGTCATCCCGGGTGGGTCCTCGGTTCCGGTCGTGCCCGGTGACATCATGATGCAGGCCAACATGGACTACGATTCGATCGCGAAGGCAGGCTCGATGCTGGGCTCCGGTGCGGTGATCGTGATGGACGAAACCACCGACATGGTGCGGGTGCTGCAGCGCATCTCCCGGTTCTATTTCTCCGAATCCTGCGGCCAGTGCACCCCCTGTCGCGAGGGCACGGGCTGGCTCTACCGGATGCTGACCCGCATCGTCGAAGGCAGCGGCCGCCCCGAGGACCTGGAACGGCTCGACGACGTCGCGAGCAAGATCGAGGGCCGCACCATCTGTGCGCTGGGCGATGCCGCAGCGATGCCGGTGCGCAGCTTCATCAGGCATTACCGCCACGAATTCGAACACTACATTCAGCACGGCAGGAGTCCGGTGGCCCAGGCCGCCTGACTGCCCCGGTGCAGGAAACCTCTATGAGCCAGGACCTGGTCACGCTTGAGATCGACGGACGCACGCTGCACGCGCCGAAGGGCACGATGCTGATCGACGTCGCCGACGAGGCGAACATCCGCATCCCGCGCTTCTGCTATCACAAGAAGCTGTCGGTCGCTGCAAACTGCCGCATGTGCCTGGTCGAGGTGGAGAAGGCGCCGAAGCCGCTGCCGGCCTGTGCCACGCCGGTGATGGAGGGCATGAAGGTCCACACCCGCTCGCCGCTGGCGATCGCGGCCCAGAAGAGCACGATGGAGTTCCTGCTGATCAATCATCCGCTCGACTGCCCGATCTGCGATCAGGGCGGGGAGTGCGAGCTGCAGGACGTCGCGATGGGGTACGGCGAGAGCGTGTCCCGCTACACCGAGGCCAAGCGCGTGGTCAAGGACAGGGACATCGGGCCGCTGATCGAGACCGAGATGACCCGCTGCATCCACTGCACCCGCTGTGTTCGCTTTGGCGAGGAGATCGCAGGTGTGCGCGAACTGGGCGCCACCGGCCGTGGCGAGCACATGCGCATCGGCACCTACGTCGAACACACCGTGAGCCACGAGCTGTCCGGCAACGTCATTGACCTGTGTCCGGTGGGTGCTCTCACCGCGAAGCCCTCACGCTACCGGGCGCGGGCCTGGGAATACCACCAGGCGCCGACCGTCGCTCCGCACGACGGTGTCGGTTCGAACGTCTTCGTGCATACGCACAACGGCCGGGTGATGCGGGTGGTGCCGCGGGAAAACGAGGCGGTCAACGAGACCTGGATCTCCGACCGCGACCGCTTCAGCTACACCGGGCTGTACGCGGAGGACCGCCTGACCCGTCCGCGCATCAAGCGCGACGGCACCTGGAAGGACGCCACCTGGGAAGAGGCGCTTGCCTTCGTTGCCGAGGGCCTGCGGACCACGGCACCGGAACGGATCGGCACCCTGCTGTCCCCTTCGCTGATGCTCGAGGAACTCTACCTGGCGCAGAAGACCCTGCGCGGGCTCGGCGTCACCGACATCGACCATCGGCTGGAGCAGCTGGACTTCAGTGATGATGCCGGGGCACCGCTGTTTCCCTGGCTCGGCAGCAGCATCGAGGATCTGGAGCGCGCGGACGCGGTACTGCTGGTCGGCTGCAATCCGCGTCGCGAGCAGCCCATGCTCGCCCATCGACTGCGCAAGGCGGGTTTGAAGGGTGCGCGGGTCAGTGTCGTCTCCACCCATGCGCTGGACCTGACCTACTCCACCGAGGCGCAACTGCTGGGCGACACGCGCAGCCTTGTGCTGGGTCTTGCCGGCATCGCCGGACAGCTCGCGAAGTCGGGCAAGAAACTGCCCAGGATACTTGCCGAGGTGGTGGCTGCCGCGGCCACGGACGACGACGACACCCTCGAGGCCCAGCGACGGATCGCCACCGCCCTGACCGAGGGGCACCAGGCCCACCTGCTGCTCGGCGCCGAGGCGATCACGGGGCCTGCCTTTTCGACGCTGCGAGCGCTGGCGGGCTGGATCGCGCGCAGCACCGGGGCCCGGCTCGGCTACCTGGCCCCCGGCGCGAATGCCTCCGGTGCCTGGCTTGCCGGCTGCATACCCCACCGCGGCGTCGGCGGAGCCTCGACCACGGCCGGGGCCAATGTCCGGGCCATGCTCGAGGAGGGGCGTGACGTCTTCGTCCTCGCCGGGATCGATCCGGAACGCGACTTTGCCGACCCGCCGGCGGCGCGGCGCGCGCTCGACGCTGCCGGCATGGTCGTGGCGCTGGCTGCCTTCGCCGGCCCGGATCTCGAGGCGGTGGCCGACGTGCTGCTTCCGGTAGCGACCGGTTTCGAGACCTCCGGCACCCTGGTCAATGCCGAGGGCCGCTGGCAGAGCTTTCGGGCCGTGGCCACCGCCCCCGGCGAGGTGCGTCCCGGCTGGAAGGTCTGGCGCGTACTGGGTAACCTGCTGAACGTCCGCGGGATGGACTACATGGATTCCCGGGCCGTGCGTGACGAACTGAAGCAGGAACTTCCGGGGGATCCGTTCAGCACCCAGATCGACCTGCGCCTTGCGCACGTCGAGGTCCCCGCAGTGCCGGACGGCCTGGTCCGCATGCAGGTGCGCGGTCTGTATTCCAGTGATCCCCTGGTGCGTCGCGCCGGGCCCCTGCAGACCTCGTCCGAAGGCCTGCGTGCCGATGCGGTCTACGTGAATCCGCAGTCTGCCGGCACGCATGCGGATGGTGCCCGGGTGCGGATCCGGCAGGGCGGCGCCGACGCAGAACTGACCCTGGTGCTCGATGCGGCGATCCCGGTCGGGATTGCGGTAACCGTCGCGGGCGCCCCGGCGCTGGCAAGTCTCGGCGCCCCGGGAACCACCGTGACCCTCGCCCGGGCCTGACAAGGAACGACTCATGTTTGAATGGCTCATGGAAAGCTTCTACAGCCTGCCGGTGGTGATGCAGATCCTGTTCAAGATCACCCTGATCGTCGTGCCTCTGATGCTCGCGGTCGCCTACACGACCTACGCGGAACGCAAGGTGATTGGCTACATCCAGGTCCGCATCGGGCCGAACCGGGTGGGTCCTCGCGGCTGGCTGCAGCCGATCGCGGATGCGGTGAAGCTGTTGACCAAGGAGGTCATCGTCCCCACCAACGCCAACCGTTTCCTGTTCCTGAGCGCGCCGGTCCTCGCGATCGCACCGGCGCTGGCGGCCTGGGCGGTGATTCCCTTTGACGACGGCATGGTTCTGGCGGACATCAACGCGGGCCTGCTCTACCTGCTGGCCCTGACCTCGCTGGGGGTGTACGGCATCATCATTGCCGGCTGGGCCTCCAATTCGAAATACGCGCTGCTGGGCGCGATGCGCTCGGCCGCGCAGATCGTCTCCTACGAGATCGCGATGGGTTTCGCGCTGGTGGGCGTGATCATGGCGGCGGGCAGCCTGAACGTGGGGCAGATCGTCATGGCGCAGGAGGGGAGCATCTACCACTGGTTCCTGCTGCCACTGTTCCCGCTGTTCATGGTGTACTTCATCTCCGGCGTCGCCGAGACCAACCGCGCGCCCTTCGACGTGGCCGAGGGCGAATCGGAGATCGTCGCAGGTTTTCACGTCGAGTATTCGGGCATGGCCTTCGCGGTCTTCTTCCTGGCCGAATACGCGAACATGATCCTGATCTCGGCGCTTGCCGCGCTGCTGTTCTTCGGCGGCTGGCTCTCGCCATTCCAGGGCATCGTGCCGGAGAGCGTGTTCGCCTGGCCGCTGATCGGCTGGTTCCTCGACTCGGGAATCCACTGGTTCCTGCTCAAGACCGCCTTCTTCCTGTTCCTGTTCCTGTGGTTCCGGGCGACCTTCCCCCGCTATCGCTACGATCAGATCATGCGGCTGGGCTGGAAGGTGCTGATCCCGGTCACCATCGTATGGCTGTTCGTGCTGGGCGTGCTGATCTTCCTGAAGGTGGGTCCATGGTTTGCCTGAGCCCCGCCCCGGGCAGCGGAGGAATATGACATGACCGCAATCCGCAACTTCTTCAAGACCTTCCTGCTCTGGGAACTCCTGCTGGGCATGCGCCTGACCGGACGCTACCTGTTCGCGCGCAAGTTCACCGTGCAGTATCCGGAGGAGAAGACACCGATGTCGCCGCGCTTCCGTGGCCTGCATGCCCTGCGCCGTTACCCCAACGGCGAGGAGCGCTGCATCGCCTGCAAGCTGTGCGAGGCGGTCTGCCCGGCATTGGCGATCACCATTGATTCCGAGCAGCGGACCGACGGGACCCGGCGGACCACCCGCTACGACATCGATCTGTTCAAGTGCATCTTCTGCGGCTTCTGCGAGGAGGCCTGCCCGGTGGACTCGATCGTCGAGACGCACATCTTCGAATACCATTTCGAAAACCGGGGTGAGCAGATCATGACCAAGGATAAGCTGCTCGCGATCGGGGATCGCTACGAGAAGGAGATCGCGGCCGCCCGTTCGGCGGACGCGATGTACCGCTGAGCCAGGGACCGACGATGACCTTTGAACTGATCCTTTTCTACATCTTCGGCGCGATCCTCCTCGGTGCGGCGCTGGCGATGATCAGCGTGCGCAACCCGGTGCATGCGGCGCTATTCCTGGTGCTGGCCTTCTTCACCGCGGCCGCGATCTGGCTGCTGCTGGAGGCGGAGTTCCTGGCCATCGTGCTGGTGCTGGTGTACGTCGGCGCGGTGATGGTGCTGTTCCTGTTCGTGGTGATGATGCTGGACATCAACATCGCGCGGCTGCGCGAGGGCTTCGCGGAGTTTCTGCCGGCCGGCCTGGTGGTCGCGGCGGCGATGGCCACGGTGCTGACCTTGGTGATCACCCGGTTCATCACGATGGAGGCCCCGGAGCGGGCCGCTGCCGACTATTCCAACACCGCGGAGCTGGGTGCGATCCTCTACACCGAGTATGTCTACCCGTTCGAGATCGCGGCGGTGATCCTGTTGGTGGCGATCATCGCCGCGATCTCGCTGACGATGCGCCGGCGACCGGATACCAAATATGTCGACCCGGCAACACAGGTCAAGGCGCGTCGCGAGGGCCGCGTGCGACTGGTGTCGATGGAGTCGGTGTCGAGGGATGCGCAGAAGAACAAGAGTCGACCGAGCAAGAGCCGGCAGGACGAAAGCTCGCAGGACAAGAATAAGTAACGACGCCTGGCGGCCAGAGCGCCGTCCGTAATGGAGACGGGATTCGGGCGACCGGACCCTCATTGGGAACTCAGGGCCAAACCATGATTACGCTGTCGCACTACCTGGTGCTCGCTGCGCTGCTGTTTTCGATCAGCGTGGCCGGCATCTTCCTGAACCGGAAGAACGTGATCGTTCTGCTGATGTGCATCGAGCTGATGCTGCTCGCGGTGAACATCAACTTCATCGCGTTCTCGTTCTTCCTGCAGGATCTCGCGGGCCAGGTGTTCGTGTTCTTCATCCTGACCGTTGCCGCGGCCGAGGCCGCCATCGGCCTTGCGATCCTCGTGCTGCTGTTCCGCAACCGAAGCACCATCGACGTCCAGGATCTGGACGCAATGAAGGGGTAGGGCGCCATGGATACGGTATATCTCATCATCGTTCTGGCGCCGCTGCTTGGTGCGGTCGTTGCCGGTCTGTTCGGGCGGCAGATCGGCCGCGTGGGCGCGCACAGCGTAACCATCCTCGGGGTTGCGGTCTCGTTCCTCCTCTCGGTCGTGGTCTTCCATGCCCACGTGTTCGGGGGCACCCCGGTCTACAACGAGACCGTCTACACCTGGATGGTGAGCGACGGGCTGCACTTCGAGATCGGCTTCCTGGTCGACAACCTGACCGCGATGATGATGCTGGTCGTGACCTTCGTGTCGCTGATGGTGCACATCTACACCATCGGCTACATGGCCGACGATC
>NZ_REBW01000071.1 GCF_007692535.1 Thioalkalivibrio sp. | reverse complement strand
CCATCGGGTTACAGCCAGCGAGCCAGCCATAGCCGTAGGCGCAACTCCAGCGGCGGCGCATAACCCTGCTTGCGAAAGACGATCTGCCCGTCCCGGTCGATGATGAAAGTGCTGGGGACGGCGCGTACGCCGTAGCGGTGGGCGAGGGCGCCGTCCGGGTCGTTGACCACGTCCAGTTCCCGCTCCCGCTCGGTCAGATGGGCGTCGACCTCCGACGGGGATCCCGATTGCATCGCGACCGTCAGGACGGGGTGGCTGCGGCTCAGGCGCATGATCTCCCCTTCCTCCAGTCGGCAGATCGGGCACCAGGTGGCCCAGAAGTGCAGCAGCATCGGGCGGTCCGCGTAGTCTGCGAGACTGACCGGGCTGCCGTCGAGAAGGTTGGCCTCGATCTCCGGCGCCGGCCCCTGCGCGAGGTCGCGCGCAAGCCAGGCGCGCACCAGCAGCACCACGGCGACGATCAGCAGGAGTTCCAGTACCCACCGCCACCAGCGGCGGGGTTTGCGTGTTGCTGTGTTCAAGATTGTATCTCTGCGCTTTGGAGGGGAGGGGCGATGTCTGGCGCGATGCTCAACGCAGCATCTCCGCCTGCCCGGGGCGGGAGCGCGTGGTGCGCTGCTTCGGGCCCTTGCGCGCGGCGATGCGCACCAGGTCGTCGCTGTCGGCGAGCAGGCGCTGGCGCTGCGCTTCGGTCAGCAGGGGATTGCGGGCGACGAAGTAGCGCAGGTTGGGGTCCGGGTCGGAGACGCAGGACTCGACCTGCTCCGGCGTGAGATCGGCGCGCTTGGCGCAGTTCAGGCGCACGGTCTGGTTCGGGTCGCTGAGCAGCAGGGCGATTTCCTCCCCGGTCAGGTCCATGCGCCGGGAAAAGTACGCTTTCACCTGCGCATGCTGATCGCGCACCAGCAGCGGACGCCAATGGTGGTCCAGGTTCGCGGAGAGCGCCAGTTCCATCCGCGCATCGAAGGACATCGCGCGGTATCGCTCAAGGTAGTCGGCCATGTTGGAAGTGGTTGGGGTCACCGGCCGACGAGTGTGCCCCGCGACAGCGAGGCGGACAAGTTCCGGGATGCACCCGGCACCGTGTGGAACACCGCCGGTAGTTGCCAGTCGTAGTAACATGAAGCCCTGATGACACCGCCGCCCCGTCGGAGCGACTCCTGGTCGCGAATGTCTGCGGGGTATAGCGAGGGCTGGCTCGCGACCGGAGGTCGCTTTCAAGCGGCGCGGGATTTTGGGGTTGGGTCGGCGGGACTGGTCCCGCGCAGGATTGCGAGGTTGACGATGGCAGTGGCAGAGGCCGGGTATTTCGTTCCGAAGACTGCGGCGGTGACCGCCGCGCAGCCGCTGCTGGACGAGGCGCAGCGGGCGGCGCTGACCGCGCGCATCAAGGCCTTGCTCGCCGAGCGCGACGCGGTGCTGGTGGCCCACTACTACGTCGATTCCTCGCTGCAGCGGATCGCCGAGGAAACCGGTGGCTGCATCTCGGATTCCCTCGAAATGGCACGTTTCGGCAAGGAACACCCGGCCACGACGCTGGTGGTTGCCGGCGTGCGCTTCATGGGCGAGACCGCCAAGATCCTGAGCCCCGAGAAGCGCGTGCTGATGCCGACGCTCGAAGCGGAGTGCTCGCTCGACCTCGGTTGCCCGGCCGAGGCCTTTCGTGCCTTCCGCGAGCAGCACCCCGATCACACCGCGGTCGTCTACTCCAATACCTCGGTGGCGGTGAAGGCGCTGGCGGATTACGTGGTCACCTCGAGCATCGCGGTGCCGCTGATCACGCACCTGCGCGACCAGGGCAAGAAGATTCTCTGGGCCCCGGACCGGCACCTCGGCGATTACATTCGCCGCGAGACCGGTGCCGACATGGTGCTGTGGGAGGGCTCCTGCGTCGTCCATGACGAGTTTCGGTCCCGCGAGCTGGAGAATCTGCGCAAGGCCCATCCTGCCGCGGCGGTGCTGGTACACCCGGAGTCGCCGCGCGATGTGATCCTGCAGGCCGACGTGATCGGCTCGACCAGCCAGTTGATCGCTGCGGTGAAAGATCGGCCCGAGTCCGAGTTCATCGTCGCCACCGACAACCGCATTTTCTACAAGATGCAGCAGGCGGCGCCGGCCAAGCGCCTGATCGAGGCCCCGACCGGCGGCCACAGCGCCACCTGCCGCAGCTGTGCGCACTGTCCCTGGATGGCGATGAATGACCTGACCAGCCTCGCCGATGCGCTGGAACACGGGCACAACGAGATCTTCGTGGACGAGACGGAGCGCCTGAAGGCGCTGACCGCGACCCAGCGCATGCTCGACTTCGCGGCTGCCCACCGTCGCACCGTGGCGGGGGACGCCTGAACGCGCCCTGGGCGCGCCCGGGTTCCTGTCGATGTACAAGCGTCCCGCCCGTGTGTTGGTGGCCGCCCTCGACGATGACGGGCGTGCCGATTACGTTGCGCGGCTGGCCGCAAACCCGGCGCTGTCGAAGTGGCTGGAGGTCCGGCCCACGGCCTCGATGCGGCAATTGAACCCCGACGACCTGCACTGGGCGGACCTCCTGGTGGCGCTTGACGCTGCGGCCGCCCAGGCCCTGCCGGCAGAGCACCCTTCCACCTGCCGGCTGAAGCGCTGGGACCTTCCCCCCGCCGACAGCCCCGACCTGCCGGCCGCGGTCGGCGCGGCGATGTTTGTGATGATCGGCGGCATGCGCATGCTGTCGCGCGTGGACGAGCACGACGACGGGAGATGACGCGCGGCAGGCGCGCAGCGCTATGGAGTGCGGCGGCTCGCCGCC
>NZ_REBW01000093.1 GCF_007692535.1 Thioalkalivibrio sp. | reverse complement strand
TTCGAGTGATTTTTAAGAAGAATCAGGGCCTTGCGCTGGTCCGACCCCGGAAGCCCACATTAAAGGACACGCTCGTAGGGCGCGTCAACCGTCATCGCGTCGTGAACCATCCCTGGTCTCCCGCAGCAAAGAAGGAGAGGAACGGGGGTGTCCCGCAGTTTGCGGCCAAGTGATTTGCCGCTCAGGCGGATGCTACAAGGCGAGACCTGACCCCGTGCCCTGTGCAGGCGGATGCTACAAGGCGAGACCTGACCCCATGCCCTGTGACCGCCTATCGCGGCCAGTGTCACAGGGCGAGACCTGACCCCGCATCGCTTCCTTCTTTCGGCGACAGCCTGACTGCGGCGGGTTTCTGCCCTATCATTAGGGCATGGAGCAGACCAAGAATCTCGCCGAGCGCATCTACAAAGAGGCGCAGCGGTTGCCCGAGCCCCTGAACCGCGAGGTACTGAGTTTTATCGAGTATCTGGAGTTCAAGCACGGCATCGCGGATCGTGGGATCGAGAACCTGAAAATGGCTCAGCAGCCGACCATGGACCGCATCTGGGACAACCCGGAAGACGATGCCTGGAATGACCGCTAAACGCGGCCAGATCGTCGGAATCCCGTTTCCGTACGCAGATCTCCAAACGCGCAAGCGCCGACCGGTAGTCGTGCTTACGGAACCCGATCGCTATGGCGATTTCATTGCCGTCGCCGTTACATCGGTACCGACTGCCGTGCTTGCGGTACCCATCACCAATGACGACCTGGCCGATGGCCTGCTGCCCAAGCCAAGCTGGGTTCGCTGCGACAAGATGTTCACGCTGAGCCAGGCCACAATCGTTTCTCACTACGGAACGCTTGCTGCGGAAACATTGAACGCTGTGCTCGCCGTCGCTTGCCCCCATTTGGGTTGCCGGTCCTGACGAACCCCACGAGCATCCTCTGGCTGCGCCCGGGGCCCTATGGACCACGGCTCAAGTCCGGGGTGGCGTGTCACAGGGCGAGACCTGACCCCGCATTGCTCGAATGAGTTCCTCGGCGGTGGCGCGGCTGACCAGCGGACAGAACTGCCCGGACTGCCAGGCGTGTCGCAGCCAGGCGAGACGCCCGCGCGAGAACAACAGGGCCGACACAATGCAGTTGGTGTCCAGTACGACCCGCGGGCGTACGCTCAGCGCTGTCTTGCCCATTCGATGGCATCCCGCGCGTCGTCTTCCGTGATCCCGAGAGACTCGAGTTTCTTGCGCACGGCATCCGCGCCCTGCACCCGCACCGGCGTCAGCACAATGCGTCCATCTTCAGCCGAAACGTCGAAATACGCGGCATCGCCCACCGCTTCCAGGATCGATTTCGGTAGCGTCAGCTGGTTCTTGGAGGTCTTCTTCGCAAGCATGGCGGTCGTATGGCAGACCCATCAAAGTAAGGAATCCTTATTGTAGCTGAATGCCCCGCACCGACCAACGGGGGCCCCTGCAGGAGTACCTGCTCGTGGCGCAGGGTCTCCGGCGCGTCGAGGTCTACCGCCGGGCCGATGACTGGGCGCCCGGCATCCACACCGAGGGCCCGCTGCGGTTGGCATGCCTCGGCACCGAGGTGGCCGTGGAGGCCATCGATGCGGATCTCTAGGTCGGGTTGCCTTTCACCCCCTCACGCCGGCTGGAGCAAGTGGGTGTCCCGGAGTTTCGCGCGAGCAGAAAACAAAAACAGAGAATGCTACAAGGCGAGACCTGACCCCGTGCCCTGTGGGAGGGGCTTGGAGCGGGCCTACCGGCCCACCACATCCTCCAGGTTGTCGGCGCTGAGAACCCGCTCCGACCAGTACAGCAGCGTGTCGGCATCCGCGGATTCCACACGTGAGCGGAGAGCCTCCGGCACCGGCCCGAATTTGAGTGTGAGCAGTCGCAGCAGCACGCGCGCCTCGCCTTGGCCAATGCCTTCCTCGCGGCCCTCTTCCCGGCCCTTCTCGATAAACCGTTCCGCAAACCGTGTCATCTCTGCCACCTCCTCGGGATACCGCTGGCGATAGACGATGCGTTCATTCTCGTCCAGCGCCGCGTAGATGTCGATGAAATCCAGGTACTTGATCCGCCGCTCCGGATCAGGCTCCAGCGTGGTCAGGCCGCGCATCGCCTGCGCGTAGACCTCGAGCTTTTCCTCCGGGCTGTAGGCCATGTTCGGCAGGTTCAGCCGCGCCACCAGGTTGGAGCTGTCGAAGTGCTGCCGGGCCGGGATGCGGGGCAGGGCATAGGCCAGGAAACGGAAGGCCAGGTAGGTGGCCGCATCGCCGCCCAGTGATAGCTGTTCCGGGAAATGACCCCGGTGCAGGAACACCACCACAGGCACCACCCGACGCGTATCCAGCAGTTCCGAGAGATCGAGGCAGTAATGCGCCAGCCGATGAACCGAAAACCGCGCCGGGTCGGTCTCCTCCTCGATCACGAACAGGATCGCCTCGCGTCGGCCGTCGGGCCATTCCACGAGGAGCGGAATATCGAGTTCGCGGAAGCGCTCGCCGAGGCGTTCCTGCAACTGTTCCTGGCGCACCGGAGTCACCCGGGCATCGGCGTCGATGGCCCGCGCCTCAGACGCCGCAAACAGCGCGATGGCTTCGCGCGGGTAATCGAGAATGAGGTTCTTGAAGTTCTGATCGTGCGTCATGCACCGGGGCCCTCCGTCCGTGGCGGGAGGCCCAGGCTAGCACCGGGGGCGGTTCATGTCAGGAGCCGGCTGCCTGACCCAGGTGGGTGTGCCGGAATTGGAAGTGAGTGGCCAAGTGATTTGCCGCTCAGGCGGATGCTACAAGGCGAGACCTGACCCCGTGC
>NZ_REBW01000005.1 GCF_007692535.1 Thioalkalivibrio sp. | reverse complement strand
GTTTGCGGCTTTTCATCGTCAGGGGTAGCGCGTCGCCACGACAGTTAGACCAGGAACAGGTCGACGAACTCCTGCACCGGCGTCGCCGACAGGCGTCGTGCATCCTTGCAAAGTTCGAAGATACGCGCCGCCTGGCCCCGGGGGAACCGGGTGCGCAGCGCGTCCTGGAACTTGCGTTCCAGCACCGGGATGCCCTCGGCCCGGCGGCGGCGGTGGCCGATGGGATATTCCACCTCCACCTTCTGAGTGCTGCTCCCGTCCCGGAAGAACACCTGCACCGCATTCGCGATGGAGCGCTTCGCCGGATCATGGTAGTCCTCCGAGTAGCGGGGATCCTCCACCACTCGCATCCTGTCCCGGAGTGCGTCGATGCGCGGGTCGGCGGCGACTTCGTCCTCGTAGTGACCGGCGGTCAGCGCACCGAAGATCAGCGGCACGGCCACCATGTACTGCAGGCAGTGATCCCGGTCCGCGGGATTGTGCAGCGGGCCGTCCTTGCTGATGATCCGCACCGCCGACTCCTGGGTGGTGAGCTCGATCCGTTCGATCTCGTCGAGCCGGTCCTTCACCTCCGGATACAGGCGCAGCGCGCACTCCACCGCGGTCTGGGCGTGGAATTCCGCCGGGAAGCTGATCTTGAACAGGATCTGTTCCATCACGTAGCTGCCGTAATCACGCTGGAAGCGGAACCGCTCGCCCTTGAACAGCACGTCGTAGAAACCCCAGTGGGGGGCGGAGAGTACGCTGGGCAGGCCCATCTCGCCCTTCATGACCATCAGCGCCAGACGCACGGCACGGCCGCAGGCGTCGCCGGCCGCCCAGGACTTGCGCGAGCCGGTGTTGGGCGCATGACGATAGGTACGCAGCGCCTGGCCGTCGACCCACGCCTGGGATACGGCGTCGATCACCTGGTCGCGGGACGCACCCAGCATGTGGGCGGCCACGGCCGCGGAGGCCACCTTGACCAGCACCACGTGGTCCAGGCCCACCCGGTTGAAGCTGTTCTCCAATGCCAGCACGCCCTGGATCTCGTGGGCCTTGATCATGTAGCGAAGCACGGCATCGACGGTCAGCGGCGCCTTGCCCTCGGACACCGCCTTGCGGCTCAGATGGTCGGCGAGCGCGAGGATGGTGCCGAGGTTGTCGGAGGGATGCCCCCACTCGGCGGCGAGCCAGGTGTCGTTGAAATCCAGCCAGCGCACCATTGCACCGATGTTGAAGGCGCCCTGGATGGGATCGAGCTGGAAGGAGGTCCCCGGAATGCGCGAGCCGTTCGGCACGACGGTACCGGGAACCACCGGACCCAGGTGCTTGGTGCACTCGGGATACTGCAGCGCCAGCAGGGCACAGCCCAGCGAATCCATCAGGCAGTTGCGCGCGGTGTCCAGGGCCTCTGCGGAATCGATGTCATGGTTGCAGACATAATCTGCGATCGCGACCAGTTCCGGATCCGGGTCCGGTCTCACGTTGGCATCGGCGATGTGTTGGCTCACGGCTTGACTCCTGGTTCACAGCGATTAAAGAAAAGGCATCGTATCGGGCACGAGCCGCGCGGGGCGCGGTTTTCGTGCCTCGAGTGGGCGCCCTGCGGTCAGCGCTCTTCGATCGGGATCCAGGACTGGTTCTCCGGCCCCGTGTAGTTGGCGCTGGGCCGGATGATCTTGCCATCCTGGCGCTGTTCGATCACATGGGCCACCCAACCGGTGGTGCGGGAGATCACGAACAGCGGCGTGAACAGCGCGGTCGGAACACCCATCATGTGATACGACACCGCCGAGAACCAGTCCAGATTCGGGAACATCTTCTTGAGCTCCCACATCACTCCCTCGAGACGCTCGGCCACGGCATACATGGTCGGCGTTCCCCGGTGCTCGGACAGGCGCCGCGCCACGTCCTTGATCACTTCATTGCGCGGGTCACCGATGGTGTACACCGGATGACCGAAGCCGATGATGATTTCCTTGCGCCCAACCCGTTCACGGATATCCGTCTCCGCCGCGTCCGGGTCCGGATACCGCAGCTGGATGTCGCAGGCCGCCTCATTGGCGCCGCCGTGCTTGGGACCGCGCAGCGCGCCGATGGCGCCGGTGATGGCCGAGTAGATGTCCGCGTTGGTGCCGGCGACCACCCGGGCGGCGAAGGTGGAGGCGTTGAACTCGTGTTCCGCGTAGAGATTGAGCGAGGTGTGCATGGCGCGCACCCACGGCTCCGGCGGTTCGGATCCATGCAGCAGGTGCAGCAAATGCCCGCCCACGCTGTCGTCGTCGCTATCCACCTCGATACGCCTTCCGTGATGGGCAAAGTGATACCAGACGAGCAGCGCGGGCCCGAGACAGGCCAACAGCCGGTCGCCGATCGCCCGGGCGCCTGCGACGGACATGTCTTCCTTTTCCGGTTCCAGCGTGCCCAGCATGGACACCGCCGTGCGCATCACGTCCATGGGGTGCGCCGACGGCGGAATCCTCTCGAGCACGTCGCGCAGGGCCGCAGGCACGCCGCGCAGGGCGCGCAGCCGTTGCTTGTAGTCCAGCAGTTCCGCGCGGTTCGGCAGACGGCCGTGAATCAGCAGGTGGGCGATCTCCTCGAACTCCGCCCGGTCGGCGAAGTCCAGGATGTCGTAGCCCCGGTAGTGCAGATCGTTGCCGGTGCGGCCCACGGTGCAGATCGCCGTGTTCCCGGCGACCGTGCCCGACAGGGCCACGGATTTTTTCACGCGCGGCGTCGCGGCCCCGGTATTTTCGCTGTCAGTCATCTTTTCTTTTCCTTGCTGTAGAGCGCGTCGAGTTTTTCCTCGTAGGCGTGATAGCCCAGGTGTTCGTAG
>NZ_REBW01000129.1 GCF_007692535.1 Thioalkalivibrio sp. | reverse complement strand
CTGAAAGGTGACCGAGGAGCCGTCGTCGAAATCCTCTTCGCTGCGCTCGAACGAGAGCCCCCATCCGACGCGCGAGAACATGGGCCCACTGTCCAGTGTGGCGCGCACGCGATTGCGCTCGCTGTCGATATCCCTCGCGTCGGACTCTTCGTAGTACACGCGGTCGTGGCTGTAGCGGAGCTCTGCGGCCGCCACATCCTCAAACCGATGCACATAGACAGGGCTGATGCGAAACCGGAAGACGTCGGTGCGGTCGACGCCGATGTTCACGAGGTCACCCGTGCGGCCGCTCGTCGAACGCACGCGCTGATCGTAGTTTGCTGACGCATCCAGGAACAGGCGCTCTGGAACCAGGTTGGTACGCGAGTCGGCATCCAGCTGGTGGAACACATCGTTGGAGTCGCTGTCGCTCCAGTAGGCCAGACCGCGCAGGGTGTAATCGAGCCGCGCACGCGTCCGGCTTCCCTCGCGGCGCAGGGCGACACCGAGATCGAGCTCGGTGACGAACTCGTCGTCCTCCTCACCCCGGGGCGCCAGCCCGATATTGTCGGAATAGATCTGGCTGATGGAGACCTGCGGCGTGACAGCCCAGCCGGCGTATTCCGCCTGTGCCATCACGGCGGCGGAAAGGGGCAGCAGCACGAACCCCGCGGCAACCGCCCAGCCCAACCTGTTCAAACTCATGTCGTCGCTCCGTGCTAGCCGTGTTCGTAGGACCGGTCCCCGCAGTTGTCGCGGCCACCGACCATCCGAATCTTTTCAACCTGTTCGGTGCTCGGTCCGGACGCCGTGGCAACCGTACCGAACACCAGCCTCGGCGTCAGCGTCGACTAGAACCAGGTTTCCGGGATGACCAGAATGTCACCCGGCAGCATGTGGACGTTGGCACTGATGTCGCCGCGCTTGACCAGGTCGTCCAGGCGTACGCCGAACTGCTTGGTCTCGCCGTCGACGACACGAACGATGCTCGCCCGGTTGCCGGCCGCGAAGTCGGTCAGGCCGCGAACCGCGATCATCACGTCCAATGCGGTCATGTTTTCACGATAGGGGATGGCCTGCGGGTCTGCGGCCTGTCCAATCACCCGGACCTGCTGGCTGTAGGGCCCGACGATGCCGCTGACGATCACCGTCACCACCGGATCACGGACGTATTCCGACAGCACGCGTTCCATATCCCGCGCCAGTTGCGTCGGCGTCTTGCCGGCCGCCGCGACGTCCTCCGCCAGGGGCGTGGTGATCCGGCCGTCCGGTCGTACGGGTACCGTTACGGACAGATCCGGTTGCTGCCAGACGAAGATATTGACGTTGTCGCCCGGGCCGATGATGTAGTCAGGAGCCACCGGGCCCGCCGCTGTTGCGGGCAATTCGGGATAGCTGGGGGTGGTGGTGCAGGCGGGCAAGAGGAACACTGCACCGATGAGCAGCACCAGGGCCGCGGGGATTCGACGGGCTACAAGGGATATCGCTTTCACTGCCGTTCCTCCATGCCGTACTCGGATTTCAAGGGACTAAAGCGTGCACAATACAGAATTCAACCCGACTTCGCGCGCAGTTTGAACCATCTCCCGGTTCCGTGGAACCCTCGGCCGGCGGAGGTCCGGCGCAAGGATGGGTTGCCAACGCGCTCCATGCGTGCTTGACGAAGAGCGTCAGCCACCCTGAGACTGGTCGCAGTGCCATGCAATGCCCGCTGCCCGGGCAGGCAACGAGAGATCCCGCAGTTATGTATGAAGGCTTTTACGGGCTGAAGGCGGACCCCTTCCGCCTCAGTGCAGACCATCGCTTCTGCTACAGCCACCGCAGCTACGCGCGCGCGAAGGCCTATATCCAGTACGCCCTGTATCGAGCCGAGGGCTTCGTGATGGTCACCGGCCGGCCCGGAACCGGCAAGACCACGCTGGTGAACGACCTGTTGTCCACGCTCCCGAACAAGGAGGTCGTTGCCGGGACCCTGGTCAGCACGCAGCTGGAGGCCGAGGACCTGCTGTTGATGGCAGCCCATGCCTTCGGGCTGGACGTCGAGGCGCCGCAGAAGGCGGTCGTGCTGCAGCATCTGATCGAGTTTTTCAATGATCAGCACCGCAAGGGCCTGCGCACGCTGCTGATCATCGACGAGGCCCAGGACCTCGCGTCCTCTGCGCTGGAGGAACTGCGGCTGCTGACCAACCTGCAACACAACGGTGAACCGCTGCTGCAGATCGCCCTGTTGGGCCAGGACTCGCTGCGGGAGATCGTCCGCGTGCCGGCGATGGAGCAGGTGCACCAGCGCCTGATCGCGGCGTGGCGGCTGGAAGCGCTGACCCCGGAGGAGACCATCGGCTATGTCCGGCACCGGCTGGAGTGCGCCGGCTGGACAGGAGATCCGTCCCTGGAGCCCGGGGTGCTGCCGATCGTGCACGCGTTCAGCCAGGGCGTGCCGCGCCGGATCAACCTGATCTGCAGCCGGCTGCTGCTGCACGGCTACATCGGCAGGCGCCATACCCTGACGGCTGAAGATGCCGAGACCGTGACCGGGGAGTTGCAGCACGAGGAACTGGCGCTACCCGACTACGGCGATGCTCTCGGGGATGAGGGGGCGTCGGGGAAGAGCCGCGGCGGGGAATCCACGGCGCAGGACGGGCGCAGCAGCGTCTGGGGGGAGATTGATCGTGGGCTGTTCGGACCGGCAGCGGTGCCTGACGCCAAGGACTCGGACCGCGCCCCGAAGGCCTCGGCGCCTTCGCCCGGCCCTCGGGCGCAGCAGGTGGCTGCCCAACCAAGAGCGGCGACGCCTCCGTCCAGGCCACCCAAGGCATCGCAACCGCCGCGCCCGCCCGAGACACCAAAGGTCA
>NZ_REBW01000006.1 GCF_007692535.1 Thioalkalivibrio sp. | reverse complement strand
CTACGGTTTGCGGCTTGTCATCGTCAGGGGTGGCGCAGGGCCATGACGGTCAGCCGCCACTATGGTGCCCGTCAGCGCCGGAAGGTCAGCCCACCGGCATCGACGTCGATGCGGATCGTGTCGCCCGGACCGAACTGCCCCGACAGCAGCGCCTGCGCCAGCGGGTTCTCCACTTGCGTCTGGATCGCCCGCTTGAGCGGACGCGCACCGTAGACCGGGTCGAAACCCGCCTCGCCCAGCCGGTCCAGCGCCTCCGCACTGATGTCGAGCCCGATATCACGCTCGGCCAGCCGCAGGCGCAGCAGCCCGAGCTGGATGTCGGTGATGGCCCGGATCTGCTCCCGGCCCAACGGGTGGAAGACCACGACATCGTCAACCCGGTTGATGAACTCCGGCCGGAAATGCTGCCCGACGACCTCCATCACCGCCGCCTTCATCTGCTCGTAGTGCTCCTCGCCGGCCATCTCCTGGATCAACTGCGAACCGAGGTTCGAGGTCATCACGATCACGGTGTTGCGGAAGTCCACGGTGCGGCCGTGCCCGTCGGTCAGGCGACCGTCGTCCAATACCTGCAACAGCACGTTGAAGACGTCCGGGTGCGCCTTCTCCACCTCGTCGAGCAGGATCACCGAATAGGGCTTGCGCCGCACCGCCTCGGTCAGGTAACCGCCCTCCTCGTAGCCGACGTAGCCCGGAGGGGCGCCGATCAGTCGGGCCACCGAGTGCTTCTCCATGAACTCGGACATGTCGATCCGGACCATGGCGTCCTCGGTGTCGAACAGGAACGACGCCAGCGCCTTGGTCAGCTCGGTCTTGCCGACGCCAGTCGGGCCCAGGAACAGGAACGACCCGTTGGGCCGGTTCGGGTCCGAGAGACCCGCGCGGGAACGCCGGATCGCGTTCGCCACCGCACGCACGGCCTCTTCCTGGCCGACCACGCGGCGCGCGACGGCCTCCTCCATGCGCAGCAGCTTGTCCTTCTCGCCCTCGAGCATCTTCGAGACCGGGATTCCGGTCCAGCGCGAGACCACCTCGGCGACCTCCTCGTCGGTGACCTTGGTGCGCAACAGGCGCGTCTCCTTGCCCTCCTGCTCGGAGGCCTGCTCCAGCGCCTTCTGCAGTTCCGGGATCTTCCCGTACTGCAGCTCCGACATGCGGGTCAGGTCGCCGGCACGGCGCGCGGTCTCCAGTTCCATGCGTACGCGCTCGAGTTCCTCCTTGACCTGAGCGGCACCGGTGACGGCGGACTTTTCCGCCTTCCAGATTTCCTCGAGGTCGGAGTACTCGCGTTGCAGCCGGTCGATTTCCTCCTCGAGGATGCCCAGACGCTTCTTCGAGGCCTCGTCGGTCTCCTTCTTCATCGCCTCGCGCTCGATCTTCAGCTGGATCAGGCGCCGGTCGAGCCGGTCCATCTCCTCGGGCTTGGAATCGATCTCCATGCGGATGCGCGAGGACGCCTCGTCGATCAGGTCGATCGCCTTGTCCGGCAGCTGCCGGTCGGTGATGTAGCGCTGCGAGAGCTGTGCGGCGGCAACGATCGCCGGATCGGTGATCTCGATCCCGTGGTGCACCTCGTAGCGTTCCTTCAGGCCACGCAGGATGGCGATGGTGTCCTCCAGGGTCGGTTCGTCGACCAGCACCTTCTGGAAACGCCGCTCGAGCGCCGCGTCCTTCTCGATGTACTTGCGGTACTCGTCCAACGTGGTCGCGCCGATGCAGTGCAGTTCGCCGCGTGCCAGCGCCGGCTTCAGCATGTTGCCGGCGTCCATCGCGCCCTCGGCCTTGCCCGCGCCGACCATGGTGTGAATCTCGTCGATGAACAGGATCACCCGACCCTCTTCCTTGGACAGGTCCTTGAGCACGGCCTTCAGCCGCTCCTCGAAGTCGCCCCGGTACTTGGCCCCGGCCAGCAGCGCGCCGAGGTCCAGCGCCAGTACCCGCTTGTCCTTCAATCCCTCGGGAATCTCACCGTTGATGATGCGCTGCGCCAGTCCCTCGACGATCGCGGTCTTGCCGACCCCGGGCTCGCCGATCAGCACGGGGTTGTTCTTGGTCCGACGCTGCAGGACCTGGATCGCGCGACGGATCTCGTCGTCGCGGCCGATCACCGGGTCGAGCTTGCCCTGCTCGGCGCGCTCGGTCAGGTCGATGGTGTACTTGTCCAGCGCCTGCCGGGTGTCCTCGGCGTTCGGATCGTCGACGCTGGCACCGCCGCGCATCTGCTCCACGGCTTTCTCGAGGTTGCTCTTGGTCACCCCACTCTTCTTCAGGATCTCGGCAACCGCGCCGCGGTCCTCGACCGCGGCAAGCAGGAACAGCTCCGAGGAGATGTACTGGTCCTTGCGCTGTTGCGCGAGCTTGTCGCAGACGTTCAGCAGCCGGTTGAGATCGTTGGAGACGTGCACCTCGCCGGGCGTGCCCTCGACGCGCGGCAGGCGCCCGAGGGCCTCCCCCAGCGCGGAGCGCAGCTGATTCACGTTGCCGCCGGCCTGCGCCAGCACGGAGCGGACGCTGCCGCCCTCCTGGTCGAGCAGGGCTGCGAGCACGTGGCTGGGCTCGATGAACTGATGGTCCCGGCCCACCGCCAGCGATTGGGCGTCGGCCAGGGCCTCCTGGAATTTCGTGGTCAGGCGATCCATACGCATGGATTGGTTCCCCTCGGGAAAAGGTTTGATCTGACACACAAGGTGGGGGTATCCGCGCGGTATTCAAGGGCCAGCGCGCATCCAGTTCGCCCGCGGGCAGGCCCAGAGGCAGGGGATGCGGAGCCGGCCGCCCGCCGGCGGGTGTCGGCAGCAGGGATGCTGCCGTCAAGCCTACAGGGATGTATT
>NZ_REBW01000165.1 GCF_007692535.1 Thioalkalivibrio sp. | reverse complement strand
CGTCCGCATTGCACCAGGCAACGGACTACCCCAATTCCGTTTCTCCCGTCCGCTCAGGTTAAGGGTTGTCGGATGCCTGCCCGCGACCGCGAGCGCATGAGGCCTCCCCCAAGCTCAGGGGGCAGGCGTCGGACAAGCCTCCAGGGAGGAAACCGCGGGCCGCGTCCCGGTGGCCGGGGTGGCCGGCAACGCTATGGGGATTAGAGAGATCCCGGTGCTGGGGATGCGCGCAACGAAGCCCATCGGGAACGCGCTGGGGTGGCCACAGGAGCCTCGGGTCGGCGCAGCGGGTAGTGTTTGTCGTCGCTGATACAGGGCCCCGGAGCGGTCGATGGGTCGTTGGGCCCAAGCGGTCTCGAGCGGTGGCCCGGGGCGAAGCCATCGCGGGCGGGGAGTCGCTTGGTTGTGCGGATTCATGCGGCCACCTGTGCGGGAGGCGGTGCCCGGATGTGCGGTCCCCGGACCAGCGTGTCCAGGACCAGCATCGGCGCCCCGCAGTCCGGACAGACGTAGGTCGGTGCGTTCGGCTCGGGGGGCGCCGGAGCCGTTGGGTCGGCGCTGCCGGTCCCGACTGGCGCGTCTGCGGCCGATCCCTGCAGCAGTTCGCGCGCGCGGGCCAGGTGCTCCCGGCGTCCGGCATTGGCGAGCAGGCCGTAGTGGCGGATGCGGTGGAAGCCCGAGGGCAGCACGTGCAGCAGGAAGCGGCGCATGAACTCCCCGGCGGCGAGGGTCATGGTCTTGTGCTTGGTCCTGCCCTTGGCGCGATAGTCCTTCCAGCGGAAGGTGACCTGGCCTTGATCCAGGGCGACGAGCCGGCTGTTGGCGATCGCGACCCGGTGGGTATAGCGGGACAGATACGCCAGCACGGCGGCGGGTCCGGCGAAGGGGCGCTTGGCATAGACCACCCATTCGGTCGCACGCAACGCGCGCAGCCATGTGGCGAAGGTGGTGGTCTCGGCCAGGTGTGCGTCGTTCCCGAAGAACTGCAACTGGCCGGCTGCGTGCGCACCGGCCAGCGCCTCGAGGAAGCGGTGGCGGAAGCGCCGCGAGAGGACGCGGACCGGCAGGAAGAAGCCCGGCCGGCAGGCGATCCAGCGTTGGCCATCGGCCGACAGGCCACCCCCGGGGACGATCCCATGCACATGCGGATGGTGGGTGAGGGCCGAACCCCAGGTATGCAGGACCAGGGTCACGCCGATGCGTGCGCCCAGGTGACGGGGATCGGCGGCGATCGTCTGCAGGGTCTCGGCCGCCACCTGGAACAGCAGGCGGTAGACCACCGCCTTGTTGGTGTAGGCGATCGCCTGGATCGGCGCCGGCAGGGTGAACACCACGTGGTAGTACTCGACCGGCAACAGGTCGTCCTGGCGGTCCTGGAGCCAGCGCCGAGCCGCACTCCCCTGGCACTTGGGGCAATGCCGGTTGCGGCAGGAGTTGTAGGCGATCTCGGCGTGGGCGCAGGCCGGACACTGCAGCACATGGCCGCCCAGCGCCGCGCTGCGGCAGCGCTCGATCGCCGCCATGACCTTGTGCTGGCCGAGGCTCAGATGCCCGCGCTGCGCCTGCCGCCAGACCGGCCCGTGGGTCCGGAAGATCTCCGCGACCTCGAGGGTGGGACGCGCCACGGCGCGGACCTACCCGGCGCGCGTCGCCTCCAACGGACTGATCACCGCATGCAGGATCTCGGTGGCCACCTGGGTATACAGGGCAGTGGTGTCCAACCGCTTGTGCCCCAGCAGCACCTGGATCACCCGAATGTCGACCTTCTGCTCGAGCAGGTGGGTGGCAAAGCAGTGCCTCAGTGTGTGCATCGAGACCCGCTTGTCCAACTCGGCGTTGGCCGCGGCGGCATGCACGGCACGGTTGAGTTGCCGGGTGCTCATCGGATCAATGACGTTCTGCCCCGGGAACAGCCAGCCGCGGTCGAGCATCTTGCCCTGGGCATGGGCCACGCGCCACCAGGTGCGCAGCCGCTCGAGCAGCACCGGCGAGAGCATGGCATAGCGATCCCTGCGCCCCTTGCCCTGCTCGACGCGCAAGGCCATGCGCTGGCTGTCGATGTCGCCGACCTTGAGGCTCACCACCTCGCTCGCGCGCAGCCCGGCACCGTAGGCCACCGACAAGGCCGTCTGGTGCTTCAGGTTACTGGCCCCGGCGATCAGGCGGGCCACCTCCTGCGGACTCAACACCACCGGCAGGGTGCGCGGCACCCGCACCGGGCGCAGCTTCTGCGCCAGCGCGGCGCGGTCGAGGGTCACCTCGAGGAAGAACTTGAGGCCGGTGAGGGTGGCGTTCAACACGATCGGTGACGATCCTGCATCGACCAGCGACAACTGGAACTGCCGCAGCTCCTCGGCGGTGACGCGGCTCGGTGGGCGCCCGAGGAAACCGGCGAGGCGCTGCACGGCCCGGAGATAGGCACTCTGGGTCTTGGGTGCGAGCTTGCGCATCCGCATGTCATCGAGCATGCGTTGGCGCAGCGGGCTGATGATGGGTGTGGCGTGTGTCATCGGATCGCTCCTGTCGTAGAACGAGGCGGGTTGCCTCATTCCCGAACATAGGAGATGGATCCGATCCTTCCTCACCCCAGGCCCCGATCAGAGCCCCCCACTACCGCGCGAGCGGTTTAGTCCTCGGGCCGACTGCTGACGATCGCGCGGCAGTCCCTGAAGAAGCGTCGCGATATAGGGACTGATCGGGATCATCCGTTCGCCCGCAACCTTGTCCCTGATCGTGATCGCGCCCCATTGGTAGGGTCGGGATGCTCTCGTCAGGCGGGTTCCTAGGAACCGCTCAGGAACCCGCGGACGATAATTTCGGCCAATTATCCCGCGTTGAG
>NZ_REBW01000120.1 GCF_007692535.1 Thioalkalivibrio sp. | reverse complement strand
CTGGTCCTGATCCCCTCGCTGTACCTGATCTTCCATCCGGAGCGGACGCCCGCGACCGCCCCGCGGAGCAGCCATGCCTGAATCCGTGATGCCGAGCTACGCCTCAGCCCCGCGAGCACCTGCAGGACGCAAGGGGCGACGGGCCCTGCCCTTCCGGCAGGTCTGCACCGCCGCGCTGCTGATCGGGCTCTTGCTGCTGTCAGGAACCGTCCAGTCCGAGCCACTGCGTCTGTCGATACCACCGGAGAGGACGCCTGCCGACGCCAGCGCGGCGACTGACAGCGTACCGCTCTCGCTCGAAGACGCGGTCGCGATGGCGCTGGAGAACAACCGGGGGCTGCGTGCGGAACGCCTCAGGCCTGCCATCCAGGGCACCTTCGAGGCCCAGGAGCGGGCCCGTTTCGATCCCGTGGCGTTCGCCGATCTGGAGTTGGCGCGGGACCGCAGCATACGGCAGTTCCAGGAGATCCAGGTCGAGGAGACCTTCCGCTCCGAACGCGAGCGTGCCGAGGCCGGACTGCGCCAGAACCTGCCCACCGGCACCGAACTCACGCTGTCGGTGCGCGGCAACCGGGCCGAGAGTTCGCGTGCGAGCGAGCAGTTCACCGGCCGCGGCGGCGTCAGTCTGACCCAGGCCCTGCTGCGCGGTGGCCGCATCGAGTCCAACCTCGTGCGCCTGCGCCAGGCCGGCCTGGATGTCACGGCCTCCGAGTACGAATTGCGGGGTTTCGTCGAGACGCTGGTCGCCGACGTCGAATCGGCCTACTGGACGATGGTGCTGGCCGCGGAGGACATCACCATCCTCGAGGATGCCCTCCGGGTCGCCGAGCGGCTGCTGGAGGAGACGCGCGGTCGCATCCGCGCTGGAGAACGCCCGGAGACCGAGGAGATCGGGGCCCGCGCCGAGGTTGCGCTGCGCCGCCAGGGCCTGATCGACGCCCGCAGCGCGCTGGCCCGTGCCCAGAACCGGTTGTCGCGCCTGATCCGTGCGCCGGGCAGCGACTGGGACCAGGGCTTCGTCGCGATCAGCCCCGCAGTGCCCACCGCCTACGAACTGGAACCGATCGCTGTCTACGTGGATCTGGGCCGGGACCACCGCAGCGACCTCAATGAAACCCGGCTGCGCCTGCAGCGCAATGATCTCGAGATCGTCCTGACCCGCGACGGGCTGTTGCCGAGACTGGACTTCTTCCTGACCCTCGGTGCGTCGGGCTACGCCGACAGTCTCGGCGGCGCGTTGCGCGGCAGCCAGGGGGACGGCTACGACCTGGTCGCCGGCCTGCGCTTCGAACTGCCATTGGGCAACCGCGCGGCCGAGGCGGGGGCGAGCCGCGCGCGCCTGACGCGCGAACAGACGCGCGAGGTTCTTCACAATCTCGAGCGGCTCGCGATCCAGGACATCCGGGCCGCCTGGTTCGAAGCGGATCGGGCAGCCGCCCAGGTCCAGGCCCGCGAGGACACCGTGGCGCTCCAGGAAGAGTTGCTGCGGGTCGCGGAGATCCGTTTCCGGGTCGGCACCGCGACCGGCCTCGAGGTCGCGCAGGCGCAGCGTGACCTGCTGGAGAGTCAGCTCAGCCTTCGCGCTGCCATCATCCGTTTCCGTCAGGCCAGCACCGACCTGCTCCTGCAGAGCGGTACCCTGCTGCTACACCGCGGAATAGAGACCCCAGGCCAGGAACCGATCCCATTCTGACGACCCCATAGGCATCAGTGCGTTCCGGAAGACTCCCAAAGAGCTATCACCCCGGCTCCACGCCGCGCTCCGGCGGCACGGGCGGTCATTCGGACTCGGCCAGCGCGTCCTTGACCCGTTGCCGCATGTAGGCGATGTGCAGGCGCAGGTTGTAGAACTCCTCCATGTACGACAATGGGACCTCGGTCGCAGAGACATCCTGGTCCAGGCGTTCGAGCAGCGCCAGATCGCTCTCCAGCCGCGCCCGGGGCACACCGCGCTGGACGATCTCCTCGTCGATGACCCGGATCTGGCGGTACCAGCGGAAGATCCGCCGCCGGACGCTCCATTGCAGCGCCGCCGGTGCAATGCGGAACAGCGGGATGATCACCGTCAGCAGCGGAATGATCAGGATGGCGAGACGATCCAGCAGCGATGCCGCCCAGAACGGCAGGTGGCGGTGCAGGAAGTTGGGGCCGCGCTCGAAGAAGTACCGGGCATCCTCGCCGACGGGGATGTCGGTGTAGTCCAGGGATGGAAACTCGCTCCCGGTACCGACGAGGTGGATGGTCCGATCCCGCTGCGCCGCCTCGATCAGCAACTGGACGACGCTGCGATGGGTATCCTTGCGGACGACGATATAGGTCGCAGGCGCCACCATGCGCAGATCGGCGGGAGGCAGGTTCAGGCCCGGGTCGGCGACACCCTCATAGAGGGTGACGGCCGACAGATACGGCAGCCTGCGGGCAAAACTGGGCGCCTGCGCGAGGTCGACCAACCCAAGGCCTTCGGTGGCCAGCAACTGCCGCACCAGGGGCGCCTGCGGCGCCATGACGAAGGCAGCAGCGTCGATGGTCCCGGCCCGCAGGGCCTCGACGGCCGCGGCACCGCCGAGAGACAGCAATTCCGTCCCCGTTTCCTCCAGCCGCTCGGCGAGCCCGATCTCGGCCAGCAGCGTTTTCACCAGGCTTCGGGTACCACTGCCCTCAGCACCGATGGCGATCCGCATGCCCGCCAGGGCCTCGAGGCGATTCGCTGCCGCGTCGCCGCTCTCCACACCGATGCCGTCCCGCCGGTAGAACAGGAACAAAGGCTCGAAGGCGATGCTGACCACCGCCTCCAGCTGGAGCCCCGCATCCACGGGAGCCGTGCCCCCCTGTACCAACGCGGCATCGACCTCGCCTGCGAGCAGGAGATCCCAGTTCTCCATCGAGCCCGCGGTGACCACCGGCTCCAGACGCATGCCCTTTTCGGCGAACCAGTCGCGATAACGGATTCCGACCTGCTCGTAGGCACCTCCGGGCGCTCCGGTGGCAAGACGCACCTGCGTGGGAGGCGCCGGCTCCACGAACTGCCAGGCGATCACCAGGGCAATGACCCCTGCAAGAGCCGCCAGGCTCCAGATCAGCAGGCCGGTGATCTGGCTGCCCGGGAGATTTCTCGGCCCGGCCCCCTTCTGGATATCGGTCATCGCTCCGCCTCTTCCCGGCTCCCGCGGCGATTGTGGTGACGCCGCAGGGGAAGCCTACAGCATAGCGGGCCGTAATTGGCGGCGGTCGGGGGGGTGCGCCGGGCGTCCGGCTTCCGTTATCCTCCGCATCTTGGCCCGCCGGCCACGGTCCGCCCGGGACGCCGCCGTCATCCACCGCCAGGCAACTGCAGAATCGGGACCCAAACATGAAAAAGACTCTGTGGCTCGCCGGTGTCGTGACCGGCCTCGTGACGCTTGCCGTGTCCGCGGCTGCGGGGCCGGTGACACCGGCGCCGAACGCTGCCAACCTGCAACTGGCCTCCGTGCATGCCGCAGTCGCGCCGTTGCAGTCCAGCGCGCCACTGTTCGAGAAGTTCGCGGACAGCCCCGCCCCCATTGCCTCCGTGACGAAGCTGATGACCGCGATGGTCGTGCTGGACTCGGGCGCGCCGATGGATGCGTGGCTGCAGATCGTGCAGCGCTCGGACGACCCACCGAAGAACGCCTTTTCGAGGATGCGAGTCGGCTCCGAGGCGAGGCGCAGTGACCTGCTGCGCATCACGCTGATGTCCTCCGAAAACCTGGCCTCCTATGTGCTCGCGCAGAATCACCCCGGCGGGCTGGACGCCTTCATCGCGGCGATGAACGACAAGGCGCGCGCCCTCGGGATGACACAGACCCGTTTCGTCGATCCCTCGGGACTGTGGCCGGAGAACGTCGCCAGTGCGAGCGACCTGGTGAAGATGGTCGAGGCGGCGTACGCGTATCCCGAGATCCGGGAGATGTCCACGGGTTCGCAGCACCGCGTTCACTTCCGTGGGCCCCGTTACAGCCTGGACTACGGCAATACCAATGCCCTGGTGAGTTCGTCGCGCTGGGACGTCCACCTGAGCAAGACCGGCTACCTGAACGAGGCCGGCCGTTGTCTGGTCATGGTGGCGGACGTCGGGAACGGACCCCTGGTGATGGTCCTGCTGGATTCGCTCGGCACCCGGACTCCGCTGGGCGATGCGGGACGCATCCGGCGCTGGCTGGAGACCGGCAACGGTGGTGCCGTCGCGGGTGCTGCCCTGGATTACGAGCGCGGCCGCATCGCCGCACTGACCGCGGAAGCATCCGCGCAGAGCGACTGAGGGCCCTTGTGGAGTGCGGGAGCTTGCTCCCGCTTTCGGCGCCGAACCCGGCCAAAGCGGCAGCAAGCTGCCGCACTCCAGGGCGGCGTCCCGGGCCGCATGGACCGTCCGTAGGGGAAGCAGCGTTCTCGCGTTCAATCACCCCTCTCGCCGTTGCTTTTCAACCGCCGGAGGAAGCCTGGCAGGAACAGGAGCAGCGCGATCAGCGCGACTGCGCCGAGCAGGATCTGGACCAGGTTCTCGGCGCCCGAAACCGCCTGACGCGTCGCGTGTCCCAGCCAGGAGTAGGCCGCCAGATTCGGAATCAGCGCGATGCCGGTGGTCCAGGCATAGCTGTGAAGCCGAATGCCGGTCAGACCCAGCGCGTAGTTGGTCGGGGCGAAGGGGAAGACGGGGATCAGCCGCGTCATCGCCACCACCCGCCAACCCTCTGCGTCGACGCCGCGCATCACCTGGCGCACGCGGGGTCCGGCGTGGGTCCTCGCGTAATCGCGGGCCAGGAAACGACCGATCACGAAGGCAAGCACCGCCGCCACGGTCGCGCTGAAGACGCTGAGCACGGTCCCCACCAGCGGTCCGAACAGGCTGCCACCCAGCAACACCCAGAGAGTCGTGGGAATCGGAAACATCGCCAGGACCACGAAGCCGATCACAAACAGCAGGTAGGCCCAGACACCGAAGGCCTGGAACCGTGCCTCGAGCACGGCGAAGTCGATGGCCTCGATCGGAATGCGCGCGATCAAATGGATGACCACGACCGCCGCCAGCAGCAGGCTCAGCCCCCAGATCCACGGTTTCATTCGCCTGCTCCTGACCCCGTATCCTCTTCGCGGTCCTGGCGCAGGGTTTCCAGCCGCTCGGCCAGCACCCGTTCGGTGCCAGCGCGGCCGGGCCGATAAAAGCGCCGGCCGAGCAGGTCCTCTGGCAGATAGGTCTGTCCACGTGCAAAGCCGTCCGGCTCGTCGTGATCGTAGCGGTAGCCCTTCCCGAAGCCCTCCTCGCGCATCAGCGCGGTCGGTGCATTGCGCAGGTGCAGCGGCACCGGCAGGCTGCCCGTTTCCGCCAGTGCCGCACGCACCTGGCCCAGCGCGACGTAGGCCGCGTTGCTCTTCGGTGCGCTGGCCAGTTCGATCGCGGCCTGCACCAGCGCGAGGTCGGCCTCGGGGCGACCCAGACGCTCGACCGTCTCCCACGCGGCGAGCACGCGGCCGGCGAGGCCCACGGCGGCCAGACCGATGTCCTCGTAGGCCATCCGCAGCAGCCGGCGGCCGAGATAGCCGGGGTCGCATCCCGAATCCAGCATCCGCACCAGCCAGTAGACCGCGGCGTCCGGATCGGAGCCGCGCACGGACTTGTGCAGCGCGGATATCTGGTCGTAGAAGGCATCACCCTGGCGATCGAACTGCAGGGCCTGGGCGCCCATCACCGCACGCAGGGCCTCGGATGTGATCGCCCCGTTTTCGGCGAGGTCCGCCGCGGTCTCCAGCCAGTTCAGCGCCCGCCGGGCATCGCCGTCGGCCGCCGCCGCCAGCCGCTCGATCCACTCGTCGTCGAGTTGCAGCTTCTTGCGTCCCAGCCCGCGCTCCACGTCGGACAGCGCCTGCCGCAGCAGCGTCGCGATCACGGGCACGGTCACGGGCTGCAGGCGGTAGACCCGCAGCCGTGACAGCAGGGCATTGTTCAGCGCGAACGAAGGATTCTCGGTGGTCGCGCCGATGAAGCGGATGGTGCCGTCCTCGATGTGCGGCAGCAGCGCATCCTGCTGCGCCTTGTTGAAGCGGTGGATCTCGTCGATGAACAACAGGGTTCCCTGCCCCCGGGCGGTGCGCCGGGCGCGGGCCTGCTCGACCACCGCGCGCACGTCCTTCACCCCGGCCAGCACGGCCGACAGGGTCGCAAAGGCCAGCGCGCCGGTCTTCGCCACGACCCGGGCCAGGGTCGTCTTGCCGCAGCCCGGCGGCCCCCACAGGATCATCGACGGCGGCTGACCGGCCTCGATGGCACGACGCAGCGCGGCGCCGGGTGCGAGCAGGTGTTCCTGGCCCAGCACCTCGCCAATCTGGCGCGGGCGCATGCGCTCGGCCAGCGGCACCGAGTCGTCGAAACCGGCAGCAGCGGCGGGCTCGCCCACCCCGACGGCCTCGCCTGCGCCCGCATCGGGCGAATCGCCGAAGAGGTCGCCGCTGCCGGTCCTCCGAGTCACGGTCGGTAGACGTCGGTGCCCGCTGGCGGGATGAACTGGAATTCCGCCGGCCCGAGGGAGGGATTGCGTCGAGCATCCCGCAGCCGGATCTCGGTACGCTGACCGAAGACGTCCTGAAAGCTCAGCGCCAGCAACTCGCCGTCGCGGGTGAGGTCCAGCTCCAGCCGGGTGAAGTCGGCCTCGCGCGTCTTCGGCAGCAGAACCAGTCGAAGGCCCTCGGGTACCGCTTCCTCGACGACCTCGAAGCGCTCGTCCAGGCGGTGCGGCTGGGTCAGCAGCGCCAGCGGCGTGGCCCCCAGTGCCTGTTCCATCGGACGGACCGTCGCCTGCCGCAGTTCCGGATCATAGGTCCACAGGTACTCCCCGTCGGCGACGATCGACTGCTCGAACGGGACATCCAGCTCCCAGCGCAGCCGGTCCGGCACCGCGAGCGAGAGCCTTCCCTCGGCTTCCTGCAGGACGAAATCGGTCTCGTCGGTGAGGGTCTGGCTGAACTCGGCCGAAAACGTCTCGAGCCCGTCGAGAAAGCGTTCCAGCGCCGCCCGGCCCTCGCCTGCAATGCCCGAAGGCGCAAAGAGCAGCAACCCGAGGACGACAATCGCTGCGAAGGTTCCTGAAGCATTCCGATTCATTCGACTCACCGTTTCATGCGTGGATTGTGAGCCCATGATGCGGCGGGCGTCGTTAACCCCCGCTGAACTCCGGAAGCATCCCCGCGTTTCCGTCATTCCCGCCCCCCGGGCACGAGCACCTCGCGGTTGCCGTTCGACTGCACCGGGCTGACCAGCCCTGCGGATTCCATGTCCTCGACCATGCGCGCGGCCCGGTTGTAGCCGATTTTGAGCCGCCGCTGGACGTAGGAGATCGACGCCTTGCGTGACTCGATCACGATCTGCACGGCCTGATCGTACAGAGGGTCCCCCTCGGCCTCGGCCGTGGCCGGCTCCAGCCCCGGTATGGCGGCGGCGCCGGCCTCGGGCTCGTCCAGGATGCCGTCGTCGTAGTCGGGCTCGCCGGTGCTCTTCAGGTACTCCACGACCTTGTGCACCTCGTGGTCGGCGACGAAGGCCCCGTGCACCCGTTCCGGCAGTGCCTTGCCCGGCGGCAGGTAGAGCATGTCGCCATGGCCGAGCAGGTGTTCGGCCCCCATCTGGTCGAGAATGGTCCGCGAATCGACGCGCGAGGAGACCTGGAAGGCGATCCGGGTCGGGATGTTCGCCTTGATCAGGCCGGTGATCACATCCACCGACGGGCGCTGCGTGGCGAGGATCAGGTGGATGCCGGCGGCCCGAGCCTTCTGCGCGAGGCGGGCGATCAGTTCCTCGACCTTCTTGCCGACCACCATGATCATGTCGGCGAACTCGTCGACGACCACGACGATGAACGGCATCCGGCCCAGCACCGGCGGCTCGACCTCGGCCACCTGCTCGTCCGGATTGAAGGTGGGATCGGGGATCGGCGCACCGGCCGCGTCGGCATCGCGCACCTTCTTGTTGTACCCGGTGATGTTCCTCACGCCGAGCTGGGACATGAGCTTGTAGCGCCGCTCCATCTCGGCCACCGCCCAGCGCAGGGCATTGGACGCGTCCTTCATGTCCGTGACCACCGGCGCGAGCAGGTGCGGAATGCCCTCGTAGACGGAGAGCTCCAGCATCTTCGGGTCGATCAGGATCAGGCGCACGTCCTCGGCGGTGGACTTGTACAGCATCGACAGCAGCATCGCGTTCACGCCCACCGACTTGCCCGAACCGGTGGTGCCGGCGACCAGCAGATGCGGCATGCGCCCGAGGTCGGCGATCACCGGCGCCCCGCCGATGTCCTTGCCCAGGGCCAGGGTCAGCGGCGACTTCGCGGTCTCGAACAGGTTCGAGCGCAGGATCTCCGAGAGCGACACCAGTTCACGCTGCTCGTTGGGGATCTCCAGCCCCACCGTGGACCGCCCCGGGATGACCTCGACGATGCGCACCGCGATCACCGACAGCGATCGAGCGAGGTCCTTGGCCAGCGCCGAGATCCGCGCCACCTTCACGCCCGGCGCCGGGTGCAGTTCGAAACGGGTGATCACGGGACCCGGCTGCACCGCGACGACCTCGACGTCGACGCCGAAATCGCGCAACTTCAGTTCCACCAGCCGGGACATCGCCTGCAACGACTCTTCGGAATAGCCGCTGACGGCGGGTGGCGGATCGTCGAGCAGCGCCAGCGGGGGATGGGGATCGCTGGCGTCACCGGTGAACAGGGGCACCTGCTTCTCCTTCATCACGCGCGGGCTCGGAGCCGGCGCATCGATCCGCGGCTCCACCCGGGACGGCGGTCGGTGCGCCACGCGCGCGCGCTCACGTTCCACGCGCATCTCGCGCTGCGCCTTCTCCACCGCCCCGATCCGCTGATCCCGGAACGCATCCAGCCGGGTCCGCACCCGATCCACTCCATCCAGCACCGTCTGGCCCAGGCGATCCATCAGCAAGAACCAGGACAAGCCCGTGAACAGCGTGAAACCGGTCAGAAACAGCGCCAGCAGCAGCAACGTGGCTCCGACCAGGCCGAGCCCCGACGCCGTCAGCCCCGCGATGAGTTCGCCGAGAATGCCGCCGGCATTGACCGGGAGGTTGCGCGGCAACCAGTGCAGCGCGGCGAGCGCGGCGCCCGACAGCAGCGCGACCAGCAGGGCCAGGCCACGCAGACTCAGTTCCAGCGGACTGGCGATGCGCGCATCGCGGCGGTGGCGGAACAGCCACCAGCCCACGCCGATGAACACCAGCGGAATCAGGTAGGCCAGGTAGCCGAACAGGTGGAAGACGACATCGGCAAACCAGGCCCCGGCAGCGCCGCCCAGGTTCCGGATGCCCTCGCCATCTCCGGTGTACGACCATCCCGGATCGCCCGGGTGGTAGGACAGCAGCGCCACCAGCAGATACAGGGCCACCATGCCGAAGACCAGCAGGGCGCCCTCGCGCAGCCCGCGCAGCAACTGTCGGCTCAGGCTGTTCTCGGCCCGGGTCTGTACCTTGGTTCGAGGCATCGGTGTGTCCGTTGAAACTGCGTTGGCTCGGCGGGCGGGGGCCTGATCGGTTGCTGGCAGGGACCGCACGCGATGGATGAGCCGCCGGTGCGGCGGGCCATCGGAAATCCCGCGGATTCCCGGAATGGTCCCCGGTCCGCATCGGAATCTGCTCAGGGAGCGTTCGAACATCGGATTCTACGTGGTTAAAATGGCACCGCAAAGTACAGGATCGCCGTCCACGTCCTGTGGCCGTTGGACAGCCCGACGGGCATTACCAATAATCACGGACGAAACGGGACCACAGCGGCGTCCTTGTTGTGGCGCAGATGCGCCCTCGATCGCCCAATCCCAGCCTCCTTCCCTTTCTCGCAACCTGCACGGAGAGTCTTCATGAACGACACCAAGCACTGCCGCCTGCTGATCCTGGGCTCGGGCCCGGCCGGCTGGACGGCGGCTGTCTATGCTGCCCGCGCCAACCTGAACCCGGTCGTGATCACCGGGCTGGAACAGGGCGGACAACTGATGACCACCACCGACGTCGATAACTGGCCTGGCGATGTCGAGGGATTGCAGGGTCCCGACCTGATGCAGCGCATGCAGAAACACGCCGAGCGCTTCGCCACCGAGGTCATCTTCGATCACATCCACACCGCCGAACTGGCCTCGCGCCCGTTCCGGCTGATCGGTGACAGCGGGACCTACACCGCAGACGCGCTGATCATCGCCACCGGCGCCACGGCGATGTACCTGGGACTGGAATCCGAGGAGGCCTTCAAGGGCAAGGGCGTGTCCGCCTGCGCAACCTGCGACGGCTTCTTCTACCGCGGTCAGAAGGTCGCCGTGATCGGCGGCGGAAACACCGCGGTCGAGGAAGCCCTGTACCTGTCCAATATCGCCGACCACGTGACGCTGGTGCACCGGCGCGACGCCCTGCGTGCGGAGAAGATCCTCCAGGACCACCTGTTCGAAAAGGAAAAGGCCGGCAAGGTCAGCATCGAGTGGAAGCACGTGCTGGATGAAATCCTGGGCGACAAGACCGGGGTCACCGGCATGCGGCTGCGCCAGGTCGAGAGTGGCGATACCAAGGAACTGGAACTGACCGGGGTATTCATCGCCATCGGGCACAAGCCCAACACCGGTATCTTCGACGGGCAGATGAACATGGAGAACGGCTACATCATCGTGCAGAGCGGCCTGGAGGGTAACGCGACCGCCACCAGCGTTCCCGGCGTGTTCGCCTGCGGCGACGTAATGGACCAGGTCTACCGCCAGGCGGTGACCTCCGCAGGCACCGGCTGCATGGCGGCGCTGGACGCGGAGCGCTTCCTGGAGGAGAACTTCACGGAAAAGACGCCCTGAAGCGCCGCAACCTTCACCGGGAACAGCCGATGCGGGTCACGTCATGACCAAAAGCGGAGAGCCGGAGCTGCGCATCGAGATCCGCGACGGTCTCGGCGCGGTGGACGCCGCGTCCTGGGACGCGCTGACCGGGGGGCGGGAACCCTTCCTGCGCCACGCCTTCCTCGAGGGGCTGGAACGCCACGAATGCCTGGGCCGTCGCTACGGCTGGTTCCCGCAGCATGTGCTGATCTTCGACGCCGAAACCCTGGTGGCGGCGGCGCCCTGCTACGCGAAGACGAACAACTACGGTGAGTTCGTCTTCGACTGGGCCTGGCAGGCGGCCTGGGAGCGTCACGGCCACCCCTACTACCCGAAACTGGTGATCAGCGTGCCCTACACGCCGGCCACCGGACCGCGCCTGCTGGTGCATCCGGATGCGCCCGAACCCGAATTCCTGCAACGGCGGTTGCTCGAAGCGGCCGTCTCCCGCGCCAGCGAGCTCGGCGCCTCCGGCGTCCACCTGCTCTTCCCACCCGAGCCCGAGGCGGCCCTGGCCGCCGCGGCCGGACTGCTGCGGCGGACGGGTTGCCAGTACCACTGGCACAACCGGGGCTACGCGGACTTCGACGGCTTTCTGGCGGCGCTCAGCGCGAAGAAGCGCAAGAACGTGAAACGCGAACGCCGGCGCGTCGCCGAACAGGACATCGTCTTCCGCACGCTGACCGGCGCCACCGCCGATCGGGAAGACTGGTCCCGGTTCCACCGCTTCTACGAGGACACGTTCGAAAAACACATGGGAATCCCGACCCTGTCCGAGGCCTTTTTCGTCGGCACCGCCGCCGCGCTCGGACCGCAGGTCGTGCTGTTCGAAGCGCGGCGGGAGGACCAGACCATTGCCGCCGCACTGTGCTATCGCAGCCATGACACCCTCTACGGCCGCTTCTGGGGGTGCAGCGCGGACCTTCCCGATCTTCATTTCGAGACCTGCTACTATCAAGGTATCGAGTTCTGCATCCGGGAGGGCCTGTCCCGGTTCGAACCGGGCGCTCAGGGGGAACACAAGATTCCACGCGGTTTCCTGCCGGTGCCTACGGCCTCGGCCCACGCCATTCTCACCTCCGGATTCCGCAGTTCCGTGCAGGACTTCTGCGAGCGCGAGACCAGGATGATGGAAGCGCAGTGCGCGAACCTGATGCAACGCTCGCCCTATCGCCAAGAGGACTGAGAGTCTGCGGCCATGACGACGCTGACCCCGCTGCGCGACGAAGGTCCGGACATGGTCCGCCGGAGGCGGCCGTGAGCGCGCAGTCACGAAGGATGATCACCTGGCTCCACGCCGGCGTCGTGGGCGAACCGTTCCCGCATCCCTCTCAGGCCTGGCTCGACCCGAACGGCCTGCTTGCCGCCGGGGGCGACCTGTCGCTGCCGCGCCTGCTGCGTGCCTATCGCCAGGGCATCTTCCCCTGGTACGAGGCCGGACAGCCGATCCTCTGGTGGAGCCCGGACCCGCGCACCGTGCTCAGACCCGGGGATCTGCGCATCACGCGCAGTCTGCGCAAGTCGATCCGCAACGGCGCCTTCGAGGTCAGCTTCGATCGCGACTTCGAGGCGGTGATCCGCGCCTGCGGCGCCCCACGCGCCGGGGCGACCGGCACCTGGATCACCGTGGAGATGCGACACGCCTACCTGGAGCTGCACCGCGCCGGGTACGCCCACTCGGTCGAGATCTGGCGCGGCGGGGAACTCGCCGGCGGCCTGTACGGGGTCGCGGTAGGCCGCCTGTTCTGCGGGGAATCGATGTTCTCGCGGGCAACCGATGCCTCCAAGGTGGGACTGGCCTGGCTCTGCCGCCACCTGGCTGCCTGGGACTGGCCCCTCATCGACAGCCAGACCCCGACGCCACACATGCTGGCCATGGGCGCGTCCGAAATCCCGCGCGAGCGCTTCCTGGAACAGGTTCGGCGACTCGTGGACCAGGACCCCGGCCCCCGCTCCTGGCGGCTCGATCCCGCGCTCCATCCGCTGGACCCCGGCTGGCGGCAAGGGGATTGAGGGTCTGGAGACAACCCGACAGGCTGCCAGGGTCGGGCAGATGCGCCTGATCGAGTGGCGGGACCGAACCGCGCCGCTCTCCAAAGCCGACGCCCCGTTCCTGGCGCTGGGCAACGGGCGCAGCCAGGGCGATGACTGTCTGAACGACGACGGCACCCTTCTGCTGACCCGGAGCATGGACCGCCTGATCGCCTTCGACCGCGGCACCGGGATCGTCGACTGCGAGGCGGGCATCCTGCTGGGCGACCTGCTGCGCTGGTGCCTGCCGCAGGGCTGGATGCTGCCGGTGGTGCCGGGCACCCGGTTCATCACCGTCGGCGGCGCGGTCGCCAATGATGTCCACGGCAGGAACCACCGTGGCGCCGGCAGTTTCGGCCGGCACGTGCTCGAGATGGACCTGCTGCGCTCCACCGGCGAACATCTGCGGATCGGTCCGACCGAGCAGGCGGATCTGTTCGCCGCGACCATCGGCGGTCTCGGTCTCACCGGACTGATCACCCGCGTGCGCCTGCGGATGATCCCGGTGAGCAGCGACCTGATGCTGACCGAGGGCATCCGGTTCGGGCATCTGGACGCGTTCTGGGACATCAACGACCGGCTCGGCGCCGAATGGCCGTACACGATCGCTCGGATCGACTGCGTCGCTCGCGGGCGCAGGCTTGGCCGGGGGGTGTTTGTCGCCGGCCGGCATGCCCCGCCGCAGCCGGCCGGAACGCGGCTGCCCCGGTGGCGCGATCGTTCCCG
>NZ_REBW01000007.1 GCF_007692535.1 Thioalkalivibrio sp. | reverse complement strand
TCATCGGCCGCGTGTTGCACGCCCGCGGTTGAGGCGGCGGTCCAGCGCGGGGCGGGCCGCAACGCGCAGCCGACCGGCATGCCGGCCGGCCCGACCCCGGCCGCCTGCGCCCCAATGTCGGGGCCCGGGGCGGCCGGTTCCCGCGGCCGGGCTGCGCGACCGCGCGGTCCGGTGCTGCGAGGGCTGGGCCGGCGGCCGCGGCCCTGTCAGCCCCGCCCTTTCCGCAGCCGGACGGGCGCGCGTCCGGCGACGCCGTCCGGGCGCGGGGCCGGGGTCACGCATCCCAAGGCGTGAGGTGATCGTCGATGATGCGGTGCAGCCTGTCGCGGTCGAAATCGCCGTCATGACCGCCATGTACACGGGTGACGGGCAGGCCGCGCAGCCGGCGCAGGGTGCGGGCATAGGCGGCCCGGTCCATGCCCGGCCCGTCGGCGATCAGCGGGCCGTCATAGACCGCATCGGCGCCGAACAGCAGGCCCGTGGCGGGCTCGAACAGTCGGGCCTGGCCGGGGGCGTGGCCTAGAAGGTGCAGCACCTCGAAGCGCGCGTCGCCGAGGTCGATGATCGAGCCCTCCTCGACCGTGGCTGTCGCCACGGCCGAGGCTGTGTGGAAAGCCGTGGTGCTGTGGTACCCTCATAACGTGGCGGGAGGGGTGGCATGGCAGGGTTCATCGAGGGGGTCGCTCGGGAGCAGACGGTGCTGTTTCCGGATCGGCTTGAGGACTGGATCGACGAGGACAGCGTGGTCCGGGTGGTCGACCTCTTCGTTCATGAGCTCGACCTGCCGGGCCTTGGCTTCGCGCGTTCCGCGCCTGCGCGGACGGGTCGGCCCGGCTATCATCCGGCCGTCCTGCTCAAGCTTTTCATCTATGGCTACCTGAACCGGATCCCGTCGAGCCGGCGACTGGAGCGCGAGGCGGGGCGGAATGTCGAGGTGATGTGGCTGACGGGCAAGCTGGTGCCCGACCACAAGACCATCGCCGATTTCCGGCGCGACAACGGCCCCGCCATCCGCAGGACCTGTGCGCAGTTCGTCGAGCTCTGCCGCCGGATCGGCGTCCTCAAGGGGGACTGCGTCGCGATCGACGGCAGCAAGTTCAAGGCGGTCAACAACCGCGACAGAAACTTCACCAAGGGCAAGATCGCCAGCCGCCTGGCCCATCTGGAAGCCGATGTCGCGCGCTACATCGACGAGATGGTGCGGATCGACCGGCAGGAAGAGGGTGAGGCGCGAGCCGGGAAGGTGGCGCATCTGGCCCGCCGCTACGGTCGCATCCGGCAGGAGATCGACCGGCTGAAAGCGATGGACAAGGCGCTGGCCGACGCGCCGGACGGCCAGATATCACTGACAGACCCCGATGCCCGCGCCATGGCCACCAGCGCCCGGCACAGCGGTCTGGTCGGTTACAACGTCCAGGGCGCCGTGGACACCGAGACCCACATCATCGTCACGCACGAGGTCACCAACCAGGGCTTCGACCGCGACCAGCTCAGCCCGATGGCGCTCGCCACCAAGGCGGCACTCGGGCGCGACACGCTGCATGCCCTGGCCGACAAGGGCTATTTCAGCGGCGCCGAGATCGCCGCCTGCGACAAGGCTGGCATCACGGTGACCATGCCGCGCCCCGAGACCTCCGGCAATCGCAGCAAGGGCATGTATGTGAAGGCCGACTTCAGGTATGACGCCGACCGCGACGTCTACATCTGCCCGACAGGGGACGAGCTCACCTACCGCTACACGCGCGAGGAAGACGGGCTCAGGGTCGCACGCTACTGGACCAACGAATGCCGACACTGCCCTGTGAAATCACGCTGCACGACCGGCAACGAACGCCGCATCACCCGCTGGGAATACGAGCATCTGGTGGACGAGATGCACGACCGCCTGCGCAGCGACGCCGAACCGATGACCCTGCGCCGCTGCACAGCCGAGCACCCGTTCGGCACCATCAAGGCATGGATGGGCGCCACCCACTTCCTGACCCGGAGGCTGAAGAACGTCCGCACCGAGATGGCGCTCAACGTGCTGGCCTACAACATCAAGCGAATGGTCGCCCTGGTCGGGATCAAGGGGCTGATGGCGGCAATTCCCGCCTGACTGGGTGAAAGCCGCCCCCAAAACCGGTCAAGCTACCCGGCACCCGCGCCCTTGGTGGGCTCCCAGACCACAAGCAGCCGCCAACCCCCATCGCGAACACTCCAGCACTTGGCCTCCCCGTGGTGCAGGAGTTTCCACACAGCCTCGGCCCGGAGCTGACGGTCGGGTAGTCGCGCAAGGTTCATCAAAGCGGCCATCACCGCCGACGCAGGAGTAGCACGGCTCCCACAGCAATTTATGAAAGCGGTCAATCGCTTTGGCGATCTTGACCAACATTATTTGGGGGATACGAGGCATCTCAAAGCCCGGGGTTCGATGGTCGTGTCGTTTACTGGTCAACCCGAAGTATCCATTTTGCCTGCACTGGCTCCGCCACTCCAGCCTCGCCGAACCGAGCATACATGCTTGCCGAGCCCGCTCCAATTCTGCTCAGAACTCCACCACCGCCCGGATCGACTTGCCTTGGTGCATCAGGTCGAACCCGTCGTTGATCTGGTCGAGCGTCAGCTTGTGGGTGATCATGGGGTCGATCTCGATCTTGCCATCCATATACCAGTCCACGAAGCGCGGCACGTCGCGCCGGCCCTTGGCACCACCGAAGGCCGTGCCCTTCCACACGCGCCCGGTGACCAGCTGGAAGGGCCGCGTGCTGATCTCGGCCCCGGCGGGCGCCACGCCGATGATCACCGACACACCCCAGCCCCGGTGCGAGCATTCCAGCGCGTCGCGCATGACCTTCACGTTGCCGG
>NZ_REBW01000155.1 GCF_007692535.1 Thioalkalivibrio sp. | reverse complement strand
CGATCAACCCGGAATACAACCTGCGCGATCTCGACGGCCTTCCGGAATGGAGTGTTCGCTTCGGTCTTTCGCTGCTCGTGCCGGGCGGCTGACCCGATCGCACGCGAAGTTGATCACTGGCTGACGTTCGTCGGGCAGAACCCCTTGCGACAAACCGGTACTTGAATCCCGATGAACGAAACACCCCTGTGCACCGTTTCTGACACCCCCGTTCTGCTCCGGCTTCGGGGCTGGTTCGCCGCGACTGCGTTTGCCATTGCTCTTCTCGCGCTCTTGTCATCCCCAGCGCTTTCCGGTCCCCGCGACTGGACGGGCGTCTGGGACACGCAGTGGCGGGATGGCGGGGCGGTGATGAAACTGCAACAGGACGGTGATCGGGTCGTCGGAACGTATCCCGGGTTCGAAGGCTTCGTGGAGGGCCGGGTCGAGAACGACCAGTTCTCGGGTACCTGGACGGATGCCGCCGGCTCAGGCGAATTCACCTTTTCGATTTCCCCGGATGGCCGGAGCTTCATGGGTCGCTTCGGCACGGGAGAGTGGTGGACCGGCATCCGCACGGATACCGACATGGCGCGCACGCTCCTCGAGATTCCGGACCTCTCGAGTCCGGAACGCACGCTGGAGCGGTTCCTGACGGCCGGAAACAAGTCGGGCGAGGGGCGAAGCGATCGCCTGGGCGTGACTCTCCCGCTGCTGGATTACGATGCCTACGAAGGCCCGCTGACTGTCTATGACCGCATCGGTCTCGCAAGGATGCTGTTCCAGATCGTCGATCGTCTCACGATGCGCATCTGGGAAATCCGGCCGACCCAGGACCTTGGCGAAATACTGGAATATCCGGTCCAACTCACGCAGTCGGGTACCGGTCTCACCTACACCCTCAGATTCCGGCCCATGACGGATACGGATGGGACCGGCTCTCCGGTCTGGCGCCTCGTGGTGCCGCCCGAGGAAGAGATGCGAGCGACGCTGGACGCACTGCTCAAGGTCCACGGCGGTGAGCTGCCGCACTCGCGGCAGCATCACGAGTTGAGATCGCCGCGCGACACCATGCGTACCTTCATCGAACAGTGGGATAACGCGCGGGTCGGCAAGAGCGAGCTCTTCCTGAAGACCATGGACCTGTCGCAGATTGCCACGGCGGTGCGCGAGCAGGAAGGTGCGCTGCTCGGCGAGTACCTGATCGAGGTTCTCTACCGCATCGGTCTGCCGCTGCGCCAGGAGATTTCGGATGATCCGAACCGGCGCGGCCCGTACACGCACTTCGTGCACCCCATGGGCTCGGTGGAGATCCACCCGATCGAGCAGGAGGACGGCTCAATACAGTGGCGCTTCAGCGCGGAAACCATGGCCAGCGCGCGCCACCTGTTCATGGCGCTGGAGGACATGCCGCTCGCGGCTGACACGGTGCGTGCCGAATCCACGCCGTTTTTCACAATCCGCAACCACGTCCGCTCGATCCACCGCGAACTGCTGCGCGAGACCGGCGGCGCGATGGAGGTCTGGCAGTGGATCGCCCTGGCACTGTGGCTGGTGATCAGCATTCCGGTGAGCTGGTTCCTGACCTGGGTCGTTGCGAAGCTCTTGCGGCTGAAGAAGGCCGAAGAGGATCAGATGCTGGCGCCGGAGATCCGCTTCCTTTGGCCACTGCGGCTGATCTTCGTTGCCGGCATCGGCCTGGTGGCGCTCAGGATCCTGGGGCTTCCGCAGGCTGTCGACATGCCATTGCGTGTCCTGATCGGCGTGACGCTCTCGCTTGCCGGCGGCTGGCTCGCCTACCATCTGGTGGACAAGATCAGCCGGGTTCTGGAATCGCACTCGCAGCGCTACCGCTACCGCGACGAAGTGCTGCGCTCGCTGGCGACATCGCTGGCGAAGCTCGCGGTGATCATCGGCGCGGTGCTGTTTCTCGCCGAGATCCTGTCGCTGCCCTACCAGGGCGTGCTCGCCGGTCTCGGTATCGGCGGTCTGGCGGTGGCGCTGGCGGCGCGTAGCACGCTGGAGAACTTCATCGGCGGCATCACGCTGTTCGCGGACAAGCCGATCGAGGTCGGCGATTTCTGCCGGCTCGGGGAGCATCTGGGGGTGATCGAGGCGATCGGGCTGCGGTCGGTAAAGGTGCGCTCGATCGACCGGACCGTGGTCACGATCCCCAACGCCGAGTTCGTGAACCTCTACATCGAGAACTTCACCCGCCGGGACCGGATCCTGCTGCGCACGACGATCGGCCTGCGCTACGAGACGACGCCGGACCAGATGCGCTGGGTGCTGGCGGAGATCCGCAAGCTGCTGTTGCAGCATTCGATGGTGACGCCGGAGCCGGCACGGGCGCGTTTCGTGGGTTTTGGTGACCACTCGGTGGACATCGAGATCTTCGCCTACGTGCAAACCAACGACAACAACGTGTTCCTGGGCGTCCGCGAGGACCTGTTCCTGCGCCTGATCGACCTCGTCGATGCGTCGGGGACCGGCTTTGCCTTCCCGTCGACCGTGAACTATCTGGCAAAGGACAGCGGGGTAGACCCGGAGCGCACCGAACGGGCCGAGGCGATCATGCGCGAACTGCGCAAGGGCAACGAGTTGCCATTCCCGGAATTCGATCTGAAAACGCGGAGCGAGCTAAGAGACACGCTCGATTATCCCCCGGAAGGCTCGGTGAACTCCGTTCCGAGGGCCGCTGCACACAAGTGACTGGTCAGAGATGAGGACAGGACATGAGATATCTGCTGAGCGCGCTGCTGCTGGCGCTGGTGAGCTGCACCACGACGGCGAGTGAGCCCGAGATGGCCGAGGTCAGTGGTGAGGTGCTCTATTTCGAACGCATCGCGGCGCCGCCGAATGCCCGGCTGGAGGTGGTCCTTCAGG
>NZ_REBW01000008.1 GCF_007692535.1 Thioalkalivibrio sp. | reverse complement strand
CGGGGGCTCATGGCAAGGTCCGCCGCATCCAGCGGGTACAGGCCGCGGCCACATGAGGGCGACGGATGTACGCACCGCGCGCGGTGCGAACCCACTCGCCCCACGCGTTCCAGGGCGCCGGATCGCAGAGATCCCATTTTCCGGTGACCGCACGCAGCGCCATAGCCGCCGCCGTGCTGGGACCGAGGCCATTGCTGACCAAGTACGAGCCTTTCCGGGTCAAGCGATAGACCCGGCGTACGGCCTGGAAAACCTCCCGTGTTTTCGCATTCATGACGTTCCTCCTGATGCAAGGATCCGGAGCACACGTCGCCCCCAACGGGGCGCACGCGCCCCGGTGGGGTGGATGGAAAATGGACCGGCCCCGACGGGGGCTGCCTCTCTGCCCGGTCCGCAGAGGCTTGGGCGTCACTGAATCCGCAGTGACCACGGTCGAAAAACGCCTTTCCGAAGGCTCCGCCGCGCAGAGACTTGGGAAAGGCCGCCCCCCGAAGGGAACGGGAAAACTGGGTTTTGCAGCAACCGCTGCCACTCGGCAGCGGGAGGCACGATCAACGCTCCGCCTGAAGTGGCTCCACAAGCGCACGCCAGAGACCGGCGCTCCCGCGGCACGCCGGGGACGTCTGCCGGACCGGGGTCCTCGGGAGCGCGGCGGCCGCAGCCTCCTCTGGATCGGTGAACCAGGCATAGACGCCTGGGCGCACAGCATTGACGGTTCGCTGGATCGCTTCCCGGTGAATCTCGGCCATGACGTTTCTCCTTGATTCAAAGACCCGGGGAACACGCCAGCCCTGCGGGGCGCATGTGCCCCGGTGGGGTGGATGGATAAAGGCCGGGTGGCTGCGTACAGCCACCCGGGGTTGTTTAGATAAGGCCCGATTCAGCGAAACTGATGGTGTCCGTGCCGCCCACGATCACGTGGTCGAGCACGCGCACGTCGATCAGACCCAGGGCGTCGCGAAGACGCCGGGTCAGGGCCTCGTCGGCCCGTGAGGGCTCGGGAACCCCGGAGGGATGGTTGTGCGCCAGGATCACGGCTGCGGCGTTATGCCGGAGTGTGACCTTGACGACTTCCCTGGGGTGCACCGAAGCCCCATCGATGGTTCCGCGAAACATCTCCTCGTAGTGGAGCAGGCGGTGGCGATTGTCCAGAAACAGAACGGCAAAGACCTCGTGTTCCAGCTCGGCGAGCTTGAGCTTGAGGAAGTCCTTGACCACCTGCGGGGTCGTGAGGGGCTCTGGCGTTTCCCCAGAAACCCGGTAGCGAAGCCGTGACTCCAGGATCCCGGCTGCGTGACTGATCAATTCATCATCGCTGAGTTCGATAATGGACCGTTCCGGCATGGCGAATTCCTCCAGAAAAGCCAGGACACGCCATGCCCCGGCCGGGGTGACGCCCCGGCGGGGTTGATAGAGACCAGCGTTACGCTGGCGGGTCGGGTTCGGGCCGCTCCGCCTCCCACCAGCGGAGGAAGAGACGATCACCGTCCTCGATGTACTTGTGGACCTCGCGTCCTCCGTGCCAATCGAGTTGCAGCACGGCGAGCACGTCCTGCTGCAGGTCGCGATCCAGGTTGCGCAGGTCGGTCAGGTCGAACGGCCACTCGGGGCCGTTGTACAGACCGAGCAGAAACCGGCGCAGGCGATGGCCCTGGCCGGTCGGCTGCCGGGCGGCGGCAACCAGCCGCAACAGCGCCGACACGCCCTCGCGGGGTGCCGCCGTTGCGGCCATGGCCGAGAAATCCGCCTCGCGCTGGCGTAGATGCAGATCATTGAGCCGTGCTCCGAATTTCATCACGGCGGGCCTCCTAGTGAACCCGATGAACGGAAAGCAGCTCGATCCGCGCGCTGGGTGTGAACCGCAGCTCGTATCGAAAGCCACCGGCCTGGACGGCGAACGTGCGCCGGCCGATCCGGCAAAGGCCGGATACCGGAACACGCCGAACCTGTTGCAGATGCTGTTGGAACATGGGACACCTCGTGGAAAAATGCCGGGGGGCGTCCCGCACCGGGTTCGCACCCGGTGGGTTGTGGAAGATGGATCGGCCGCCTGAGCGGTGCACCTCTGCCCGATCCGCAGGTGCTTGGGCGCGACTGAACCGCAGTCGCCACGGTCGAAAACCGCCTTTCCGAAGGCCCCGCCACACAGGGCCTTGGGAAAGGCCGCCCCCAGGAGGGGCGGCGAGGATGAGCGCCTGTGAACGCCATGGACCGCTACGAACCATCGTCCTCCTTGATGCGGTCGTCCGGTACCCACAACCACGCCTGTACATACGCTCCGCCCTCACCCTCGCTCACGAGAGCGTTGTGGTCGAAATCGATGTCGTCGTCGTGGCCCCAGTGCTCGCTGGCCGCTCGCCGGTACTGCTCTACGCTGGGCGTCATGACTGCATCCCTTTGTCGTCCTCGACAGGTACGCCGGCGGCAGCGGAAATGGCCTGCCGCGCCAGGAACCCCTCGGCCCAGCCCCAGATCACGCGCATCGCGCGAGCGACCTGTAACTCGCTCGCGTCCGTGCAAACGCCACCGGAACTCCAGCTGATCTGTGGCTGCCCGTGACTGCGATAGCCCCGATCGATGACGAGAATCATGGGGATGGACCAGTGCGTCGAACTGTGGACCCTGATCTCGGTTCGGTCATAGAGCCCATCCGGGCTCCGATCCCGATAGCTGATCGCGACGATCCACGTGTCGTCGTCCGGCTCCGAGTGATCAAAGATCACGTTCCAGCGGTCCTTGGCCTTGCCCTCTTCAATGAGCGTCTCCATCGCCCGCAGCTGAAACTTCATGGTGCCGCGGTCGTCGTGGTCTGTTGTCTCACTCATGACGCGTTTCTCCTGATTGAAAGAGCCGGGAGAACACGCCAACCCCTGCGGGGTGACG
>NZ_REBW01000109.1 GCF_007692535.1 Thioalkalivibrio sp. | reverse complement strand
TGGCGATGCACTGCTGCTGACGGGAGAACTCACACCGGAGGCGCGGTTCGGTCCCCCGACCACAGTCTTTCTGGAGGTTGCCGCCGAAACGGTGGAATGCGAGGAGTCGGTGCGGGGCGACGGCCTGTGCCTGCAGGTGCGCGAGATCAGCTTCGACGAGCAGGGGCTGCGGGTGGACACACCGTCCGAATGGCAGGCCTTCAGCGCGGATATCGTGGGTTATCAGCACCAACCTGGCATCCGCAATGTGTTGCGCGTCAAGCGCTTCGAACCCGCGGCCGGGCCAGAACTGCCGCCGGGGCCGATCTACGTGCTGGATCTGGTGGTCGAGTCGGAGGTGGTCGCAAATTGATGCCTTGCGATGGGCCGCGCGTGGGGGAACGGATCAGCGGCTCCGGAGGCCAGCCCACCCCGGAGTATCCGAGCGGAAATTGCCAGGGCGCTCATCGGAATCGAGAATATAATATATATCTTGCATGACATTGCACCCACATCGGCGACGTATGCCGGAGCCGCATCACGTGCGATCAACGTCAGGGTGAATGCACGCGCCAGGCTTGACTTCCCGGAACACCTCGTCGGCCAGGGTCCGGTTCGTCTCCTCGATCTCGCGTTCGATCTCCCTGACCAGCGTGGTGAACGCCTCCGCGGCCGGCGCCAGACTGCGCGATGCGAGAAAGATGAAGCCATAGTCCAGACGCAGCCACGAAGCACGGAAGGGCACCGCCGCAAGCTCGCCGCTGCGCAGCCAGGGTTCGATTTGAACAGGGCTCGCGAGCCCGAAGGCATCGGTGCCGGCCACGATGGTGCGCATGGCGGTGAGGTCTTCCACCAGGATCGGTGGAATCAGGTCGCCGCTGGTCTCGTCGATGCGGCAGTTGCGCGGAAACAGGTGCGCAACGCGGGAGGGGATTGGGACACCGGCAAACGGGTAGGCATCCAGATCGTCTTCCGAGACAGCATCCCGGGCCAACAGGGGGTGCCCGGCCCGGCAGAAAAAGAGGACTTCGTGGCGGCCGACCGGCTCCACGCGCAGCCCTGGTGCGTCCATCAGATGCCCGATCTCGCCGAAACCGATGTCGACCTGACGGTCCCTAACCAGTGTCTCGACATCGCGCCAGTTCCGTAGCTGCAACCGGATCTGCAATCCGGGGTGGGCCCTGAGCAACTCCGCCACGCCACGGTTGCCAGACAACTCAGCCGCATACACGCCCATTGCCACGGACAGGCGCCCGACGTCCAGGCCCTTCAAGAGCTTCATCTCGCGTTCGAGCTCGGCCGCCTCGATCAGGATGGTCTCGGCCCGCTGGAGCAAGGCCTTGCCAAACGCGGTCGGGGTGATCTCGGTCGTCTGGCGATCGAACAGCAGCACACCGAGCGACTCCTCGAGATTCTGGATGCTGCGCGAGAGCGCCGGCTGCGAAAGGTTCTGCTCCGTGGCGGCGCGCCGGAAACTGCCGTGGCGCCAGACGGCCAGAGCATGGGCCAGTTGGCGAATCTTGAAATGCATGCGCAAAGGGTATCGGAAATAGAACAATAATGCATTGGACATGCCCTTTCAGTCAGAAAATACTGCTGAATCGTCTCTTGAGAACGGAGAAGTAACGATGCAAGCTCAGATGTGCAAGGTGGCCCTCGCCACATGGATCGCGCTGGCCGTGGTCGGAGTGCCGTTTGCCTCGGCAGCCGAATTTTCGGCCGGGACGAACCTCGAACGGCCGCACTTCGATCCGAAGGGCAAACCCCCGTCGCAGTTCACCATCGACATCCTGAGCGAGGCGCGCGAGACCCTGCCGTTCTCGGATACCCGCGATTTCGATGAGAACCGCAAGGGCTTCATCGCGCCGATGACTCAACGGCAGATTCCGGCGGATGCGGGCCACATCGCCTGGGACATGGACGCGTTCAACTTCATCGACGAGCAGGACCATTTCGACAGCGTGCATCCGTCGCTGCATCGGATCGCGAAGCTGAACCAGAACTACGGGCTGTACGAGGTCACTCCCGGCATCTACCAGGTCCGCGGCGTCGATCTCTCCCAGATCACGTTCATCCGTGGCAAGACTGGCTGGATTGCCTACGATGTACTGATCAGCGCGGAAGTCGCCAAGGCGGCCTGGGAGTTTTTCCAGGAACAGATGGGCGAGGGCCTGCCGATCGCGACTGTCATCTACTCGCACAATCACGTCGACCACTGGGGCGGCGTGCGTGGTCTGATTAGCCAGGAGGATGTCGATGCCGGACGGGTCGAGGTCATTGCTCCCGACGGGTTCATGAACCATCTGGTATCCGAGAACGTGTTTGCCGGGAACGCGATGAACCGGCGCCTGTTTTACCAGTACGGCATCTTGCTGCCACGCAGTCCATTCGGTTACGTGAGCCAAGGTTTGGGACAGGGCACTTCTGCCGGATCCGTCGGCCTGATCGCTCCGACACGGCTGATTACGGAGCCGATCGAGGAAGTGATGGTCGACGGGGTCCGGATGATCTTCCAACTGACCCCGGACACCGAGGCGCCCACAGAAATGAACACGTATTTCCCGGACCTCAAGGCGCTGTGGATGGCTGAGAACGTGATGCAAGGCATGCACAACATCTACACGATGCGCGGCGCGCCGGTGCGCGATGCGCTGAACTGGTCGAAATACATCAACGAGGCCCTGTACCTGTTCGGCCAGGAAGCCGAGGTGATGTTTGCCTCCCACCACTGGCCGCGCTGGGGCAATGAACGCATCCAGGAAGTTCTGCGCGCCGCGCGTGATGCCTATGCGCACCTGAACAACCAGGTCCTCCACCATGCCAACCAGGGCGTGACCATCAACCAGATCCACAATGTCTACGAGGTGCCGCATACGCTGCAGCAGACCTGGTCTACCCGGGATTACC
>NZ_REBW01000135.1 GCF_007692535.1 Thioalkalivibrio sp. | reverse complement strand
ACCGGCCTGCTGAACACGGACTGCAGCGCGATGCAGATCCTGATCTTCACCCGCGATCACGACGGCGCGACCATCGCCCACGTGGTCGACGAAGTGAAGCGTTTCCGGGACCAGAACCCGTCCGACCGGCTCGACTTCCTGCTCGCCTCGGGCAACGTGGGCGTGATGGCCGCGACCAACGAGGCGGTGGATGCCGCGGCGGTGACGATGCTGCTGCTGGTCTTCGGCGCGATCAGCCTGCTGTTCTTCGCGGAATTCCGTTCCTGGCGCGCCACCCTGTGCATCGTGCTGCCACTGTCCATCGTCGCGGTGATGTGCAGCGCGCTGATGGCGCTGCTCGATATCGGCCTGAAGGTGTCGACGCTGCCGGTGCTCGCGATCGCGGTCGGTATCGGCGTCGATTACGGCATCTATCTCTACGAGCGGATGTCCTACCGCTTCGGCCACGGCGACGACCTGCCCGAGGCCTTCTTCCAGGCCCTGCGCCAGCGGGGCACTGCGGTGATGTTCACCGCAGCGACCATGAGCGTGGGTGTCGGAACCTGGATGCTCTCGGCGCTGAAGTTCCAGGCCGACATGGGCCTGTTGATGGCCTTCATGTTCCTGGTGAACATGCTCGCGGCGCTGGTCCTGCTGCCCGCGTTCGCCTCGATCCTGCTGCGCAAAGGAGGGCGCCCGGCCTGAACGGGAGCGCGCGCGGGCAGGACGCGAGTGCCCCCTCGGTGACCGCCGGCCGCGCCGGGATGCAACCGCGCGCGGCGGTGGTACCCTTGGGCCGAAGGGCGGTGGCTTCAGGTCCGCTTCGTCCGCACCGCGTGTTCAGGGGGTAGGGCTTGAGTTCGTTTCGATTCTTACACGCCGCCGACATCCACCTCGACAGCCCGCTGCGGGGATTGTCCGGGCAGGAGGGCAGCGCCGCCGAGCGGATCCGTACCGCGACCCGGGAGGCCTTTGATCTGCTGGTCGGCCGGGCCATCGCGGAGCGGGTTGCCTTCCTGGTGATTGCCGGGGATCTGTACGACGGCGACTGGCGGGATTACCGGACCGGGCTCTTCTTCGCGGCCCAGATGGGCCGTCTGAACCAGGCTGGCATTCCCGTCTTTCTGCTGCATGGCAACCACGACGCCGAGAGCCAGATCACGCGCCGGCTGGTCCTGCCGGACAACGTCCGTGTCTTCGGCACGCGCGCACCCCAGACCTTTCTCCTGGAGGAGCTGGGGGTTGCCCTGCACGGGCAGAGCTTCCGCCAGCGCGAGGTCCGGGACAACCTGGTGCCCGGGTATCCCGAACCCGTGTCCGGGGCCTTCAACATCGGCGTACTGCACACGGGGCTCGGAGGCATGGGCGGCCACGAAAATTACGCGCCCTGTGCGCTCGGGGACCTCGTGGCCAAGGGCTATGCCTACTGGGCGCTGGGGCACGTGCACCAGTTCCAGGTCCTCCACGAGCAGCCGCACGTGGTCTTTCCCGGAAACCTGCAGGGCCGGCACATCCGCGAGACCGGTGCCAAGGGGGCCGCATTGGTGGCGGTGGAGGAAAGGCAGATTATCGACGTGGACATCGTCCCCTGCGACGTCGTGCGCTGGAGCCTGCTGCCGGTGGAGGTCGATGCCGCGGACAGCTTCGCCGCCGTGGTGGAATGCATCCGCACCGCGCTCGAGCAGAGTGTGAGCAGCCAGGGAGACGGCCGGCTGCTGGCCTGCCGGGTGCAGCTGCTCGGACGGGTGGCGCTGCACGACGAACTCGTGGCCGGCGAGGAACAGCTCCTGGCCGAGGCGCGGGCCATCGCGCTGGGCCTGGGCGCGGACGTGGCCTGGGTCGAGCAGGTCAGGGTCGCGACGCAGCCCGTGGTCGATGCCCGCGTACTGGCTGCGCGCAGTGATGCCCTCGGCGAGTTGCAGCGGATGCTGGAGGAGGCCGCCAGGGACCCCGAAGTCCTGGCGCAACTCGGCGAGGATCCGGGCCAGATGCTGCAGCGCCTGCCGCATGACGTGCGCGCCGATGCCGAGGCGGACTCGATCCTCCGGGCTGCGCTCGATGGCGATCACGCGGCGCTGATCGAGGGCGTGCTGCCCTTCCTCTCCGCTCGGCTCACCGCCGAGGAGGACTGACGTGCGCCTGCGCCGTCTGGATCTGCTCCGCTACGGGCGTTTCACCGGGCGTTCGATCGACCTGCCCGCAAGCGGTTGTGACCTCCACATCATCTTCGGACCCAACGAGGCCGGGAAGTCCACCGCGCTGGCCTCGATCGAGGACCTGCTGTTCGGGATACCGGCGCAGTCGTCCTTCAATTTTCTTCATGACTACAAGGACATGCGCATCGGCGCCGTGCTGGAGGACGGTGATTCCTCGCTGGAATTCCTGCGCCGCAAGGGCAACAAGGACACGCTTCTGGGGCCGGACGATCTTCCGCTCCCGGGAGGCGATGGCGTGCTGCAGCCTTTCCTCGCGGGCGCCGACCGCTCCTTCTTCGAGCGCATGTTCAGCCTCGACCACGTACGCCTGGAGCAGGGTGGCCGCGAGATACTGGATGCCCGCGACGAGATCGGCCAGATGCTCTTCTCCGCCGGGGCGGGGATCGGTGGCCTGCGCAACCGATTGCTGGCGCTGGAAGAGGAGGCGGACGGCCTCTGGGGAGCGCGGAAATCCGCGAAGCGACGATACACGCAGGCGGCGGAGCGCCTGGAGCAGGCGGAACGCCAGCTGCGCGAGCAGACCCTGACGGCGGCGCAGTGGCAGGAACGAAGGTCGGCGCTGGCGGCGGCCGAGGCCGCGCACGCCGAGCTGGAGGCGGAGTACGAACATATGGTCACCGAAGACCGGCGGCTGGCGCGCATCCGTCGTGTCTATCGGGACGTGCGCCGCAGGGCCGAACTGGAAGCCGGGATCGCCGCGCTCGGGGCTGTGGTTCCGCTGCCCGAAACGGCGGTCCAGCAGCTCGCCGATGCGGAGCGCAGGGTCTTCGAGGCATCGACCCGCATCGATACCCTGACGGGGCAACTGCGGCAGGCCAGGGAAGAACTGGCCGTCATGTCCAGCGATACGGCCCTCCTGCTGCGGCGCGAGGACGTGCAGCTCCTGCACGAGCGGCGCATCGAGATCCGCCGGGCGAAGGCGGACCTGCCCAAGCGCAGGGCAGAGCTCGACGCGGCGGAGATGCAGCTGCGGACGCTGGCCCTTGAGCTTGGCTGGCAGGGGGAGGACGTCGATGCCCTGATCGCCGCCATTGCTCCCCGTCCCAAGCTCGCGCTGGTGCGCGCACTGCTGGCGGAGCGCGGTGAGTGCGCATCGGCGCTGACCAGCAGCGGCGCGGCGTTGCGTGACGCGGAGTCTCAGTGTTCGCGCCTGCGCGAACGCCTGGAGGCCATGGGCGAAGTGAGCGACACCGTGGGACTTGCGGCAGTGATTCGTTCGGTGCGCAGCATGGGTGATGTCACGGGCCGCGCGGGTGCGACGGAAGCCGAGTTGCGCGAGGCGCAGCGACGCTGTGCACGCCTGCAGGAGGACCTGTATCCCGGTGTGGCGTCGCTGGAGGAGCTGGCCCGGATGCGGGTGCCGGTGCGCGCGGAGGTGCAGCGCTACCGGGACCGGCGCCAGGACTGGGAGCAGCGCGAGCGGGAGAACCGGCGCCAGGTCGAGGCGGCCGAGGAGGAGTTGCTCCGGGCGCGCGGTGTCTTCGAGCGCTCCGCCCAGGACGAGGGCGGGATCACCGGCGAGCAGTTGGCGGAGGCGCGCCGCTATCGGGACGCTCTCTGGGACCTGGTGCAGCGCCGGCACATCCGGGGCACATCGATTCCGGCGGCGTCCCAGCGGCAGTTCGCCGAGGAACTGGAGGACCTCGCTGGCAGCTTCGAGCCAGCCCTGCGCGCCGCAGATCGCATTGCCGACAGGCGTTTCGAGCACGCCGAGTCCCTGGGCCGGCTCGCCGAGCTTGCCCGCGGCATCGACGAACATCAGGCGGCCCTGGCGCACCTGCAGGGTCGGCAGGGGCAGCTGGCGGAGGAGGGGCGGGCCCTGCAGGCGGAATGGCAGGCCTCGTGGGAAGGCGCCGTCATCGAGCCACTGGGTCCCGATGCGATGCTGTCGTGGCTGGAGACGCGTGATGAACTGCTGCAGGCGCTGGAGGCTCGCGATGCCGCGGCCGTCCGGCTCGCGGGCCACGACGCGGAGCAGAGTCAGGCGGCGGGCTGGTTACTGGAGGAACTGGCCGGTCACAGTGCGCCCAGGTCCGCACTGGAATCGAGCTCGCTGCCCGTCCTGCTGGAGCGGGCGAATGATCTGCTGCAAGGCTACGAACAAGCCTCCCGGCAGCGGCAGACGGCGGAGCAGGGCCTGCGCGAGGCGGAAGAGGAACGGGAGCGGCGCCGGGACGAACGGATTCGGGCCGAGTCGGTATGGTCCGGCTGGCAGGACCGTTGGCGGCGCGCCGTGGCGGAAGCCGGGCTTTCTGCCGAGGCGGACCCGCAGGAAGTGGCGCACCAGGTCGACATCATCGAGCAGCTGCGTGATCTGGCGCAACGGATCGACAGCCTGCGTCACGATCGCATCGGCAAGATTCTGGGCGACGCCGCCGACTTCGAGCGCGACGTGGCCGGCTTCCTGAACGAGGTCGCGGAGGACTTGAGCGGCAGTCCCGCCGACGAGGCGGTTCTGGAGATCGAGCGGCGCCTGGCCGAGGCGCAGGAGGTCCGTCAGCGCCAGCAGGACCGGCAGGCCACGATCGACAAGCTGGAGAAGGAACTGGCCGAACTCGACACGGTCCTGGACGCGTCACGCCAGAGCATCGATCGTCTCCGTGGCGCCGCCGGTGTGGAGACGGTCGAGGCGCTTCGTGAAGCCATCGAACGCAGCGATACCCTGCGCCAGATATGTGCAGAAAGGGATGCCACCGAGCGCCGGCTGGAACAGGAGGGAGACGGCCTGACCATGGCTGAACTCGAGCAGGAATGCGCAGCCGCCGATGTCGACCGGATCGCCGCGCGCCAGGAGACGCTGGTCGCGCAGATGGACGAGTTGCGCCAGCGTCGGGACATGGCGGTGGAGGTCCGGTCCCACGCGCGCACCGCCTTCGAGGCGATGGGGGGCGGCGATGCCGCAGCGCGGGCCGCTGCCGGCCGCCAGGAGGCGCTGGCAGAGTTGCGCGCGGTGGCGGAGCGCTACGTGCGGGTACGCAGCGCGGCGGTATTGCTCAAATGGGCCATCGACCGCTACCGGCGGGAGAAACAGGCGCCGCTGCTCGAGCGCGCCGGGGCACTCTTCGCCACGTTGACGCACGGGGCGTTTTCCGCGCTGCGCGTGGAATACGACGACCGGGATCAGCCCCATCTGACCGGGCTGCGTGCGAACGCAGAGCAGGTGCCGGTGCCGGGGCTGAGTACCGGGACCGCGGATCAGTTGTTCCTGGCGCTGCGCCTGGCCTCGATCGAGGACTACCTCGAGCGTGCGCCGGGGATGCCGTTCGTTGCCGACGATCTCTTCATCAACTTCGACGACGCGCGTTCTTCCGCCGGCTTCGACGTACTCGGCCAGCTGGCGACGAAGACCCAGGTGCTGTTCTTCACCCACCATCGCCACCTGGTCGAGATCGCACAGGCCCGTCTGGGCAGCGCCGTCCACGTGGAGTATCTCGCCGACGACGCGGGCACGGTCGCTTCGGGGGGGCATCGCCGCTGAGGTGGGAGTCCGGCAGGCGCCGGACTCCAGGGCCGCAACGGTCCGCGAGAGATCAGGCTCAGTTGCCGAAGACTTCGCGCAGCAGATCCGTGGTCCGGGCCACGGGATCCTGGCGGATCTTCTTCTCTTCCTGAGCCAGCAGCGTGAAGACGCCGTCGAGGGTCTTGCCCGTCACGTACTCGTTCAGATCCAGATCGTCGAGGGCGCTGATCCCGGGTACCCGGGTGCCCACCTGGTCGGTCACCCCGGTGAAGGCCTTGGTAACCCCCGTCTCTTCCATCGACTCGGCGACGATGGGGCGGAAGCTCTCGGCGATGCGATCGCCTGCCCGGCGGCGCAGGAAGCGGGTCGCGCCGTCCTCGGGTCCGACCAGTATCGCGCGCGCATCGTCGATGCTCATGTCGCGGATGGCCTCGATGATGATTTCCTGGGCCTCGGGTGCCGCCTTCTCGGCCGCCCGGTTCATGCTGCTCTCGAATTCGTCCACCTGGCGTCCGAGGCCGACGCCGCGCAGTATCCCGCTGGCGTCGTCGAGCAGGCCGGGCATCGGAATCCGGATGTTGGGGTTGTCCTTGAAGCCACCCTCCTTTCCGGCGACCTCGATCGCGCGGCGACTGCCGGTCTCCAGGGCCTCTTTCAGCCCCGCGACCAGTTGGTCGTGCTCGGCCCCAAGCGTTGGCTCGGCATCCCGCTCCACGGCTCTGGGTGTGGTGGGAATCTCAGGGATGCCGCCCTTGAGGCGGTCTGCCCAGCTGCCCTGGGCAACTGCGGGCAGGGAGGCCGCAACGGCCAGGCAGAGGACGGTGCTGCCAAATCGGGAGAAAATCTTCATGGGACTCATCGCTCGTTTCGGAACCGGGTCCAATGATACGACACCATCCGCTGAATCGGGAGATTGCGCGGAGAGGCTGATGCCTTGCGCACAGGGTTCATTGCGATGGCAGAGGATCCTCCGCGACTTCCAAGACGAGGCTCACGCGCCGATTCAGGGCCCGGTTGGTCGGAGAGTCGTTGGCCGCCCGGGGGCGTGTATCGGCGTAGCCTGTCACCCGGAGCCGCTGCTGCGGGACTCCGAGCGCGATCAGTTCCCGCGCTACCGTAGTGGCCCGGATCGACGACAACTCCCAGTTGGAAGGGAAACGGGCGGTATTGATCGGTACGTCGTCGGTGTGGCCTTCGACGGAGATCTTCAGCCGGTCGTCGCTCAGGGCATCGGACAGCTCCGCGAGCAGGGACCGACCGGCGCCGGCCAGGTCGGCGGTGCCGGAGGGAAAGAGGATGTCGTTGCCCACTTCGAGGCGCAGCTGGTGCTGGTCCAGCAGCAACTCCAGATTCTGTGGCTCTCCGTACGCGGCGACCAGGTCCATGAAGACCGCGAATTCGGCCGGGATCGCCGGTGCCAGTGCGGTGGAGATGGGCTCCGCATCCATCGCCGGCGTGACCGGCTCAGCGGCCACCAGGCTCTCGGTCACCTTGTTTTCGACTGGGACCACGGCCGCTTCCGGAGCGGGTTCCGGATCAATCGCCGCCGTCTGGACGGGCACAGGAGTCTCCGCCACTGGCGCAACGGGTGCCGGCTCCAACGCTTCCGCCGCAGCCGCTGGATCCGACGCTGCCCCGTTCGCCGGTGCCGGGTCGGCAACCGGGTCCGATGGCCGCGCCGGTTCGGCTGCCGGATGGTTTGCGGCAACCGTCTGGGGTTCGCTCGCGCGGAGCGAGCGGAGATCATCCATCTGCAGGAGCGTCGCCCCGAGCAGCACGGCAAACAGGGTCACCAGGATCAGCAGGACATCCAGGTAACCCACGGTCCAGCCGCCATCACTCCCCGCCGCTTCGTGCTCCTCGAATTCGACGCGATCCTTCTGTGCCCATGCCGGCGCAGGGTTCTGGATGCGCGCCTTCGGCGCTCTCCATCCACCCTGGCGCGCGAGTGCCTGGCTGGTCATGCGCGCATGCCCTGCAGCGGGAGCGAGTGGAGTTTCGCGCCCGGCAGTTTCGGATCGGGGCCCGGCTGCACGGAGTTCATGAATTCACCGATCAGGACCGGGTGCTGGCGCTCGTACAGCATCATGATGGTATCGACCAGGAAGTTCATGTGCAGCAGTTGCCTGCGCGATCGATCCTCGACCTTCAGGGCCAGCGGGCGGAACAGCAGATTGGCCGCCAGCAGGCCATAGAGGGTGCTCATCAGCGCGAAGCCCATGGCCACGCCGATGTATTCCATGCCCGATTGACCGAGATCGCCCAGCAGCGAGACCAGGCCCAGCAATGTGCCCAGCATCCCGAAGGCGGGGGCAAAGGTTGCCATGGTGCGGAGGATGCGGATGTCGCGGTTGTCCCGTTCCTTCTGCTGCCGCATGCGCCACTGCAGCATGCGCCCCAGCTCCTCGCCGTTGTGCGGGTCCAATGCCAACCGGGTGCCGCCGCGCAGGAACGGGTCCTTGATGGCCTGCGCTGCTTGCTCGGCGCCGCGTATATCGCCCCGGCGGTAGCGGTCGGCGACGTTCATGAACGGCTTGTAGTCATCGGTACCCGGCTCCTCCTGTTCCTTGAACAGTCTGGGTACGCGGCGGAGCAGATCGATCACCGGCCGCGGTGAATGGCCGATGATCGAGGCGAGGAAGGTGCCGCCAAGCACCAGGATCAATCCGGGCAGGTTGATTCCGGCGAGCCCGATCTTGAGCGACAGCAGGACGGCGATCGCAAGCGCGCCCAATATTGAAAGGCCGAAGTAGAGTTTCCTGCGCATGGCGGCTCCCGCATGTATCGTCTCCAGTCCGAGACCATGCAGGGGCTGTGCCAGGTACGGGTTGGGCCGTGGAATCGAAGGATTTCGGCCCGATGCGACTCAATCGTTGCCGCCGGTGGCAAGACCGGGCGGCAAGATCCTGCCGCCCGGCTGCGTGGACCCGGGGGCTTCAGGCGACGGACGGCAGCCCCGCCAGCGCCATCGCGATCTCGCCGTCGTCGTACTCCAGATCCATCAATTTTCCGTCGAGGTAATCGCGGTAGGCCTGCATGTCGAAATTACCGTGGCCGCAGAGATTGAACAGGATCGCGCGGCTCACGCCTTCTTCCTTGCAGCGCAGGGCCTCGTCGATGGCGGCGCGCACCCCGTGGTTGGCCTCGGGCGCCGGGATGATGCCCTCGGCCTTGGCGAACTGCAGCCCCGCCTCGAAGCACTGCACCTGCTGGTAGGCACGCGGGTTCACCAGCCCGAGGTCGGTCACCTGCGAAACCAGCGGCGCCATGCCGTGGTAGCGCAGGCCGCCCGCGTGGAAGCCCGGCGGCATATAGGTCGAGCCCAGCGTATGCATCTTGACCAGCGGCGTCAGGTGGGCGGTATCACCGAAGTCGTAGGCATATCTGCCGCGGGTCAGGGAAGGGCACGCGGAGGGTTCGACGGCGATCAGTTCGATCTTCCTGCCGCCGCGCAGTTGCTCGCCCAGGAACGGGAAGGTGATCCCGGCGAAGTTGCTGCCGCCTCCCGTGGGTGCGATGACGACATCGGGATAGTCGCCTGCGAGATCGAACTGCTTCATGGCCTCCAGGCCGATCACGGTCTGGTGCAGCATCACGTGGTTCAGGACACTGCCCAGCGCATACTTGGTGTCATCGCGCTGTACCGCGCGCTCCACCGCTTCGCTGATCGCGATGCCGAGGCTGCCGGTGCTGTCCGGGTGTTCCGCCAGAACGGCGCGCCCGGCCGCGGTGAGATCGGACGGGCTGGCGATGCAGGTGGCGCCGAAGGTTTCCATGAACGAGCGCCGGTAGGGCTTCTGCTGAAAGCTCACCTTGACCATGAAGACCTCGATCTCCAGGCCGAAGAACGCGCCGGCGATCGACAGGGCGGACCCCCACTGGCCGGCCCCCGTCTCTGTGGTGATGCGCTTGATGCCTTCCTGCTTGTTGTAGAAGGCCTGCGCGATGGCGGTGTTCGGCTTGTGCGAGCCGGCCGGGCTGACGCCCTCGTACTTGTAGTAGATGCGCGCCGGGGTATCGAGCATCTTCTCCAGCCGCCGGGCGCGATAGAGGGGCGAGGGACGCCACTGGCGGTAGATGTCGCGGACCGGACCTGGGATCTCGATCTCGCGTTCCCGGCTGACTTCCTGCTCGATCACGGCCATCGGGAAGATCGGCGCGAGGTCGTCGGGAGTGACGGGCTGGTGGGTGCCGGGATGCAGTACCGGCGGTGGCGGGACGGGCAGGTCCGCCACGATGTTGTACCAGTGCCGCGGGATGTCTCGTTCGTCGAGGACGTACTTCACGGAGTCGGTCATGGCTTCAGGTATCTCCTGGGAAACTCTTTTCTTTCGGGGTCTGGCAGGCGCTTTGGTCCCTGACTCCGGGCCATTTCGGATTGCATCCGGGGAACGGCATGGACGCGCGGCTACGGGCGCCGTTTCGGCGTGCGGAGATCTTAGGATAACCGGTCGGCGGCGACAATTGCGCCCGGCTGCCCGGTGCCGGATACTCGTCGCAGCTTCCTCGAACCGGTACCCCCATGTCACCGCGCACCGCCGTTCTGGCTGTCGTTGCCACAATCCTCGTCGTTGCGGCGCCGCTCCCAGCGGGTGCCGGGCCATCGGGTTTTTCGATCACGCCGATGGCGGGTTACCGGGGTGGCGGCGGATTCGACGAGGCGGACAGCGGCCGCAGCCTGGATATCAACGGAGGCGCCGCCGGTTCGCTGGTGCTGAATCTGGAGGAGTCCACCGATCGCTGGTACGAACTGATCTACAGCCGGCAGGAGACCAGGCTCCAGGGCGCTGATCTGGACCTGACTGTGCAGTACCTGCACTTCGGCGGCATGGCAGCCTGGCCCCAGAACGGGTTTTCGAGCTATCTCGCGGCCGGGGTGGGTGCCACCTGGCTCCGGGCCAGCGGCGGCGCTTCAGGCAGCGATACTCGTCCGTCCTTTTCGATCGGCGTAGGTGCTCTGATCCCCCTGTGGGAGCGTGTCGAGGTCCGTCTGGAGACCAGAGCGTATCTGACCCTCACCGATGGTGACAGCGAGTTTTTCTGTGCATCCGGGCCCCAGGGTGGCGTTTGCCGGGTGCGCTACGACGGGGATGTGCTCACCCAGATCGACGCAATGGCGGGCCTGACCTTCCGTTTCTAGTTCGGCACGGCCGTCATTTAATCGAAACCCCGTTTCGCAGGGGGGGGGCAGGCAAGAAAACGCCCCGGACAGTGCCGGGGCTCGCTGCCGTTCAGGCGGGCAGGAATTCCTATGAAGATGCCGATAGAAAGCTGATCCGGTCGGTCAATTGCGGACGCGGACCCTCAAGGAATTCGCGATGAATCGCGTGAGGATTCAGCACCTGCTTGGCCAGGAATTCCTTGAGGCCGAGGAAGTCGGTGGCATCCATCGAGAGGAACTTGATCCCGCACCCCGCGTCGTTCTCATAAACGGTCCAGCCCTCGATGGTGATTGAGAATGGATCCGTTCCGGCGGTGAACAGATTCAGTGTGCATTGCCGATTGGTACACCCGTTAAGCGCGTGCCGGAACAGACCGCCATTCAGGCTGATGTCCCGGGTTTCCGTCGGATGATATTGCATGCCGTCCAGACTCAAGTGTCCCAGAAGTCGGAGCGGCAAGCGCATATTTTTTCTTTTCTCCATCGCGTTCTCCTCCAATTTTTTTTAATATCGTTACATTAAAACTCCCTTATGGTCTTTGCTTTTCGCCATGGTGGCCTTCGGACGATAGTCTTGATATTAGACTGGAGTCAATCTTCTACCGGTCTCGACTTGTCCTCGCCGTTTTCCTGGCTCACGGGGCTTGCCACGGCCACGGGTCTTGCCACGGCCAGGCACGAAGCCCGATTCCCATGCCGGGCCAGAACCGAGAATTCCTCCAATTCCAGCCTGGCGCTGCGGATCTGCGCCTCGAAATCTTCGCGGTAGGTCACGCGCCCGAAGTCGATGGTCGTCACCCGCCTGAGCAACGGCTTGAGCGTTTCCATCCAGCGCGAGCGCCGCTCCTGGATCGTTTGGGTAAAGAAGATCCGCCCGCCGGGGCGCAACAGCTCGCAGCAATGCCGCAATGCCTGTTCGGGATCGGGCAGGAGCATGAAGCTGGCCGAGAAATAGACCGCGTCATACGGTCCGCCCCGATGCTCGTACACCGACTCGAGCCGCACCTCGACCCGATCCTCCAACCGCGACCCCCGAAGCCGTTTCCGGGCGCGCTCGACGTACTCCAGGTCAATGTCGATGCCCACCACGCGCAGCGCTTTGCGCTCGATTCGCCCTGCGTTCGCCATCAGCGCACCCGCCGTCCCGATGCCGACATCGAGCAGCACCGTGCCGTCCGGGATGCGCTCCAGCACCTCGGCATACCACTGCGAGGTGAGTCCCAGGATCAGCCGGTCATAAATGAAACCTCGCATCATGGACTCCCGTTGAACGAAGCGACCGGTCGTCGCCGGAATCCCCATTGTGTCGAAACCAGCCCAACCATGTACCCGCACGGTTCTGCGGAAAACACGCGGGCACCCGGGGTGCATCACGCTGCGATCCTCCGTGGAGGGGCCAACGAGCAATGCCCATTGCCGCACGCGGGGGAAATCCGAGACGATCAAGCGAAAAGCCGAGCCGGTCTGCGACCCGGGGCGACTGAGCGAGGTCGTCGTGGTGAGTACCTGAAGCCGCTATGCGTCTAGCCCCGGGGGCGGCCCGTCGCCGGCGTCCCTTCCCCAACGGTCCGGAAAAGGGGCAAGAATCCCTGCGGAGAATTGATTCGGCTTCGGTCGGGGCGCACAGTAAGCACAGGGGTTTGTACGCTTCCCCGGCAGGTCTGGTTGGAGCCTGAAAATGACAGCGTTCCTGAGTTCGCGTACTCCGGCATCGGCCGGGGCGCCGGAAACAGCGCAATTCCTCGCGGCCAGTCATTCGAGCTGTGGCGTGGGTGTACTGGCGCATCTGGACGGCAACCGAAGCCATCGGCTGGTGCTGGACGGCCTGCAGTGCCTGGAGAACCTCGATCATCGGGGTGCGCGGGGCGCCGAGGAGGACACCGGAGATGGTGCCGGCATGCTGCTGCAGAAGCCGCACGGGTTCTTCCAGGAGGTGGTGCCCGGGCTCGGTGCATCCGACCAGTACGGTGTGGGCCAGGTCTTCATGCCCCGTGATGCGGACCACCGGGCCGCGATCCGGGCGCTCGTCGCGGGCCGCTGCCGGAGCAGGGGGTTCGACCTGATCGCCTGGCGCGACGTGCCCACAGACAACCGCGGACTGGGACAGACAGCACTCGAAAGCGAGCCGGTGACCCAGCAGTTCTTCGTCCGGCCAACGAAGCCGCTCGAACCCTCGGTGCTGGACGTCAGGCTGTATGTGCTGCGGCGCGAGATCGAGAACGAGGCGGTCTACCGTGGGCTGGTCGGATTCGGCAGAGAAGTTTTCTACATCTGCTCGCTGTCGCGCACGACGGTCGTGTACAAGGGCCTGCTGACCTGTGCGCAGCTCGCGTCCTATTATCCGGACCTTTCGGATCGGCGGGTCGTCTCCGCCCTGGTTCTCGTGCATGCGCGTTTCTCCACCAACACGCTCGGAGCCTGGGACCTCGCGCATCCGTACCGCTACCTCGTGCATAACGGGGAAATCAATACCCTGCGCGGTAACCAGAACTGGATGCGGGCGCGCGAGGCAACGCTCGCATCTCCGCACTTCGGCACCGATATCGAAAAGATCAAACCGCTCACCGGGGAAGGGCTCAGCGACAGCGCCCAACTCGACAACGTGCTCGAACTGCTGGTCGCCGCCGGTCGCAGCCTGCCGCATGCGCTGCGCATGCTCATACCGGAGGCATGGGAACAGGATCGTCACATGGACCCGGTGCGCCGCGCCTTCTATGCGTATCACAGCGCGTTGATGGAGCCCTGGGACGGGCCGGCGCTGGTGGTGGCCACCGACGGCGAACAGGTCGCGGCCGCACTGGATCGCAACGGTCTTCGGCCGTGCCGGTACAGCATCACCCGCGATCGGCGCCTGATCATGGCGAGCGAGACCGGCGTGCTGGATGTTCCCGCGCGCGAGGTGCTGCAGAAGGGCCGGCTGCAACCGGGAGCGCTATTGGTCCTGGACCCCGGCCGCGGCGGCATCGTTCCCGAGGACCAGGTGTTCGCCGAACTCGCCGAACGCCCCTACGCGGCCTGGCTCAAGAGCCAGCGCCTGTCGCTGGCCGACCTGGTCGACCCGTCCGAGACGGACACCCGCCTGCAGCCGCTAGAGCGCCCCATCGGCGAATACCAGCGGGCATACGGCCACACCATGGAGGCACTGCGCGTACTGGTACAGCCCATGGCGACCAGCGGAAGCGATCCGATCGGGGCGATGGGCAACGACACGCCGCCGGCGGTGCTGTCGTCACGGCCACGCCCCCTGAGCCACTACTTCCTGCAACAGTTCGCGCAGGTTTCGAATCCGCCGCTGGACTACATCCGCGAGGCACTGGTGACTGCGCTCGGAGACGCGATCGGTCCCCGGGAGAATGTGCTGGCGGAAACGGCCGCGCACTGCCGGCAGTTGTACATCGACTCGCCGATACTGAGCGGCCCGCAGATACGGGCGATCGAGCAGATCGACCGCAATGGTCTGCGCGGTTGCCGGATCGACACCACCTATCCGAAGGGTCACACCATGGCCGCGGCGATCCGGGCGATGCGCCATGCCGCCGTCCAGGCGATCGGCGCGGGCAGCGGGATCGTGTTGCTGAGCGACCGCTCCGTCGGACCCGAGCGCGTCGCAATCCCGAGTCTGCTCGCGGTGTCGGCGCTGCACCATCATCTCATCCGCAAGGGGCTGCGGACCCGTGCCGCGATCGTGCTCGATGCGGGTGAGCCCCATACCGTGCACGACGTCTGCACCCTGATCGGGTACGGGGCCGATGCCGTGCACCCGTGGCTGGCCTACCGGGGCGTTGCCGACATGGTGGCAACGGGCCATATCGAGGGCGAGGTCGGACAGGCACTGGCGCAGTATCGCAGGGCGCTCGAGGGCGGCATCCTGAAGGTGATGTCGAAGATGGGGATCTCGACCCTGCAGGGCTACAAGGGCGCGCAGATCTTCGAGTCGATGGGGTTGGACCACGAGTTCATCGACGAATATTTCACCGGCACGACGGCCCATGTTCCGGGAGTGGGTCTGGACGAAGTGGAGCAGGAAACCCTCGAGGCCCACGAGATCGCGTTCGGCGTGCCGGTGATTGCTAACCTGCCGCTCGACCCGGGCGGCCATCTCTACTGGCGCCGCGATGGAGAGCGGCATCACTGGAACCCGTACACGATCGGCAAGCTGCAGCAGGCGGCGCGCAGCAGTGACGCCGAGGCCTATCGCGATTTCGCGCGCCATGTCGGCCAGCAGGACGGTGCACTGTTCAACCTGCGCGGCCTGTTGGAGTTCGCCACCAGTGCCGATTCGGCGATTCCCCTCGAAACGGTGGAACCGGTCGAGTCCATCATGCGGCGTTTCTCCACCGGCTCGATGTCGTTTGGTGCTTTGAGCCAGGAGGTCCACGAGGCGCTCGCGATCGCGATGAACCGCATCGGCGGCAAGTCCGGTACGGGGGAGGGCGGCGAGCAGGTCGAGCGCTTCGGCACCGAGCGCGAGTGCTCGATGAAACAGGTGGCGAGCGGCCGTTTCGGGGTGACCGCCCATTACCTGGCCCGGGCCCGGCAGATCGAGATCAAGATGGCGCAGGGGTCCAAACCCGGGGAGGGTGGCGAGCTCCCCGGCGGCAAGGTGGACGCGGGCATTGCCCAGGTCCGCTTCACGGTCCCCGGCGTCGGTCTCATCTCGCCGCCGCCGCATCACGACATCTATTCGATCGAGGATCTGCAGCAGCTCATCCACGACCTGAAGTGCGCCAATCCGACGGCGGAGATCCACGTGAAACTGGTCGCCAAGGCCAATGTCGGCACCATCGCCGCCGGCGTTGCCAAGGCGCGCGCCGACGCGGTGCTGATCAGCGGTGATTCCGGTGGCACCGGAGCCTCTCTGAAGACCTCGATCAAGCACGCGGGTGCGCCCTGGGAGTTCGGGCTGGCCGAGACCCAGCGCGTGCTGCTGGCCAACCGCCTGCGGTCGCGCATCACGGTACGCGCCGACGGGGGGTTCCTGACGGGGCGCGACGTGGTGATCGCGGCCTTGCTGGGCGCCGAGGAGTACGGTTTCGGCACGGCGCCGCTGGTGGCCCTCGGCTGCATCATGCTGCGCAAGTGTCACTGCAATACCTGCTCGGTCGGGATCGCCACCCAGGACCCGCGTCTGCGTGAGCGGTTCCAGGGTCGTGCGGAGCATGTCGTCAACTACCTGCGTTTCGTCGCCGGCGAGGTGCGCGAACACATGGCGGCGCTCGGGTTCCACCACGTGGACGACATGGTCGGGCGGATGGACAGGCTGCGGGCGAAACAGATCACGCATCCCAAGGGCATCCATCCCGATGTATCGGAACTGCTGCGGCGCGTGAGGTCCGACGACGCCCCGCGCAGGACGCGCGCACAGAATCACGGACTCGATCGCAAGATCGATCACCGGGTCATCGAGCAGGCGGAGGCCGCGCTCGACGAGCGCCGGCCGGTCGAGATTGCGATCGCATTGTGCAACCGCGACCGTACTTTCGGTACGCTCCTGAGCTATGAGGTCACGCACCGCCACGGCGCTGAGGGGTTGCCACCCGGGACCATCAACCTGCGCTGCAAGGGGACCGCCGGACAAAGTTTCGGGGCCTTCCTTTGCCGTGGGATCGCGCTGCATCTGGAAGGCGATGCCAACGACTACGCCGGCAAGGGGCTCTCCGGTGGCCTCATCAGCGTCCGCACGCCGCCGGACGCTGGTTACACGGCTTCCGAGAACACGATCTTGGGCAACGTCGCGCTTTTTGGTGCCACTGGGGGCGAGGCCTATTTCAACGGTCGCGGAGCCGAGCGCTTCTGCGTGCGCAACTCCGGTGCGCTCAGTGTCGTCGAGGGGGTGGGCGACCATGGGTGTGAATACATGACCGGCGGGGTTACCGTGATCCTGGGGCCGATCGGGCGGAACTTCGGGGCCGGCATGAGCGGTGGCGAGGCCTATGTCTTCGACGAGGAGGGGCTGGCGCAGCGGCACCTGAACCCGGACGGCAGGCATATCGAGCCGGTGGAGGACGCCCGCGACCGCGAGCTGCTTCGACGCCTGCTGGAGAACCACGTCAGCTACACCGGCAGCAGCCTGGCGGCACGGATCCTGGCGGAGTGGGAGAAGTCGCTGGCGGCTTTCGTCAAGGTGGTTCCCGACGCCTACGCGGACGCCGTGGCCCAGCACCTTGCCACCGGGAAGGATATCCGCGTACGTCCCCCACCCCGGGCTGCATGAGGTCCCGTCATGTCCGAAAATCACCCCGATGGATTCCTGCAGCACCCGCGCCGGACAATCGGCTACCGCGATGCGCGTTCGCGCACGCAGGACTACCGCCAGATCTACCGGTTTGAGTGGGATACGGAAGCGCTGCGCACCCAGGGGCAGCGCTGCATGGACTGCGGCGTGCCCACCTGTATGGGCGGCTGCCCGATCGGGAACCTCATTCCGGAGTGGAACGACCTCGTCTACCGCGATCTCTGGGAGGAGGCGCTGGCAAGGCTGCATGCGACCAACAACTTTCCCGAGTTCACCGGCTACACCTGTCCCGCCCCCTGCGAACCGGCCTGCACGCTCGCGTACAACGACGCTGCGGTTACGATCAAGGACATCGAGCGGGCCATCGTCGACATGGGCTGGGAAAAAGGCTGGATCGTCCCCCGTCCGCCGGCCGAGCGTACCGGGAAGCGGGTGGCGATCGTCGGCAGCGGCCCGGCGGGGCTGGCGGCCGCCCAGCAGCTCAATCGCGCGGGTCATGCAGTCACGGTGTTCGAGCGCGACGATGCGATTGGCGGACTGATGGTCTACGGCATCCCCGATTTCAAGTTCGAGAAGCGCATGGTTTCCCGTCGCGTGCAGCAGCTGCGTGAGGAGGGCATCGAGTTCCGCACGGGAGTCAACGTCGGTGTCGATATCTCGATCGCCGAGCTGCAGGCGCAGTTCGATGCAGTGTGCCTCGCCATCGGTGCCCTGCGGCAGCGCGATGTGCAAGTGCCGGGGCGCGATCTGTCAGGCGTGCTGTTTGGAATGGACTATCTCACCGCCGAAAACCGCCGCCAGGCCGGGCGGCCGGTGGACGGAGTGACCGATGTCCGCGGCAAGCGCGTGGTCGTGCTCGGCGGCGGGGATACCGGTGCCGACTGTGTCGCGACCGCGCACCGTCAGGGTGCCCGGGAGGTGGTGCAGGTGAGCATCAATCCCTGCCCGCCGGAACAGCGTCCGGTGGACAACCCTTGGCCGCAGCAGCCGCAGACCTACCGCAGGACCTACGCCCAGGAGGAGGGAGGGGAAGAGGCCTTCAGCCTCAATGTCGCCGGCTTTATCGACTCGGACGGGGATGGGCAGGTGAACCACATCGACGCTGAGCGGGTCGACTGGAAACGCGACCGGCAGGGGCGACGGATCGAGAAAATCGTGCTCGAGAGCGGGATCGAGATTCCGGCCGATCTGGTCTTGATCGCGATTGGCTTCGAAGGCCCGGAGGTAGCACCGTTGCAGGATGGGCGCCTGACGTTGACCGAACGCAAGGCGCTGGAGACCGACGATCGGAAGATGTCGGCCATACCCGGTGTCTTCGTCGCGGGCGACGCCAGCCGCGGTCAGTCGATCGTCGTCTGGGCCATCGGCGAGGGGCGCGATGTCGCAAGGCATATCGATATATGGCTGATGGGGAAATCCCGGCTGCCTCCCAGTCTGGAAACCCCCAATCCGCCCAGCCCGCCGCGCGGTCTCTGAGGCCCGCATGTCGGGATAATCCGGATCCAGAATTGGAGGTGCAGCATGATCATCGGCGAGTTCACGACGCACAATGTCCCGACAATTGCGCCCGAGGCGACGCTGATCGATGCGGGTGTTGCACTGCGGACAGCGGGGGCACCGGTGGTCGCGATTGTCGAGGGCGGGCAACTCGTGGGATCGGTCAGCGAACGCGATCTGGCCGTGAAAGGTTGCGGTGCCGGGTTGCAGCCCGGCGACGTGACCGTGTGGGCTATCTGTGACCGCAATCCTGCAGTTTGCCCGGCGGAAACGGCGCTTTCGTCGGCGCTGGCGCTGATGAGGACACGGGGCCAGCCGTGGCTCCTGGTGACCGACGGCGACAAGCGTCTCTCGGGTGTCGTGGCGTTGGATGCGTTGATCGAGTTGCTGTCCGGTCTGGTCCCGAGCGAATCGACCGGGCCGGAGCCCGAGTACGTTCACCGGGTGCGCGGCGACGACGTGACCGACTGAGATAACCCCCGGGATCCACCAGATCCGCTCGGTGGCTCAGCGTCCCAGCCCCTGATCCGCATGTGCGAGCAGGCTCAGCGCCACGGCCTCCGCCGCTTCGATGCCGTCGACCGCCGCCGACAGGATGCCACCAGCGTAGCCTGCGCCTTCGCCTGCCGGGTACAGGCCGCGGGTATTCAGGCTCTGGCGGTCCGGGCCCCGAGTGATGCGAATCGGTGCCGAGGTGCGCGTCTCGACTCCGGTCAGGACCGCGTCGTCCATCGCGAAGCCGCGGATCTTCCGGTCGAAGGCGGGCAGGGCCTCGCGGATGGCGGCGATGGCGTAGTCCGGCAAACAGGCGGCGAGATCGGTCCAATGCACCCCCGGCGTATAGGACGGCAGCACCGAACCCGGACCCGTTGAGGCACGCCCGGCCAGGAAATCCCCGACCCGCTGCGCCGGCGCTGCATACTGCCCACCGCCGGATTGAAAGGCCGCCGCCTCCCAGTGATCCTGCAACTCGATGCCGGCGAGCGGATTCGCCGTGACATCGCCGGGAAAATCCGCCGGCGTGATCCCGACGACGATCGCGGCATTGGCATTGCGTTCATTGCGCGAATACTGGCTCATCCCGTTGGTGACCACCCGTCCGGGTTCCGAGGTGGCGGCCACCACGGTGCCGCCCGGGCACATGCAGAAGCTGTAGACCGAGCGACCGTTGGCGCAGTGATGCACCAGCTTGTAGTCGGCCGCGCCCAGGATGGGGTCGCCGGCATGGTCGCCGAAACGGCAGCGGTCGATCAGCGACTGTGGATGCTCGATGCGCAGGCCGATCGAGAAGGCTTTTGGCTCGATGTACACGCCGCGGGCGTGCAACATGCCGAAGGTATCGCGTGCGCTGTGGCCCACCGCCAGCACCACGTGTCGGCTGGCGATGTGCGTGCCGTCGGCCAGCACGACACCGCGAACCTGACCCGCATCGATCTCGAGATCCGCCACCCGACTGTTGAAGCGGATCTCCCCGCCCAGCGCCTCGATGCTCGCGCGCATGTGCTCGACCATCGTCACCAGCTTGAAGGTGCCGATGTGCGGCTTGCTGACATAGAGGATCTCCGGCGGCGCACCGGCGCGGACGAACTCCTCCAGCACCTTGCGGCCGTGGTGGTGCGGGTCCTTGATCTGACTGTAGAGCTTGCCGTCGGAAAAGGTCCCGGCACCGCCCTCGCCGAACTGCACGTTGGATTCGGGATGCAGTTCGCCCTTGCGCCACAGACCCCAGGTGTCCCTGGTCCGTTCGCGCACTGCCTTTCCGCGTTCCAGGAGGATCGGCCGAAACCCCATCTGCGCCAGCAGCAGGCCCGCCAGCAGACCGCAGGGGCCGGTGCCGATCACCACCGGCCGGTCAGTGAGTCCCTCTGGCGCGCGCGCGACGAAGCGGTAGGTCATGTCCGGGCTGGGTCGGACACGTTGATCGCCCTGCAGCCGCGCCAGTACTGCCGCGTCGTCCTGCACTTCCACATCGAGGGTATAGATCAGCGCGATGGCGCTGCGCTTGCGGGCATCGTAGCCCCGCCGATGGATCACCACGCGGAGGAGCTGTTCCGCTGGCAGCGCCAGCCTCCGGAGCACGGTCGCGCGCAGGGCCTCTTCGGGGTGACCGAGCGGGAGCTTGACTTCGGTGAGACGCAGCATGAGGGTCGACTTCGCGGTAGGCGTGGATGCTATGGGACAATCCAAATGCCGTCCCGGTTGACTCGTTGTCGGATGGGTGGCCGACCCCTTCGGCACTCACACGAGGTTGTGCCGCCTGGAGGGAATCCGCCGCTTCAGTCCGCGCGGTTCGGGCGCGCGGGCTTGGACCCTCTGCGGGTCTCGGACAGACCTTTGAGGAAGTTCCGCAACAGCTGGTCGCCGCAGGCACGGTAGTTCTTGCTCCCGGGCTTGCGGAACACCGCACTCAATTCGGGCTTGCTCACCGCAAACCCCGCTGCCTTCAGGATGGCATGCATGTCGTCTTCCTGGAGTTCAAAGGCCACACGCAGCTTCTTCAGCACCAGGTTGTTGGTGATCGGAAGCTCGATCGGCCGCAGCGGCCGGTTTTCGTCCGGTCCACGCAGGTAGAGCACCAGGCCGTTGAGAAAATGGGCCAGGAGCTCGTCACTGCACTCGCGATAGCCCTCTTCGTTTTCCTTCTTGAGCAAGGCGGTGACTTCGTCCTTGTCCACCTCGCCACCGGAGAGCCGAATGATCTCGGCGACCCTGGCGTCACTCGCATCGAGGCTGAAGCGCACGCTGCGCAGGACATCATTATTCAACATCAACGATCTCTATCGACAAATGCATGGGGGGATCGGCCTCGGGTCCACCGCGGCTTGCGTCGGTCTTCCCGCAGCCGGGAGCGTTTATTGGCGATCCGCGAAGGCCGATCCCACACGGGGTCCCTCAGGGACTGATCGGCTCGAACAGGCCGTCTCCAGCCCCACCGGTGGCGGGCACGAACACCACGCTGGCGGTGATATGGTGCGGAGTATAGAGCGTCGTGCGGATCAGCCAGCCCTTCCCCGGCATCACCGCCTGCTCCGTCATGGTGCGGATGTGCGTCGTGTCGTCGAATCCATCCTCGATCAGTTCGTACTCGAGCCTCATGAGCATTCCCTCCGGCTGTGTTGTGGCGTGTCCTCCACAGACTCTAGCCGATTGCCGGGAATTGTGCGGGCAAGGCCGGCCAGCCGGACCCCTTGACCCGACCCTGCCAGCGCGCCGTGGCTACTTGATGAACAGTAACTCCCGGTATTTGGGTACTGGCCAGAGCTCATCGGCGACTTCGCTTTCCAGCTGGTCGACCTCCACCCGCACGGCATCCATCAGCGGACGGATCTCGTAGGCGCAATACTGCATGTGCTCGTTGACCGAGCTGAACTCGTGCCGGGCCATGGCCTTCGACAGCTTGGTGACTGCCTTCATCATTTGGTTCACCCCTGCGCTGACCGACCGTACCGTATCGTCGTCGAGGGCGATGCCGAGTTGGGAAAGACCGAGGTTGGTGGCCGTCAGCGAGGACAAGTACTGCATGGCCGCCGGGTAGAACAGCGTCTTGACCATCTCCACCACGAGCTTCGCTTCCACCTCGATGGAGAGGATGTATTGCTCCGAGTACACCTCGAAACGGCTTTGCAGTTCCACCGGGGTGAGGACGCCGGTATCGGCGAACAGCGCGATCACCTCGGGATCGCACAGCGCCGGCAGGGCATCGGCGGTGGTGGGAATATTCTTCAGGCCGTTCTCCTCCACCGCCTGCCGATGCCATTCGGCCGAGTAGCCATCGCCGCCGAACACCACATTGCCGTGATTTTCGATCAACTCCTTCAGCACACTGATGACGGCCGCCGTCTGGTTCACGGAAGCAGGCAGGGCCTTCTCCAGCTTGTCGGCGATCCAGTTGAGGGAATCCGCAAGCATGGTGTTCATCGCGACCAGCGGCCCCGAGACGGAGGCCGAGGAACCCACCGCGCGGAATTCGAAGCGGTTGCCGGTAAAGGCGAATGGCGAGGTCCGGTTGCGGTCGCCGGGATCGCGCTCAAAGCGGAGAATCTGCGAAAGCCCCAGATCCATCATCCCGCCCTCGGCAGCAGCCTCCAGTTTCCCGGCCTTGATATCCAGGAAGAGCTTCTCCAGCTGGTCACCCAGGTACACCGAGAGAATGGCCGGGGGCGCCTCGTTGGCGCCAAGCCGGTGGTCATTGGCGGCCGAGGCAATGACGGCCCTGAGCAGCGGTCCAAACCGGTGCACGCCGCGGATGACTGCGCCACAAAAGAGCAGAAACTTCAGATTGTCATTCGGGGTACTGCCCGGATCCAGCAGGTTGCCCTGTGTCGCGTTGCCGACCGACCAATTGACGTGTTTACCGGATCCATTCACACCGGCGAACGGTTTCTCGTGCAGCAGGCAGAGAAACCCGTGGGCATTGGCGGTGCTCTTGAGCAGGGTCATCATCAGCTGCTGGTGGTCCGCAGCGACGTTGGCTGCTTCAAAATACGGCGCAATCTCGAACTGGCCCGGGGCCACCTCGTTGTGGTGGGTCTTGGCCGGAATCCCCAAGCGGTACAACTTGTCTTCAAAGTCCTGCATGAAGACCTGCACGCGTTCTGGAATGGCGCCAAAATAATGGTCGTCGAATTCCTGGCCCTTGGCGGGCGGCGCACCAAACAGCGTGCGCCCGGCCAGCAGCAGGTCCGGGCGGCTGTTGGCAAGCCCGGCATCGACCAGGAAATATTCCTGTTCTGCGCCACAGCTGGAATTGAGAGGGGCGATATCGGTCTCGCCCATCAGGGCCAGCACGCGCCGAGCGGCCTTGTCCATGGCTGCGTTGGACCGCAGCAGGGGAATCTTCTTATCCAGGGTCTCGCCGGTCCACGACATGAACACGCTGGGAATCATCAAGGTGGCGCCATTGGCCGTATGCATGATGTAGGCCGGGCTGGTGGGATCCCAGGCGGTGTAGCCGCGGGCGGCACTGGTCATCCGCAAGCTGCCATTCGGGAACGAAGAGCCGTCCGGTTCGCCCTTGATCAGCAGGCTTCCGGTGAACTCGGTCATGGCCCCACCATCGGCATTGGTCAGGATGAATCCGTCATGCTTCTCGGCGGTGATATTGGTCATCGGGTAGAAGATGTGGGAAAAGAATTTGGCACCCTTCGCCATCGCCCATTCCTTCATCGCCGCGGCAACGACATCGGCCGTCGCTGGGTCCAGGGGGCTACCGGTCTGAACCGTATTCTTCATGGCCTTGAAGGCGCTCTTCGACAGCGAATCCTCCATCGTAGCCAGGTTGAACACGTCGCTCGCCCAGATTTTGCTGAGGGGGAGCGGCAAATCTACCGACATTGGTTTGCGGCTGGTGATGGCAGTGATAGCTGCGGCCCGGGTGGCATTTGCGGTCATGGGTTACCTTCCTGTTGGCGGAATCCCGTCCCCGGGTCCGGAAAAATGGTGGTGGACAGCGATTAAGCACAATTCGGTCCAATAGCTGTGCGGCACCCATTTTATTTTTTGTAGTGCGTGTGCATATCTGCCGATGAAACGGGCGTGTTCTGGCGTAAGTGTTTGGTTGCAGAGTTCCCTTTGGGTTTATTGCCAGGGGCTCCGGCGGCAGCCGGCCTCGGCGCCAGATGCACTTCCAGCACAGCAGTATCGCCAGACCGCAAGCCCAACCACGATTCTCCCGGCAGCGCGTGCACCATTGCAGTGCGCCGCCCGCAAGGTCCGCGATGCAAAGCTGACCCTCAGACACAACATGGGGGACGTAAATGATCCGGGCCGGGCTGGCGCGCTTTCCCGTCGTGGGTATTGGTGCAAAGGGTGACCCCGGGAACCCCGGACCCCGGGTTCGGACCAAGCCTAGTGGTTGTTGGAGAAAAAATAGCCGTAAATCCGGGATATTTGAGGCATTGGACGCCCGCTTTCGACCCACAGAATGGCTGCTGGCGCAAAAGGGTCGAGTCCGCCGGCGAATGGCCGGAGCGCGGGGAAGGACCCAGTGGGATCTGACGACAAGTTCGCTCCTGAAGATCACGGAAGCTCCGCAGAGGATCCCTTCGCGCGCAAGGCACGCTCCCACGGGTCCTTTGCCCTTGTAGGAGCCTGCCTTGCAGGCGAAGATTTTGGCCGTTTCGCTGCGGTCAATGTGACTTCCCTTGCCTGCGGAGGATTATGATCATCAGAAGCTCGCTTATCCTTTCTTGGTACGCTTACCTTTCCGAATATGTAGAAACCGGTGCATGGGACGACCTGCGCGCGGGTTCACCCCGGTTCGCGACGACGCAGGCGGACGTCCTGCAGCGGCTGGGCCACAGTTAGACCGGTGCCCCGTTGGTCCGACAGGGCCGTAACAAGGTGGTTGAAAGATGCCTTTGGTCAAGAAGATCGCGTGCTCCCTGGCGCTGCTCCTGGCAGCGTCAGTGGTGGTCGGTTGTGGCACCGCGCCGCGTGCGATGTCGGAACAGGCGTTCGCAGAGCGCGTGACGGCGCACGAAGCGCGTTCGCTTGCGCAGAGGGACGAAATTGCGGCACGGCTGCTCCGGCGGCTGGAATACCGGCATGCCGAGCAATTGGGGATGGGCGGGACGGATGAGCCGTTCACCTATGAGGTCCTGATGCTCTCCAGCGGAGGACAGTTCGGCGCTTTTGGGGTTGGTGTGCTGCAGGGATGGTCCAAGGTCCAGGATTCATCGTTGCAGCGCCCGGAGTTCGACCTCGTAACAGGGGTGAGCACTGGGGCATTGATCGCGCCGTTCAGTCTCCTGGGCACGGATGATTCCATTGAACGCATCGATCAGTTGTATCGCGAGGCGAGCGACCGGCTCGCGACACTGCGTGGCCTCCTGTTCTTCCTGCCGAAGCAGCCGTCGTTCTTCGACAATCGGGCATTGGCCGACCGCATCGCGACCGAGTTGGATCTGGCCACCGTGCGCGAGATTGCCGATGCGCACGCCGAGCATCGCAAGCTGCTGCTGGGATCCACGGACCTGGATCTCGGCCGCTTCCGCATTTGGGACGTGGGTCCAAGAGCGGTGCATGCGCTGGAGACGGAGGACCTTTCCGAGATACACAGCATCCTTCTCTCCTCGGCATCCATTCCCGCGGCGTTCCCTCCGGTGGATATCGACGGCGTTCTCTACACGGACGGAGCCGTGGCCCAGGCAGCGTTCGTGGGTCTCGATCGGGAGGAGATCGTTCAGGTGTTTCGCGAGTTCACTGCACGGAACCCGGGTGCCGCGATGCCGAAGCTGCGGTTCTGGATCATCGTGAATGGTTTTCTCGACGTGGATCCGGAACTGATCAGGTTGTCCTGGGTGCCGGTGGCGAGGCGCAGTACCGAGGTGCTGACGAGCTATGGAATGCGCGTGACACTCCGGCACATGCAGTTCGGGGTCGAACTGCTCGCGCGCGATCTCGATACACAGGCCGATTTCTTTTATCTCGCAGTGCCGCACGATCTCGAGCTGCCACTCCAGACAGAGCGGCTTTTCGACCCACAGGTGATGCAGGTGCTTGCCGCAGAAGGAAGACGGTTGGGCCGGGATCCATCATCCTGGCGGACCGAGGTTCTCGCACCGGAGATTCCGGGCAGCGCGCTGCAGGTGGACGGCGTGCTGCCTGAGGCCCGCTAGCCAGAGCCCCGCATCACCACAAAAACAAGATACCCATCTTTCCCGAAGACGATGGACCCGCGGGTTCGGGACGGGGCGCCCGGCAACGTTCGCTATACTGGCGGCCCGAGTGAACCTTGAATCGGGAGATTCGGAGCAGATGCGATTTCCCTGTGGGGCCACCGTGGTCCGTACACTGCTGGTACTGGTGCTGATCGGGCTAATTGCCGGTTGTGCGACACTTCGGCCCGCTCCGCCGCCGAAACAGGACAACCTTTGCGAAATCTTTCGCGAACATCCGCGCTGGTATGACTACGCCCGGGACTCCGAGCAGAAGTGGGGCACGCCGATCGCCACCCAGATGGCCTTCATCCAGCAGGAATCGTCGTTCCGCAGCCACGTGCGGCCGGATCGCAAGCGCCTGCTGGGTATCGTGCCCTGGCGTCGACCCTCGTCCGCCTATGGGTATGCCCAGGCACAGGACCCGGTCTGGGGCGAGTATCGCGCGGATGCCGGCAGCCGGACCGCGCGACGCACACACATGAAGCATGCCACCGACTTTATCGGCTGGTACAACGTCCGGACGAACCGGATGACAGGGGTCTCGCTGCAGAATGCCGAGCACCTCTACCTCGCCTATCACGAGGGCCAGGGCGGCTACAATCGCGGAACCTGGCGCAGCAAGCCCGGCGTGCAGCGGGCGGCAGGCCAGGTCGCCGAGCGCGCCGACCGCTACCAGAGCCAGCTGGCCGCCTGCGAATCCGAGTTCCGCTGCCGTCGGTTCTACCAGTTCGCTCCGTTCTGCCGCTAGAACACACGCGAACCCGTCCTGGTTCTGAGGGAGCCTTAACCGCGGTCAACCACCGGTCTCGGCCGGTATCGCGGCGAAGCTCACGGCAAAGAGTATGGCATTGTAAATGCCGTGGATCACCGCCGGCACCGCGATGTTGCCGCTGCGTTCGTATGCGAGGCCAAAAACCAGACTTGGCAACACGAGTACGGCCACCGTGGTGAGGCGGGCAGCAAGCGGGCCGCTGAGCGCCACGACGTGCAGAGCCGCAAACGTTACCGAGGCGAGGGCGATCGAGGCGCCGGCACCGAAAGCCTGGCGGAGGCGGCCTTGTACCAAGCCGCGAAACAGGAGTTCCTCACCCGGCCCGATGAGCAGGAACGAAAGCGGTATGAGCAGAAGAAAAACTTCGGGGTGCTCTACGCCGATCTCATGAATCCGGTGTTCGCCGACGCCAAGACCGAGAAGCGACACCACGAGTAAACCGACGCTCAGTGCAGCGAGCGCAAGCGCCGAGCCTCCGGCTATCCATCGCAGATCGTTGGACGTCGGCCACCTCAGCGGAACGTGTATCCTGCCGCTTCGGAGCGCCAGGTAAAGCAGCGCCACACCCCCGAAGCTCACGCCCTGGGTGAGCACGATGGAAAGCACGATCACGAGCGCCGGCTGGAGCACGATGCCCGCCGCCGCCACTGCAGTGATGACCGCCAGCGGCAGCACGACCGCCACAGCCGCCGCGACGAGGACAATCGTCAGCGCCTCTGCCAGCGCTCTCGTCTTAGCACCTCGCTCTCTCATTCGATCGTTGCGAACCCCGGGGTCGGACCAAGCCAAGTCGTTGTTACAAATGGAATAATAGGTGTAAAAACGGGTGAATGGGCGCCTTATACGGTCCTTTTTGACCCCCAAAACGGTCGCATAGGCGGAGGGATCGAGTTTTCCGGTCGATGTCAGTAGCGAATCGTCACCCGGAATGGGCGTGGCAGGGGTTCCGACCTTGAGGCGCCGTTTTTGATGCCAAAAATGGCCCGTTAAGGCCTTATGGGGGGGTGTTTTTTTGCCATTTGTTCAGAAAAACCAGTGGGTTGGCTTGGTCCGACCCCGGTGGTGGGGGTGAAAAGAAAAGGCACCCGTAGGTGCCTGATTCTATTGATGCATTGGTGGAGCGGAGGAGGATCGAACTCCCGACCTTCGCATTGCGAACGCGACGCTCTCCCAGCTGAGCTACCGCCCCAAAAGGGGAATGATAGCAGTGGTGGGGCCTTCGGGGAAGCAGGTGATGGCCGGTGGCGTGCGGGTGGCCGGCACCTATTCCGGGGCCAGGATGAGGACCGCGAGCGGGGGCAGGTCCAGGCGCAGGGTCGCGGGGAATCCGCGGTAGGGCTGTGCCTCGGCCATGGCGCCGCCGGAGCCGCGCGAGGCTCCCCCGTAGAACTCGGAGTCGGTATTCATCAACACCCGCCAATAGCCTGCGTGGGGCGCGGGAATCTCGTAGTTGAAGCGCTCGACCGGCGTGAAATTCAGCACCACGATGAGATTGGAGTGGCTGCCCCGGCGCAGATAGCTGAGTACCGAGCGGCTGGCGTCGTCGCAGTCCAGCCACGCGAAACCCTCCGGCTCGAAGTCGCGCTCGTGCAGCGCCGGGTCGTCCCGGTACAGGTGGTTCAGGTCCCGCACCAGGCTCAGCAGGCCCTTGTGCAGGGGATAGTCGAGCACATACCAGTCGAGTTGCCCGGCTTCGCCCCACTCGGTGCCCTGGCCGAATTCCTGGCCCATGAACAGCAGCTTCTTGCCCGGGTAAGTCCACTGATACGCATACAGCATGCGGAGCTGGGCGTGCTGCTGCCATTCGTTGCCCGGCATGCGGGTGCGCAGACTGCCCTTGCCGTGTACCACCTCGTCGTGGGAGAAGGGCAGAACGAAGTTCTCGGTGTACGCATACAGCATGCCGAAGGTCAGCTGATTGTGGCGGTGCGAACGATAGACGGGATCCTGCTTGAAGTACTCCAGGGTGTCGTGCATCCAGCCCATGTTCCACTTCATCGTGAAACCGAGCCCCCCGGTCTCCGGGGGACGGCTCACGCCGGGCCAGGCGGTGGATTCCTCGGCGATCATCAGGATGCCGGGATGATTCGTCTGTATCGTCCGGTTCAGTTCCCGCAGGAAGGTGATGGCCTCGAGGTTCTCGTTGCCGCCGTATTCGTTCGGGATCCAGTCGTTTGGTTCGCGCGAGTAGTCGAGGTAGAGCATCGATGCGACGGCGTCGACCCGCAGGCCGTCGATATGGAAGTCCTCGATCCAGCACAGGGCGCTGGAGAGCAGGAAATTGCGGACCTCCGAGCGTCCGTAATTGAAGATCAGGGTACCCCAGTCGCGGTGTTCGCCCTTGCGCGGATCCTCGTGTTCGTACAGCGCGGTGCCGTCGAATCGCGCCAGTGCGAAGCTGTCCTTGGGGAAGTGCCCCGGAACCCAGTCCAGCAGCACGCCGATGTTCGCCTGGTGGGCCTGGTCGACCAGGAAGCGAAAATCGTCCGGTGTGCCGTGGCGCGAGGTCGGGGCGAAGAAACCGGTGCTCTGATAGCCCCAGGATCCGTCGAAGGGATGCTCGGTGACGGGGAGCAGTTCGATATGGGTGAAGCCGTGGTCACGCACGTAGGGGATCAGCCGGTCGGCCAACTCCCGGTAGCTGAGGAAGCGGCCGTCCTCGCCCCGCTGCCAGGACCCCAGATGCACCTCGTACACGCTCAGGGGACGTTGCTTCCAGGCATAGGGATCGCGGCGATGCATCCACGCCTCGTCGTTCCAGGCATAACCGGAGCCGCCGAAGACCCGGCTCGCCGTATTCGGGCGTAACTCGAAAGAAGCGCCGTAAGGGTCGCTTTTCAATAGAATATGACCCGTATCCCGGTTACGGATCTCGTACTTGTACAGGGTTCCGTCGGGAAGCCCGGGGATGAACAGTTCCCAGACCCCGCTGCTGCCGTGCACCGTCATTGGATGGACGCGGCCATCCCAGTGATTGAAGTCTCCGACCACGCTGACCCGCTCCGCGGCCGGTGCCCAGACCGCGAAGCGGACGCCGGTGACGCCATCCCGCGTCTCGATGTGCGCCCCGAGCATGCGGTGGACGTGCCAATGGCGCCCCTCGCCGAACAGGTGCAGGTCGAAATCGGAGATGTGCGGGGGGAAGCTGTAGGGATCGACGAATTGTAACGTCCGGCCGTTAACCTCCGCCCAGAGCACGGTCGGGTACAGCGGGCAGCTCGCCAGCGGACCGGTCCAGGTGAACAGGCCCGGAAAATCCGGCTGCGCAGCCATCGGTTCCCGATGCAGCGCCGCCGACTCGCCGGTGCTGACCATGAGCCAGGCCTCGGTGGCATGCGGCAGGAAGGTCCGGAAACAGCAGGTCTCGTGATCCAGCGCGTGACGACCCAGCAGCCGGTGCGGGTCGTGCCAGCGAGCCTCGCGCAATCGGGCCAGTTCCCCCTCTTGTGGGCGGATGCATTTGTGCAAGGCTGTTGTCATACTGATGTCGAATCACCTGGACGTTTGCACCGACCATACCGGTAGAGTGAGTGGCCGGTCCAGTGAGTGTGTGGACTGATATTCAATCAAAGGACCGAAGGATTATCGCATGAATCCCCAACCGCAACGCTTCGTCAGCCGCCTGACCCGGGAGACACTCGCGCTGATACTGGCTGGTGGTCGCGGCTCGCGGCTCAAGCACCTGACCCTGTGGCGGGCCAAGCCTGCGGTCCCGTTCGGAGGCAAGTTCCGGATCATCGATTTTCCACTCTCGAACTGCATCAACTCGGGAATCCGACGGATCGGCGTGCTGACCCAGTACAAGGCGCATTCGCTGATCCAGCACGTGCAGCGCGGCTGGAGTTTCCTCCGCGGTGAGTTCGGCGAGTTCATCGAGTTGCTGCCGGCGCAGCAGCGGATCGAGACTTCCTGGTACGCCGGCACCGCGGATGCCGTGTATCAGAACATCGACATCATTCGGCAGCATGCTCCGGAATACGTGCTGATCCTGGCCGGCGATCACATCTACAAAATGGACTACGGGCAGATGATCGCCTACCACGTCGAGAGCGGGGCCGACATGACGGTCGGCTGCCTCGAGGTGGATCCGGAGCAGGCGCGCGCGTTCGGGGTCATGGCGGTCGACGAAAAGGGGCGCGTGACCGACTTTCTGGAGAAGCCCGACGAGCCGCCATCGATGCCCGGAAAGCCGGGTGTCGTTCTGGCGTCGATGGGCATCTACGTCTTCAATACCGCCTTCCTCTTCGAGCGCCTGATCCGTGATGCGGACGACAGCCGTTCCAATCACGATTTCGGCAAGGACATCATTCCCGGGATCATCGACCGGTACAAGGTGATGGCGTACCCCTTCCGCGACGATGAGAACGACTTGCAGGCCTATTGGCGCGACGTCGGGACCGTGGATTCCTACTGGGAAGCCAATCTGGAACTGATCGGCGTGACGCCTGAGTTGAATCTCTACGACAGCGAGTGGCCGATCTGGACCTACCAGGAGCAGTGGCCCCCGGCGAAGTTCGTCTTCGATGACGACGACCGGCGCGGCATGGCCATCGACTCGATGGTCTCCGGCGGCTGCATTATCTCCGGCAGCACCGTGCGCCATTCGCTGTTGTTCTCGGACGTGCAGGTCGATGCCGGTTCGGTGGTCCAGGACTCGGTGATTCTGCCCAGCGTACATATCGGACAGAACTGCGAGGTGCGTCGCTGCGTGATCGACAAGGGCTGCCAGATCCCGGACGGCATGAAGATCGGCGTCGACGAGAAGGAGGATTCCCGGCACTTCTTCATTTCCCCGAAGGGCGTGCGCGTGATAACGCCCGAGATGCTCGGACAACTCTCACGCTATGTCCGCTAAGCGTACGGCCACCGAGGCGCCGAAGCCGCGCCTGGACGTCGTGCTGTGCTGGCACATGCACCAGCCGCAGTATTTCGAGCAGGGGCGTGAGGCCTACGCGCTCCCATGGACCTACCTCCATGCGATGAAGGACTACTCCGATATGGCAGCGCACCTGGAGGCGGCCCCGGAGGCGCGCGCCGTGGTGAACTTCGCGCCGATCCTGCTGGAGCAGATCGCGGATTACGCCCGGCGCATCCAGGATTTTCTGAATCACGGTGAGCCGATTCCGGACCCGGTCCTGGCGCTGCTGACGACGGAGTCCGTGCCCTCCGATGCCGCTGCCCGGGCAGAGATCATCCGCGTCTGTCTGCGTGCCCACGCGCCGCGCATGATCGAGACGATACCGCTGTTTCGCAGCCTGGCGCCGGTCGCGGCACGAGCGCAGGAGGACCCGGTGCTGCTACGGCACCTGGACGCGGCCTTCTTCCTGGACCTGGCGACCTGCTATCACCTGGCCTGGCTCGGTGCCACCGTGCGTCGTGACAACCCCGAGGTCCAGCGCTGGCTGGCCGAGGAACAAGGACACGACGCCGGCACGCGCCGGCAGCTCCTGGAACTCATCGGATACGTGCTCGGGGACATCATTCCGCGCTACCGGGCCCTCGCGGAGTCCGGACGGGTCGAACTCTCCTTCACCCCCTACGCTCACCCGATCATGCCCCTGCTGCTGGATGTCGAGTCGGCGGAGGAGGCGATGCCGGACGTGATCCTGCCGACGCACCGCGTCTACCCGGACGGCGAGGGACGGGTGCGCTGGCACATCGAGCGCGGCCTCGCGGTCTTTCAGAAGCACTTCGGCTTCGCTCCGAAAGGCTGCTGGCCTTCTGAAGGCGGTATCAGCACCGCCACACTGAAGCTGCTCGATGAATATGGCCTGGCGTGGGCGGCGAGCGGCCAGACCGTGCTCGCGAACAGCCTGGCGGCTCTGCCCGACGCCGAGAAAGGCCCGCGCGACGGCTGGCTGCACCAGCCTTATGGGCTGGCGGGCACGCGCATGCTCACCTTCTTCCGGGACGATGGACTGTCCGACGCGATCGGCTTCCGGTACGCCGACTGGCATGCGCGCGACGCCGTGGGCGACTTCATTCATCACCTGGAAAACATCGTCGATGCGCCCCCCGTGGGTGGGGTGGTGTCGGTGATCCTCGACGGCGAGAACGCTTGGGAGTATTACCCGGACAACGGCTTCCATTTCCTGCAGGGTCTCTACGAGCGTCTGTCCGACCATCCGCGCATCAACCTGCGCACCTTTGCTGACATCTGCGATCTCCGTTCCGGGAGCGCCCCCGAACTCCCGGCCATCGTGGCCGGGAGCTGGGTCTACGGAACCTTCTCCACCTGGATCGGCGATCCGGAAAAGAATCTTGGCTGGGATCGCCTGATCGAGGCGAAACAGGCGGTGGATGCCGCGGTGCGGCAGCATTCCGAGCTGCACACGGATGCGCTGCTGGAGCAGCTGGCGATCTGCGAGGGATCCGACTGGTGCTGGTGGTTCGGCGCCTACAATCCGGCGGGCTCGGTCGGGGACTTCGAGGCCTTGTATCGACGGCACCTGGCAGCGCTGTATCAGCGCGCGGGTCTCGCGGTTCCGGAGTCGCTGTCGGTGGTGCTTTCGACCGGCGGTGGCGATCCGGCGACCGGGGGCACGATGCGACGGGGGCAGGCACACCCGTGAGCCAAACCGAACTCCAGAACTGCCTGATGGAGAAACGCCGCGCGGGGTTGATCCTCCATCCCACCTCCCTGCCGGGTCCGGGACCGGTTGGCCGGATCGGCGCCGAGGCCAGGCGTTTCCTCGGCTGGCTGGAGGAAGCCGGTTTCAGTGTCTGGCAGATCCTGCCCATCAACCCGCCGCAGGCCGACGGTTCCCCGTACGCCTGCGTCTCCGCCTTCGCCGGAGACACCCGGCTGATCGATCTGGAAGCGCTGGTCAAGGACGGCTGGATCCGTGCGGCCTCTGCGCGAGCGCCGATCGGGCAGGCGCTCTCGGAAGCGCGCGCAACCGTGGAGGCGGCGGGTGGGGCGGGATGGGCGGACTACCTGGAGTTCTGCCGGGCCCGGGCCGACTGGCTGGAAGACTTCGCCCTGTTCGCGGTGATCAAGCGGCTGCAAGGCAACCGTCCCTGGTGGACCTGGCCGGAGCCGCTGCTGCATCGTTCGCCGGGGCGGCTGGAGCAGTTGCGTGCGGAGGCAAAAGAGGCGCTGGAAGCGGTCCGTTTTGCCCAGTTCGTTTTCTTCCGGCAATGGTCGGCGCTGCGCGCCCAGGCCAATGCCCGTGACATTCTTCTGCTCGGCGACATGCCGATCTTTGTCGCCCACGACTCCGCCGATGTCTGGGCGAATCCGGAGAACTTCGACCTGGACGCGGACGGCCAGCCGCACACGGTGGCCGGGGTCCCCCCGGATTATTTCTCCGAAACCGGTCAGCGCTGGGGCAATCCGCATTACCGCTGGGACTACATGGCCGAGCATGGCTACGATTGGTGGCTGCGGCGGATCGGTTGGGCGCTCGAGGGCCTCGACGCGTTGCGCATCGATCACTTCCGCGGCTTCGAGGCCTACTGGTCGATTCCCGCGAGTGAGCCAACGGCCATCGGTGGAGAATGGAAACCCGGGCCGGGTGCCGCGTTCTTCGAGATGCTGCTGCAGCGCTTCGGGGAACTGCCTCTGCTGGCGGAGGACCTGGGCGTGATCACCAACGAGGTCACGGCGCTGCGTGACCGCTACGGGCTGCCCGGGATGAAGATCCTGCAGTTCGCCTTTGACGGCGGCCCCGACAATCCCTATCTCCCCGAGCACCACGTCGAGCGCGGGGTGGTGTATACGGGCACGCATGACAACGACACGACGCGGGGCTGGTTCGATTCGCTACCGCCGGAGGCCCGGACCCGGGTCCTCGACAAGCTCGGTCAGCCGGAGGGCGCCTCCATGCCTTGGGCGCTGATCCGCGCGGCAATGATATCGCCGGCCCGGCTTGCGGTGATCCCGATGCAGGATGCGCTGGAACTGGGCAGCGCGCACCGCATGAACACTCCGGGAACCACCAAGGGCAACTGGCGCTGGCGTTTCGACTGGGCGGAAGTTCCTCCGGATCGTGCCGGGGAACTGCTCGAACTGAACACGGAGACCGGGCGGACCACGGCCCTGCGCCCGAAGCGCGGAACCTGATCGGCGCTGCGGAAAACGCGTTAGCCGATCGCTGTGCCGGGGACGACGCTGTTTTGCGGCCGTAGGTGGGTGCGAGACCCGTCGGGTTACGCCCTTTGGGCTAACCCCACCTACAGTTTGCGGCTTTTCATCGTCAGGGGTGGCGCAGGACCATGAAAGTTAGCGGCCCGCGCGCGGTCCGAAGATCAGCCAGAGGATGAAGCCCAGCAGGGGCAGTAGCACCAGGACTACGATCCAGATCACCTTCGTGCCGGTGGAGGCGCCGCTCTGTACTGTGCTGACGATGGCCCAGATGACCAGGACCAGCAGTACCAGACCGAGGAGACCAGAAATTTCAATCATGGATTAGGCTCCTTCCTGAATTGATTAAAAGAAATCATTGCTCGTTCAGCCATTGCAGTGCCCTGCGCCGGGACTCGAGCAGTTCCGCCTGGTCGAGGTGGGTTGCCAGTTCCCGCCGAAGCCGTTCACCGGTCGTATCTCCTCCCGACGCCGCGAGACTGGCCCACTTGTGTGCCTCGACCAGGTCCATCGGAACGCCATCGCCGCGGGCGTGCAGCAGGGCCAGCCAGCCCTGCATTTCGGGATTGCCAGCCTCGGCGCCGATCCGCATGTAGTAGGCGGCGCGCCGCGGGTCGGCGGGCAGGTTGCCGATCCCTTCGACGTGGATCTGAGCCAGATAGTACGCCGCCTCGGTGATGCCGTCCTGTAGGGCACGATCGAGCAGATCGCGCGCTTCGATGGCTCGGTCGGGACGCAGGCTGGCGGCGGCGTCGGCGATCAGCATCGTTCCCAGCGCGAGGCGTGCAGCGCTGTCGTCGCGCTCCTCGATCACCCGGCGGAACCAGGCCTCTCCCTCAGCCCGGTCCGGCTCCATCCCGAGACCCTGGATATGCAACCAGCCGATGCGCAACCCGTATTCGTTCTCACCCGCTTCATAGGCCTGCGTGTAGTACTCGAGCGCGCGGGTGGCATCCGGCTCCACGCCCAGACCCTGTTCGTAGAGCCAGCCGGCCGCCGCCATGGCCTCGACCGAGCCGCCTTCCGCAGCACTCTCCAGCCAGCGCCGGGCCTCCACCAGGTCCGGTGGTTCCAGCGCCAGGTGGCGTTCGGCTTCGAGCCGCTGTTCTTCGGCGCTCAGGTCGGCCGCGACCTCCGGGCTGAAGGCCTGTGGGCCGGCGTAGCCGGGGGTCGCCAAAAGAAAGGCCAACACGATGAGGAGGGCCGCGCGCATGAATCCGCTCCAATGCCGATGTGACGGTCCTATGCTACCGTTTACCGTCGCAGGCTGCAGAAAATAGGTGCAGGACTCGTGGACAGAACCCCGCCCGTGAAAACAGACCGATCGCCACGCCTGGCCTGGGTGCTGGTCGTCCTGTTGGTCCTGCTGCTGATCCTGGCGGGTGCCTGGATCGCCTATCTGCTGCAGGCCCAGCGCGATGTCCCGGTGACCCTGACGCCGCAGGAGCAGCGGGCACTGGATCTCAAGCTGGCGGCGTTGCGCGATGCCGCGGTCGCTGAGCCGCGTCCGGAAGCGATGCCGTCGCCGGCCCCGGAAGACGATGCCGATCGCGCCCTGGTGCCCGAGATCTATGCCGAGGATCCGGACGAGCGCAGGATTCGCTTTACCGAGCGTGAACTCAACGCCGCGATCGCCCGCGATCCCGCGCTGGCCGGACGGGCTGCAATACGGCTGTCGCCGGGTCAGGTCAGCGCGAGTTTCCTGATCGACGTGCCCGAGGACCTGCCCCTGCTCGGGGGACGCAGCCTGCGTGTTCGGACCGGACTGCAGCTGCTGACACGGGATGAGCGGCTCGAGGCGCGGTTGCTCGGGATCAGTGTCGGTGGGGTCCCCCTGCCGGATGCCTGGCTGGGAGGCTGGAAAGGAAACGATCTGCTCGCGACCAGCGGCCTCGGCGGGTTCGGCGCGGGCATCGAAGCGCTGGAGGTCCGCGAGGGCGAGCTGGAGTTGCTGCTGGCGCCCTGACCGACGCAGAGCAGGGAATCCCCGGAGGTTGCATGCCCCGGGGGACGATCCGAGTGGGCTCTCAGCGGCGGTCCAGGGTCCGCAGTGTGGCGGCCCCGTAGGCACGGGCCTCGCCAGAGACCGTGACCCGCAGCGTCGACCGTCCGGCCTCCAGCGCGGGAGCCGCGTCGGCCTCTTCCATCGCTCGCATCGCCAGCATCGGTCGGGGCATCGGGAATCCGTCATCCGCCATCCTGAGTTTCCGCGGGAAGATGTGCGAGGCGCCGATGGCAGCCCCCATCTCCTGGGCGATGCGCTGCCACTTCCGGATGGCCTCGAGCAGCAGGTCCTGCTGGTACGCCGCGCGTGTCTCCGGGCTGATGGAAAAGTGGATCTGCGTGATCGCGAGTCCCAGGCCCTGCAGTTCGGCCGCCATCTCCGTGAGCCTGTCGAAATCCCTGCTCTTCAGTTCGATACTCTGCTCGACCCGCCAGGCAACCGGCTCGGTACGGCTGCGGTCGCGGTCGTACACAGGGGATGTGCTGTAGCCCAGGCTGCGCGCTTCGATGGAAGGGACCCGCATCGCGCGCTCGAGACCATCGCGCATCAGCTGGTTGACCGCGGCCGTCGCCTGCGCCACCTCGGTTTCCCGCCGCTCCGCCTTGAGGTGCATGGTCATCAGGTCGTTCCCGATCTCGCTTTCGGCATGGGCAGTGATCTTGAGCAGGGTGGACCCGTCGTCGGCCGATGCAACGGGCGCGCCGGCGCAGAAAATCGCGATGAGGATCAGGGCAAACGGCAGTCGAAACATGGTCGGGAGCCTCGTCTGGGGGCATGAGCGTTTCCGGGTCGGATCACACCCGGAAGACGTACGCTGGAGTGACCGCCGGCGTGAAAGTCTGCACTGTGCGGGTGCGCCGGTACGGGGCGGACGTCACAGTGCGAGCAGTTCCGGCGGTTCGTCCGGCACCACCACGAGGATATGACCCTCCGGGATGCTGCGCCAGCGCTCGCGCTCGGTCAGCGGCTCGGAGGCGATGACGACGGCGCCCTCGGGAAAGCTGTCGTCGTCGCTGGTGTAATAGAGACTGGGGCTGACGTCGTTCACCGCGTGGCGACTGGCGACCAGCCGTTCGCCATCGGTCAGGATCACGTTCAGCAAGGCACGATCCGAACCGAGCCAGGACTCGATCGTCGAGAAGGCCTCGATCATCGCGCCCTCGAGGCTCAGATCCGCGTCATCGAGCAGATACTGGCGCATCAGTGCGAAGAGATGCTCGGAGTCGGTCGTGCCCAGGATGTCCGCCTCGACCTCCGGCTCGATGATGTTCTGGATCTGCCGCCGGATCCCCGGACGGAAGCCCTCGATCAGGCCGTTATGGCTGTACAGCAGGTCCCCGAGTGCGAACGGTTGGGCATTCACGACATCGCCGCCAAAACCCGGCGAGGCACTGCGGACGGCCGCGAGCCAGAGGTCGGCATAGAGGTTGCGCGCGAGTTCGGCGAGGTTCGGGTCCTGCCAGATGGGGTCGGCCCGGCGGTACACCACGGCGTTGTCGTCCTCGCCGTACCAGCCGAAGCCGAAGCCGTCCGCGTTCAGGCGCGCATAACGCAGTTCCTCCGGTTCGCTGGCCTGGCGCACCAGGCTGTGCGGTGGCAGGAAAAGGATCTCCTGCAGCGACAATTCCGGGCCGATATAAGCGACGTGGCGGCACATGGACGGATCTCGGCTGATGGTTCTGGGCCTGGAAGCGCGGCAGGCTTTGGGCATTCATGGTAGCTTTCCTGCCGTGTTGATGCACGGGTGCCGTCCCGTCAGGAGGACCGATCGATGTCCACACCTCGGAATGTTTCACGCAGTGACCGGGAGGGGAGCCGATGAAGACGATGCCCGAAGTACACGAACGTCTCCTGGTGCTGGTCCGGCATGCCCAGGCGGGTGACCCCGACCGGTTCCGCCGGGAGACGGGGCGTCCGGATCGGGAGCGGCCACTGACCGCCGAGGGTCGGCAACACAATCGGGCCGCCGCCGCGGGCCTGCATCGGCTCCTGGGTACGCTGGACCACCTTTGGAGCAGCCCGTACACGCGGGCGCGACAGACGGCGGAGGGGATCGCCGAAGTTTTCGACCGGCCGGTAGAGGCCCCGGACTTCCTGCTGCCACCCTGGGATCCCGGCACGTTGGGAGAGTGGCTGCAGCCGCGGTTGGGGCGCGGACAAACCGGCGTACTGGTCGGGCACGAGCCGGATCTGTCCCTGCTGCTGGGAGAGTGGCTCTGCGGGCGCGGTGCCCCGGTGCCGATGGAGAAGGGAGCCGCCTGCGCGCTGCGCATCCCCGATGGGCCGGGCCGGGGCGCTGTGGAATTGATCTGGAAACTTCCGCAGTATGGTCTGAGAAAGCTCTAGGGGACACGATGGCAGCAGAAAAACCGGACCGGGCGGGAAGACGGCAGGGCGGATTCGACACCGTCGCAGCGGTGGACCTGGGTTCGAACAGCTTTCACATGATCGTCGCGCGCTGGCACGAGGGCGAGGTGATCGTGGTCGACCGACTGAAGGAGACGGTCCGGCTCGCAAGCGGGCTGGATGCCAGGAACCGGCTCTCCGCGGAGGCCCAGCAACGGGCGCTGGAGTGTCTGGGTCGGTTCGGCCAGCGTCTGAGCACCCTGCCGCTCGGCAGTGTGCGGGCCCTGGGTACGAACACCCTGCGCAAGGCGCGGTCGGCGCGCCGCTTCCTGCAACTCGCCGAGGAGGCGCTGGGGCACCCGGTCGAGATCATCGGCGGGCGCGAGGAGGCTCGGCTGATCTTTCTGGGCGTGGCCCACAGCCTGGCCGACGATGGCGGCCGCAGGCTGGTGATCGACATCGGCGGCGGCAGCACGGAATTCATCATTGGGGAGCGCTTCGAGCCGCAGCTCGCGGAAAGCCTGCAGATGGGCTGCGTGACCTTCACTGCGCTGCATTTCCCCGATGGCCGCATCACCGCGCGGAGGTTCCGCCAGGCCGAACTGCACGCGCAGCTGGAGCTGCAGCCGATCGTGACTGCATACCGGAGCCTGGGCTGGGAACAGGCCCTGGGTTCGTCGGGAACGCTGCTAGCACTGGACCGGATCCTGCACGAGACCGGCATCGAGAAGACGCCGGGGATGAGCCTGTCCGGGCTTGAATCCCTGCGTACACAGTTGATCGAGGTCGGAGAGATCGACCGCCTGGACCTGTCCGGCCTGAGCGACGATCGGCGCCCGGTGATCGCCGGCGGGCTGGCCGTGATCATCGGTGCCTTCCGCGGCTTGGGGATCGAGCGTCTGACCACCTCCGACGGCGCCCTGCGCGAGGGTGTGGTGCACGACCTGTTCGGGCGTTTCCATCACGAGGACGTGCGCGGACGCACGAGTCACCACCTGCGCAAGCGCTTCGCCGTGGATGCGGCCCATGCCGACCGCGTGATGGCGGAGGCGCAGCGTCTCTTCGCGCCCGTGGCGGAGACCTGGAATCTCGGCGACAGTGAGCGCGATCTGCTGAACTGGGCCGCGGAGTTGCACGAGATCGGGTTGGCGCTGGCGCACAGCCGGTATCACAAGCATGGTGAGTACATCCTGACCCATGCCGACCTGCCGGGTTTCTCGCGCCTGGAGCAGTCGGACATGGCCCTGCTGGTGCGTGCCCACCGGCGACGGCTGCAGGAAAACCTGTTCGAGGAACAGCCCAAGGCGCGGCGCAAGCGCCTGATCCGGCTCGCCATCCTGCTGCGCCTGGCCGTGCTGCTGCACCGTTCGCGTACCGACGAAGCCGTGCCGATCCAGGCGGTCACCGCGACCCGTAACGGCATCGCCCTCGAATTTGCATCGGATTGGCTCGCGGACCATCCGCTGACCGCGGCGGACCTGGAGAACGAGGCGGAGCAGATCGCGGGACTGGGCTTCACACTGAAGGCGCGTTGAAGCGCTGGCAATCGGACCGGGAGCGGTCCCGGTTACCGGTTTGCGAGTCTCGCCAGGAGGTCGTGCTGCACGGAGTAGGGCGTCGCGCCGTTGGCGGGTGACTGGCGCTGGTAGCTGCCGTCCTTCTGCAGCACCCAGGCCGATGTGTTGTCGCGCATGTACGAGAACAGCGACTCCTCCGCCGCGCGCTCGCGCAGTTTCGGATCCTTGATCGGGAACGCCACCTCCACCCGGCGGAAGAAGTTACGCGGCATCCAGTCGGCACTCGACATGAATAATTCGGGCTGACCATCGTTGCCGAAGTAGAAGACGCGCGAGTGTTCGAGGAAGCGCCCAAGCACCGATCGCACCTCGATGTTCTCCGAGACCCCCGGTACCCCGGGACGCAGGCAGCAGATTCCACGCACCAGCAGCTTGACCTGTACCCCGGCACTGGAGGCCTGGTACAGCGCGTGGATGACCTGTGGTTCGATCAGCGAGTTCATGCGCGCGGAGATCACGGCGGCCTTGCCGGCAGCGGCGAGTGCCGTTTCGCGCTCGATCCGCTCGATGATCGCGGCATGCAGAGTGAATGGAGCCTGCAGTAGATCCTTCAGCTTCGAGACCTTGCCCAGCCCCGTCAGTTGCTGGAAAACCCGGTGTACATCCTCGGTGATGACCGGGTCGGCGGTGAGCAGCCCGTAATCCGTGTAAGCCTTGGCCGTGCCGGCATGGTAGTTGCCGGTGCCGAGGTGGGCATAGCGGGTGATCTGGTCGTTGTCGCGGCGTACCACCAAGGCCATCTTCGCATGGGTCTTGTAGCCGACGACGCCATAGGTGATGTGCACCCCCGCGTCCTGCATGCGGTTGGCGAGTTCGATATTGGCCTCTTCGTCGAAGCGCGCGCGCAGCTCGATCACCACCGTGACTTCCTTGCCCGACTGCGCCGCCTCGATCAGCAGTTCCACCAGCTGCGATCGGGTCCCGGTGCGATACAGCGTCTGCTTGATCGCGAGCACCGCCGGATCGCGCGCGGCCTGGCGCACCAACTCGATCACCGGCATGAAGGACTCGTAGGGGTGGTGCAGCAGCAGTTCCTGTTTGCGGATCGCATCGAAGATGCTGATGCCGGCGCCGTGGTACTTGGGCAGGCTGGGGATGAAGGGCGGAAACTTCAGATCGGTACGGTCGACCAGGTCGTGCACGGCGATCAGGCGGTTCAGGTTCACCAGCCCGTGCACCTGGTACAACTCGCTCTCGGTCAGGTTGAAGTGCGCCAGCAGGAAGCGGGCGTCGTCTTCCGGGCAGTTGTCCGCGATTTCCAGCCGGACGGCCTCCCCGTAGTTGCGCTGCGGCAACTCGCCTTCGAGGGCGTTCAGCAGATCGTCGATCTCCTCCTCGCGCACGAACAGATCGGAGTTGCGCGTCAGCCGGAACTGGTAGCAGCCGGTGAGCTTCATGCCCTGGAACAGCTCGCCCACATGGGCGTGCAGGATCGACGACAGGAACACGAAGTCGTTGTCCCCCTGGGCGACCTCGCGCGGCAGGCGCACCACGCGGGGCAGGGAGCGCGGCGCCTGCACCACGGCGCGGCGCGATTCGCGTCCGAAGGCATCCTTGCCCTTCAGGGTGACGATGAAGTTGAGACTCTTGTTCAGGACGCGGGGGAAGGGATGCGCAGGATCGAGTCCGATCGGGCTCAATACCGGCTGCAGCTGCTCCTGAAAGAAGGATTTCAGCCAGTTCTGCTGCGCCTCGTTCCAATGGGTGCGCCGGATGAAGCGGATCTCCTTCTCGGCCAGCTCGGGAATCAGCACCTGGTTCAGGGTGCGGTACTGCTCGGCGACGAGCTGGTGCGCGATCACGCTGATCTTCGCCAGCTGTTCCTGAGCCGACAGCCCGTCGGGACCCGGGGCCTGGACGTTGAGCGCCACCTGCTGGCGCAGGGAACCCACCCTCACCTCGAAGAACTCGTCGAGATTGGTCGAGGAGATGCACAGGAGTCGCAGCCTCTCCAGCAGCGGGTAGCTCTCGTCCAGCGCGAGTTCCAGCACCCGCCGGTTGAACTCGAGCAGCGACAGCTCGCGGTTGAGATACAGCTCGGGGTTGGTGAAGTCGATGGCGTTCATGGCGATATCAGTGGCTTAATCCAAGAAGCCTAAACCACTTTCGCCACAAGGTATAG